>CAYZKT010000055.1:0-14577 GCA_964478885.1 uncultured Syntrophaceae bacterium | reverse complement strand
GCCACGCCATGGCGATGCCGTCGCCCGTGGCGATGTCGGGGTTGGTGGTGATGAGATAGACCTTGCCGGCTCCGCCCGAGGCAAGGACCGTGAAACGGGCCCGGAATGTGTCGATCCGGTCGTTGTCGATGTCGAAGACGTAGGCGCCGAGACAGCGGTCGCGCTCTTCGCGGGGAAGGGACGCGCGGCCCCGGACTTTCGACTCGCGGATGAGGTCGATGGCCAGGAAGTTCTCGTAGATCCTCACGTTGCCGAGGGAGCGCGCCTTGTCGAGGAGGGCCCGCTCGATCTCCCGGCCCGTGGAGTCGGCCGCGTGGAGAACCCTGCGGCGGGAGTGCCCCCCTTCCTTGCCGAGATCGTAGGCGGACGGGGCCCCCGACTTGCGCGAGAATTCCACGCCCCAGCCGACCAGCTCTGCGATCCGCCCGGGGGCCTCGCTGACGACGAACCGGACCACGTCCTCCCGGCAGAGTCCCGCCCCGGCCCGGAGCGTATCCCCGATGTGCAGGTCGAAGCTGTCGTCGGAGTCCGTCACGGCCGCGATCCCGCCCTGGGCGTAATTGGTCGTGGACTCCATGGCGTTCTTCTTCGTGATGACCGCCACGGAACCGAACCGGGAGGCCTTGATCGCGAAGCTCAGGCCCGCCAGCCCGCTGCCGATGACCAGAAAATCCGTCCTGATCTCCATCGTCCCCCATCCCTTTCGTGTCCTCCTTATACGCGTTTCATGCTTCAAATAAAAGAGAAAATGTGCTAGAACCCTCTGCCATGCTGATATTGGGAATTGAATCCTCCTGCGACGAGACGGCGGCGGCCGTGCTGCAGGACGGACAGAAACTGCTCTCGAACGTCATTGCCTCGCAGATCCGCATCCACGAGAAGTACGGCGGCGTGGTGCCCGAGATCGCGTCCCGGAAGCACGTGGAGGTCATCGTCCCCGTCATCCTGGAAGCGCTCGAAAAAGCGGGCGTCACGCTCGAGTCGATCGGGGGGATCGCGGTGACCCGCGGCCCCGGCCTGGTGGGATCCCTGCTGGTGGGCCTCTCCATGGCCAAGGCCCTGGCGCTGGCGCGGAACATTCCCTTCGTCGGCGTCAACCACCTCGAGGGTCACGTCGCCTCGGCGTTTCTCGCGGACGAGAAGCCCTCGTTTCCCTTTATTGCCCTCGTCGTGTCCGGGGGCCACACGAACATCTACGTCGTCCAGGACTTCGACCGGATGCGTCTCGTCGGGCAGACCCGCGACGACGCCGCGGGCGAGGCCTTCGACAAGGCGGCCAAGCTGCTGGACATCGGGTACCCCGGCGGGGTCGTCATCGACCGCCTGGCCAAGTCGGGGAACCCGTCGGTCCACGCCTTTCCGCGGTCCATGAAGGACACCCTCGAATTCAGCTTCAGCGGGGTCAAGACCGCGCTGCTGACGTACATGAAGAAGCGGCAGAGTGCGCCTTCGCCGGAGGAGATCCCAGACATCGTGGCGAGCTACCAGGAGGCCATCGTGGACGTCCTCGTGGACAAGACGCTCCGGGCCGCGGAGATGCAGGCCATCGGGCAGGTGGCCGTCGTGGGTGGAGTGGCGGCCAACAGCCGCCTCCGGGCCCGGTTCCATGAGGATGCCCGGAAACGGGGGATCCGGGTGTTCATCCCGCCGCCCGTCTTCTGCACGGACAACGCGGCCATGATCGCCGTCGTAGGCCATCACGCGCTGGCCCGCGGCCGCAGGGACTCCTTCGATCTCAACGCGCTGTCCCGGTGGCCGGTGGACACCCTGTAAGCCCATGGCGATAAAGGACAGGATCCGCGATTTCTACAACCGCTTTCTGAGCCTGAGCGGTGCGCCGGAGGAAATTGCCCGCGCGATGACCCTGGGGGTCTTCATCGGTGCGACCCCGACCATCCCGTTTCACACGGCCCTGGTCATGGTCAGCTGCCTGCTGTTCCGGCAGAACATCACGGCGGCCATCCTGGGGGCGACGATCATCTCCAACCCGCTGACGATCCCCGTCCTCTACCTCGCCGAGTACGAGTTGGGCGTCGCCGTGCTGGGCATGGCCGCAAACCCGTTTACCGTTGCCGCCTACGACATCCAGTCCATCCTGGAGATCGGGCTGCACATCCTGTACCCGTTGCAGGTCGGGGGGCTGCTGCTTGCCGTCGCGTTCGCGGTCCCGTCGTACTTCCTGACCCGGCATGCCGTCATCCGAATGAGAACCCGCCATGCAGAGCCCGCTGAGCCTTCTCCGTAAGCACGGCGTCCGGCCGCTGAAGCGGCTTGGACAGAATTTCCTGTGCGACCCCAACATCCTGGAGAAGATTGTCCGGATCGCCGAGGTGCGCGATACGGACACCGTTGTCGAGATCGGCTCGGGCATCGGCGTCCTGACGGCGCTCCTTGCGGCCCGGGCGCGTCGCGTGATCGCCCTCGAGGTGGACCGACGGCTCGTCGACGTGCTCCGGGAGGAACTGGGGGGGCTGAACAACGTCGAGATCGTTCACGGGGACGTCCTGGAGTACGACTTCGCGTCCGTGCGGCCCGGCTGCGGGGAGGGTAGGCTTCGGGTCGTCGGCAATGTCCCCTACAACCTGTCGAGCCCGATCGTCCTGCGGCTTCTGGACTACCGCGAGTCCGTCGACCGGGCCGTCCTGATGCTCCAGCGCGAGGTGGCCGAGAGGCTGGCCGCTCCCCCGGGAACGAAGGACTACGGCCCCCTGTCCGTCTACGTGGCCCTGTACACGCAGCCGAGGCTGGAGATGCGGGTGCCTGCGTCCTGTTTCGTTCCGCGTCCCGAGGTGGATTCCCGGGTGCTCCGGCTGAACATGCGCCGGGAGCCGCTGTGCAGCGTCGATGACCCGGCATTATTCCGGAATGTCGTCCGGAGCTGTTTTGCCAAGCGCCGCAAGACGCTCCTGAACAATCTCCGGCAATCCGGCCTGCCCGTCGGGCAGGAAGCGATACCCTCCATCCTGGAGGAGCTCGGGATCGACGGGACGCGGCGCGCCGAGACGCTTTCCGTCCTGGAATTCGCCTCCCTGAGCAACCGGATCGGACGCGGACAAAACCCTTGACAGCCCGCGGGTCTTCTGTTATTAGGGGGCCGCACCGCTTGGATCCCCCTGTGGGACTGGGACGGAGGGTTACCGCTCGAGAAGTGCGCTGCTGTCAACAGCCTCCCGTCCTGCACGGTGAGGCTTTTTTTATTCCAGGGGCAGGCCATGATCGTCATCGAAAAAGCGAAAGAGATGCAGCGATTCGCAGACGCCCAGAGACAGAAGGGCCTGCGGATTGCCTTCGTCCCGACCATGGGGTTCCTCCACCGGGGACACCTGAGGCTCATGGAGGAGGGAAAGAAGCACGGGGACTGCCTCGTGACGAGCATCTACGTCAACCCGACCCAGTTCGGTCCCAAGGAGGACCTGGCCAAGTACCCCCGGGATTTCGACATGGATTACAGGCTCTGCCAGGGCGTGGGGGTGGACGTGATCTACTTCCCGTCCAACGACGAGATGTACCCCGAACACTACCAGACCTACGTGGATCTCGAAGGCGTCACGCAGAATCTCTGCGGCCTCTCGAGGCCCGGGCACTTCCGCGGCGTGGCCACCGTGTGCGCCAAGCTCTTCAACCTCGTGAAGCCCCACGCAGCGGTCTTCGGGAAGAAGGATTTCCAGCAGCTCGTCGTCATCAAACGGATGGTCGCGGACCTGAACATGGACCTCGAGATCATCGGTCTGGACACGGTCCGGGAAGCCGACGGGCTTGCCATGAGCTCCCGCAACACCTACTTGAAACCCGAGGAGCGGCAATCGGCTCTGAGCCTGAGCAGGGGCCTGAAGATGGCCCAGGGGATATACGCCGGGGGCGAGCGGGACGCGGCCGTCATCATCGGCGCCGTCAGCCGCTTCATCTCCGGGCATCCCCACGCGACGATCGATTACGTGAAAATCTGCGACACGACGACGATGAAGGACGTCGCCCGGCTGGACGGGGAGAGCGTCATGGCGCTGGCCGTCCGCGTCGGGGCGGCGCGTCTCATCGACAACTCGGTATTCGGGGAGCCCTTGCACGTTTAACATCACGGTGACGGGAAACACCGGAAACACAGGGGGAGAGAATCCATGCAGCGCATCGTGCTAAAGTCCAAGATCCACCGGGCAACGGTAACGGACGCCAACCTCAACTACGAGGGGAGCATCACGATCGACGAGGGGCTCATGCAACGGGCCGACCTCGTCCCCTTCGAGAAGGTGGCGATCTACAACGTCTCGAACGGCGAGCGCTTTTCGACCTACGTCATCAAGGGCAAGAAAGGCTCGGGCGTCATCTGCCTCAACGGGGCCGCCGCGCGGAAGGTGTCCAGGGGGGACCTGGTCATCATCGCCAGCTACGTCATGGTAGAGGACGCAGAGTCGAAGGGGTGGAGCCCCAAGTGCGTCCACGTGGACGCGAAGAACCGGGTCAAGAAGTAGCGCCGCCTGCCATTCCGCAGCGAAACCGGGCAAAGGGTGTCGAACCTTTGCCCTTTTTTTGTCGGGAGTTCATCATCCATGAAGCACAGGCTCAAGACCATCTTTCTCGCCGGCCTCGCCGTCACGGTCCCCATCGGGCTGACGATCTACATCCTGTTCTTCCTGATCGACCTGATGGACGGCCTGCTCCGGGTCATCCCGGCGGCCATTCACCCGGAGACCCTGCTGGGGATGCGCATCCCGGGGCTCGGCGCGATCGCGACCGTCCTGCTGATCCTCCTGGCCGGCCTGGTCACGACCAGCTACGCAGGCGCCCGGTTCTTCCGATTCGCCGAGACCCTCGTCGAGAGGATCCCGCTCGTCCGGGGCATCTACCAGGCGATCAAGCAGATCGTGCAGACCATGGTGAGCAAGGAGGGGCAGAGCTTCAAGAGGGTGGTCCTCGTCGAGTTCCCGCGGCAGGGGCTCCACACGGTGGCCTTCGTGACCGGTCCCGTGACCGGCGAGCTCCGGCGCAAGACCGGCGAGCGCGGCATCAGTATTTTTGTCCCCACGACCCCGAACCCAACGTCGGGCTACTACATGATCGTTCCGGAGGACCGCGTCACCGATCTCGAGATGTCCGTCGAAGAGGCCTTCAAGCTCATCATCTCGGGCGGGATGATCTCGCCGCCGGAGAACAATAAGCAGTTGAGAAACGGCTGAAACTCTGTTACAACTACGCCGTTTGATCGCCGGCAGGCAGCGGGACCGGCATGGAAGTTGAATACAAACCCCAACCCACGGAGGGCGCATGCAGATCACATCGGAAAGCATCAAGATCGGACATCCGGATGTCGTGGCCGACGCCATCGCCGCCAATATTATCGCCGCGATCCTCGACGAGGAGAAGAAGCTCGGCCTGACGGTCTACAACATGCCGCACTGCGGCCTCGAGGTGTTCCTCGGCAAGGGATTCTGCGTCGTGGGCGGCGAGGTCGCGACCCGCTGCTACGTGGACGTGGAGAAAATCGTCCGCGACACGGTCCTCGGGATCGGCTACAACGACTTCTGCCTCGGTCTCGACGGCGGCTCCATGGGCATCCTCAACGCCATCATTCCCCAGTCGCCCGACATCAACATCGGAACCCGTGCCGACCTCGGGAAATTCAAGGAGATCGGGGCGGGGGACCAGGGCATCATGTATGGGTACGCCTGCTCGGACACGCCGGAGCTGCTGCCGCTTCCCTACGTGCTCTGCAACCGGATGATGCGGGTCTTCGAGGAGACCAAGCACCCCTACTTCGCGCCGGACGGCAAGGGCCAGGTCAGCGTGGAGTACGACGACAAGACGGGCAGGCCTCTGCGCGTGGTGAAGGTCCTCATGTCCAACGCCGTGGATTACCGCCACGTGGGCAAGGGCAAGAAGAAGGACGTCGAGACGGTAGCGAGGAAGATGTGCTTCGACGTGCTCGGCGACTGGATCGACCGCAAGACGCAATTCCTCTTCAACCCCACGGGCGAATGGCAGGCCATCCACTCCTGCAGCGCCGCCGATTCCGGCGTCACCGGCCGCAAGCTCGTCGTCCAGTTCTACGGCGGCTTCCCCGGCGCCCAGCTCGGCGGCGGCTCCGTGATGAACAAGTCCCCCGAGAAGGTGGACTGCTCGGCCGCCTTCGGCGCCCGCTACGCAGCGAAGAACATCGTCGCCGCGGGGCTCGCCGAAAAGTGCTCCATCCAGCTCTCCTACGCCATCGGGGTGGCGCGCCCCTTCTCGATCTACGTGAACACCTTCGGAACCGGGAAGGTGTCGGACCGGAAGCTGGAACAGGTCGTCACGAAGGTGTTCGACTTCACGCCGGCCGGCATGATCAAGCAGTTCAACCTGCTCGACGGCAACGTCTACCGGAAGCTCCCCCGGACCTTCTTCATGGACAAGTTCGCCTGGGAAAAGACGGACAAGGTCAAGGAGCTGCGCCAGAAGATCAGGGCCTGATTGGATCGCCCCGGTGACGGAAACGACCCCGGCGCCGCCCGCGGCATCGGGAAGACAGAAAGGGTTTGCATGGACTACGACGTCAAGGACATGAAACTGGCGGAGCAGGGCAGGCTGGCCGTGGAATGGGCCTATCAGAGCATGCCCGTGCTCGCGCTCATCCGGAAACGCTTCGCGAAGGAAAAACCCCTGAAGGGAATGCGCCTGGGCGCCTGTCTGCACGTCACCACGGAGACGGCGAGCCTCATGGAGACCCTCAAGGCGGGAGGGGCCGAGGTGCGCCTCTGCGCGTCCAACCCGCTGAGCACGCAGGACTACGTGTCGGCCTACCTTGTGAAATTTCACTCGATCCCCGTCTACGCGATCAAGGGGGAGGACACCGAGACCTACTACCGCCACATCCACGCCGTCCTAGACATGAAGCCGCACCTCACCATGGATGACGGCGCCGACCTCGTCTCGATGATCCACTCGGAGCGCAAGGAGCTCATCCGCGGAATCGTCGGGGGGACCGAGGAGACGACGACGGGGGTCATCCGGCTGAGGGCCATGGCCGCCAGGGGCGTGCTGCGGTTCCCGATCATCGCCGTCAACGACGCACAGACGAAGTACATGTTCGACAATCGATATGGCACGGGACAGAGCACGATCGACGGGATCATCCGGTCGACAAACCGGCTCGTGGCGGGCTCGGTCTTCGTTGTCTGCGGGTACGGGTGGTGCTCGCGGGGGCTCGCCATGAGGGCCCACGGTCTCGGGGCGAGCGTCGTCGTGACGGAAGTGGATCCCCTGAAGGCCCTCGAGGCCGTCATGGATGGATACCGCGTCATGCCCATCGACGAGGCGGCCGCCATTGGGGACTTCTTCTGCACGCTCACGGGCGACATCAACGTGATCCGCAGGGAGCACTTCCTCAAGATGAAGGACGGCGCCATCGTGTCCAACTCGGGGCACTTCAACGTGGAGCTCGACCTCGACGGTCTCGCGAAAATCACGAAAAAGACGAGAAAGATCCGGGAATTCGTGGAGGAACACACCCTGACGAACGGCCGCAGGGTCTACGTGCTCGGCGACGGCCGTCTCATCAACCTCGCGGCAGCCGAGGGGCACCCCTCGAGCGTCATGGACATGAGCTTCGCCAACCAGGCCCTCTCGGCGGAATACATGGCGAAGAACGTCAAATCGCTCAAAAAGCAGGTCTACGCGGTCCCCGGGGATATAGACCGCGAGATCGCCCGTCTCAAGCTGGCGGCCATGGGCATCCGGATCGACACGCTCACGGCGGAGCAGAGGAAGTACCTGAGCTCCTGGGAAATGGGCACATGACAGGGTCCAGGGTATAGGGTCCAGGGTGCAGGTGGGGAACGGACAGGAAGAAAAGGATCGGGAAACCCCCGGTCCTTTTTTTATTCTTCCCTGAACCCTGTCCCCTGACCCCGGTACCCTCTTAAGGGCATGCGGCCCTAGGTGTTGACCTTCCGGAACATGACAACGGCCACGATGCCCAGAATGACGTTGGTCGCCCAGGCCGCGACGGCGGGGGGCAGGGTGCCCGAGCGGCCGAGGGACAGCGTGAAGGCGAAGACGATCCAGTAGGAGAAGCCGATGATCACGCCGATCCCGATGCCCTGGGCGATGCCGCCGCTGCGCTCGGAGCGCATCGGGAAGGCCACCCCGATCAAGGCCAGGATCAGGCTTACGAAGACGAAGGCGATCTTCCCCTGGAGGTCCGTCTCGTATCGCGTGGCGTCGTAGCCCTCCTGGCGTAACTTGCGGATGTAGTTCCTCAGCTCGCGGAAGCCCATCTGATCGGCGCTCTTCTGAACGACCTGGAGGTCCTCGGGCTTCTCTCCGATTTCGACGGCGAGCGCCGGCAGGCGCTCGATGGACGGAAAGTCCCTGCCCGAGAAGGTCGTCCGGAGGACGTCGCGGAGCTCCCAGCGCTCCCCGGTCCACAGGGCCTCACCGGCATCGATGCGGGAGGCCAGGCTGAACCCGGGTTCGAGGTAGTGGATCGTGACGCCCCGGATCCGGTTCTCCGAGGGGATGACGAGCTTGAAGTTGTAGATGGCGTTCCGGCTCTTGTACCAGATCGCGTTTTCCTTGAAAGCCCCCCACTCCTTCTTCTTCTGCACCTCGACGTACTTGATGTACTCCGCCTGCCGGTTGGCCGCAGGGGTGACGAACTCGTTGAGCAGAAAATTCAGGGCGCAGGCGACGAGCGAAAAGGCGAGCACGGGCAGGGCGATCCGGTAGAGGCTGATCCCGTTGGCCTTCATGGCCACGATCTCGTGGTTCCGCGACAGCAGACCGAAGGTGATCAGCGCGGACAGCAGGACGCAGGCGGGCATCATCATGGCCACAATGGAGGGAACCGTGTAGAGGTGGTAGGAGACGATCTGCCCCAGCGTCGCGTTGTTGCTCATAAACATCCGGATGCGCTCGAAGAAGTCGACCACCATGTAGAGACACAGGAAGGCGAGCAGCACAAAGCCGAAGGTCAGAACGAACTCGCGCGAGAGGTATCGGTCGAGCACGGTCATGGACTCACCCGTCGCCTTTCCGGATCGGCAGCCATTTCGGGGCGATTTCGCGCTCCCGCGCCCGCGCGAAGTAGACGTAGAGGCCCGCGGCCATGAACAGCACGTTGGGGGCCCACACCCCGACAACGGCGGGCAGCTTTCCCGTCTCGCCCAGAGCCTTCCCGTAGAGCAGGAACACGTAGTAGACCATGACGAGCGCCAAGCCTACGGTGAAGCCCCGCATCTTGCCCGACCGGCTCGACTGGATGCCGAGGGGGATGCCCAGGAGGGCGAAGATGAGGCAGGTGAAGGGGCTTGCCAGCCTCTGGTTGAGCTCGATCAGCATCTCGCGCATCGTCGGCCCCTGGGGATCGGGGTCGTCGATCCTTCTGCGGAGGTCCCAGAGGGTCATCTCGTCGAGCTTGCTGAACTTGACGCGGCGCTCGTCGGCCGCGGACCCCTTGAAATCGAGGCGCACGTCGTAGGTGCTAAAGTCGACCTTCTTGTAGTTCTTGAACTTTTCGTCGACGGTGTGGATGCTGCCGCCCTCAAGCCGGAGTGTCACCGTGAGGGACTGCGGGTTCGAAATCAGCGTTCCCCGCGATGCGATGATCGTGCTCGGCTCGTCGATGGTCCGGTCGTCGTAGAGCATCACCCCCTCCATAGCGTCCCCACTGACGGGGATTCGGTCCGCGTAGATGACGATGCCCCGGAAGTCGTCGTTGAAGACCTTTTCCTTGATCCCCACGCTGGCTTTCTGCTTGACGATCGAGAACAGGAGGTTTTTCGCCTCGAGATTGCCCCTGGGGATGAGGAAAAAACTGGTCAGGGCCGACAGCCCGAAGGCGATCAGGGCCGCCGCCATGACGGGGGCGGCGATCCTGTGGAGGCTCAGCCCGCAGGCCTTCAGGACGGTGAACTCGTTGTCCCGCGACAGCCGCCCGATCCCGATCAGGATCGCGATGATGAGGGCCAGGGGGATCGTGAACAGCATGAGGGCGGGCATCAGGTAGAGGATCAGCTTCAGGATGTCCGAGAAGGAGACCCCCTTGTTGATCATGAGGTCGACGAGGCTCAGGATGCGGCCCATGATCAGAACGAAGGTGAAGACAAAGAGGGTCATGAGGAAGGGGTAAAGGATTTCCCGGAAGATGTATCGGTTCAGGATGCTGAACATACCCTTGCGCCGCCTGCGGAGCTTGACCGTCGACGCCTGAGGGCGCCCGGTGACCGAAGCCTTCAAGTATCAGTTTTTTCTTTATTAATCCAATCAAATCCTGTAAATCAACGATTACTTTCTTCCACGGTTCGGGGCGCTGCAACCGGCCGCGGGCCCTGAAGGAGGCATGCCATGATCGATCTGCACACGCATTCGCTCTTCAGCGACGGGGAGCTGATCCCGTCGGAGCTGGCAAGGAGGGCCGCCGTGACGGGATACCGGGCCATGGCCATCACGGATCATGCGGACCACTCCAATTTCGATTTCATCCTCAGCCGGGTTTCCCAGGTCTGCGGGAAAATCTCAGAGGCTTACGGGATACTGGTCCTGCCGGGGATCGAGATCACCCACGTGCCGCCCCGGTATATTCCCGAGCTGGCGAAAGAGGCGCGAAAAGCCGGGGCCCGCATCATCGTCGTGCACGGCGAGACTCTGGTGGAACCTGTCATCGAGGGAACGAACCTGGCCGCCGTGCAATCGGACATCGACATCCTGGCTCATCCGGGACTCATCGACGAGGACTCGGTGAAGCTTGCGGCCAAGGCGGGCATTCATCTGGAGATCTCCGCCCGGAAGGGCCACAGCCTCGGAAACGGCCACGTGGCGGCGCTTGCCCGCAGGCATGGTGCTCCACTGGTCCTCGACACGGACGCGCATTCGCCCGGCGACCTCGTGTCCCTTGAGTTCGCCAGGCGCGTAGCCCGCGGCGCGGGGCTCACGGAAGCCGAGGCGGCCCGGATGTTCCGAAATTCGGAGGCGATCGTTCGGAAGAAGACCTCGTCGGGCACAGCAGCCCGGAGAACGCGGAAGAGGGGATGAGGTCCGTTTTTTTCTCCGACGTGCACGCGAGAGGCTCCGCCGAAGAGGCCGGCGCCTGCATCCCCGCGTTTCTACGAAGCATCGGGGACGGCTTGGATCACCTCTTCGTCGTGGGCGACCTGTTCGATTTCTGGTTTTCCAGGGACGGGGTCGTCTATCCCGGTTTTCTGCCCGTCATCGACGCGCTGACGTCGCTGCAGCGAAGGGGGGTGCAGGTTCACCTCTTCGAGGGGAACCACGATTTTTTCCTGACCGATTATTTCACGCGGTATCATGGAATCGAGGTGTTCACGGGCGAGGCCCGGCTCACGCTGGACGACAAAACACTCTACATCGCTCACGGCGATCTGGTGGATGAGAGCGACCGGGGCTACCGTTTCCTTCGGTCGCTGCTGCGAAGCCCCTGGTTCTACGGCCTGCAGAAACAGCTGCCGTTGGCGCTGCTTTGGAAGCTTGCCCGGCGAAGCTCCGATGCCAGCAAGGCCTATCTCGCGAAACCGCAGGGGAGCCTGGCGGCGAAGATGGAGGCCTTTGCCCTCGCAAAGTTCTCCGGCGGAGTCGACGCAGTCGTCCTCGGCCACTGCCACCTGCCCGTGCACAGGACCTGCACGATCGAAGGCAGGCAGAGGCATTTCGCCCTGCTGGGAGACTGGCTGGAACACCGGTCCTACCTGCTATTGGAGGACGAACGGTTCGAGCTTCGCTTCTGGGGAGCGGAATCGTGCGGGCCCTGATGAGATTGCATCGGCCGTCGGCCGCGGGAAGACGAAAAATGTGGACAGCCCGAGTGGAATGTGCTAGCAAACACACTTCAATTTACCGGACTGCGTACCCATGAATTTCGGCGGAATCGAAGAAAAATACGAAGCCTTGGAGAGCGCGGCGTTTGTGGTGGTCCCCGTCCCCTACGACCTGACGACGACCTATCAGGGGGGCACGCGCAAGGGGCCCGCTGCCATCCTCGAGGCCTCCTGCAACATGGAGCTCTACGACGAGGAGATCGGGGCGGAGACCTACCGGGCGGGCATCCACACGATGGAGCCGCTGGAGGCCGTCGCATCGGGGCCGGAGGGAATGCTCGGGCGGATCGAGGAAGCCGTCACCGGGGTCTTCGAACTCGGCAAGATCCCCGTCATGCTCGGAGGCGAGCACAGCATCACGCTGGGGGCGGTTCGGGCGGCCCGGAAACGCTACCCGAAGCTCTCGGTGCTTCACCTGGACGCCCACGCGGACATGCGCATGTCATACCAGGGAACGCCTTACAGCCACGCCTGCATCGGGAGACGGATGCTCGAGGTGTGTCCCGTCGTTCAGGCCGGGATCCGGAGCATGAGCGTCGAGGAGGCCGACTTTCTTCGCAAACGAAAGCTGCCCGTCTGTTCGGCTGCCTCCATGCGCCGGGACCGGGCATGGGCGGGAACGCTGATCCGGAACCTCACGAGAGACGTCTACATCACCGTCGATCTCGACGCATTCGATCCCTCCGTCATGCCCGCTACGGGAACGCCCGAACCGGGCGGGATGCTGTGGCATGACGTGCTCGACCTGCTCCGCGAGGTGTGCAGGAAGAAGAACGTGATCGGGTTTGACCTCGTCGAACTCGCGCCCATCCCCGGCATGGTGGCCCCCGACTTCCTGGCGGCGAGGCTGGCCTACCGGATGATGGGATATGTGTCGCAAAAATCCAGATAAAAGGAGAAGGGCCGTGAATATCTGGGTACCGAAAAAGATCTTTTTCACCAAAGGCGTGGGAAATCACAAGGAAGAGCTTCACTCGTTCGAGCTGGCCCTGCGGAATGCGGGCATCGAGAAATTCAACCTGGTCTACGTGTCGAGCATCTTTCCCCCGGGCTGCAAGATGATCTCCAAGGCAAAGGGCCTCAAGGAAAAGAAGCCAGGAGAGATCACGTACTGCGTCATGAGCCGCTGCTCCAGCAACGAGCCCTACCGCCTGCTCGCGGCCTCCGTCGGTTGCGCCATCCCGGCGGACACCTCCCAGTACGGCTACATCAGCGAACATCATGCCTTCGGCCAGACGGAGAAACAGGCCGGCGATTACGCCGAGGACCTGGCGGCCGCCATGCTGGCCTCGACCCTGGGCATCGACTTCGACGTGGACAAGAGCTGGGACGAAAACAAGGAGATCTTCAAGATCAGCGGAAAGATCGTCCGGACACGCAATGTCACCCAGTCCTACATCGTTCCGAGAAAGGGAGGCTGGACCACGGTCCTCGCGGCGGCGGTGTTCGCGTTCTAGACGGCCGGAAACGCCCGCGCGCAGCGGGATTTCGGAAAAAGGGCTTGACTTCCTGAAACCGCGACGCTATTATGCTTCTTCGTGACGCGGGGTGGAGCAGTCAGGTAGCTCGTTGGGCTCATAACCCAAAGGTCGGTGGTTCGAATCCATCCCCCGCTACCAGAAATCGAAAGGGGCCGAGAATCTCTCGGCCCCTTTTCTTGTCTCCGGTGGGCGACTCTCAGCGCCTCGGCTTGTAGTACTGCATCGCCTCGGGGATCAACGACTCGATGTCGCGGATTCTCGACTCCGGGGCCGGGTGGGTGGACAGGAATTCCGGCGGCCGGGCACCGCCCCGGG
Organism: uncultured Syntrophaceae bacterium; assembly: GCA_964478885.1. Taxonomy (GTDB): domain Bacteria; phylum Desulfobacterota; class Syntrophia; order Syntrophales; family UBA2192; genus UBA2192. The sequence goes on along the minus strand of CAYZKT010000055.1, from coordinate 980 downwards.
CATTCATCCTCTGCCACAGGGCGACCGCACTGCGAGGGTCGTAGCCCGCCTTGGCCATCAGCACGAGACCAATGCGGTCGGCCTCGGACTCGTGGAGACGGCTGTAGGGAAGCAGGAACCCCACCTGGGCCCCGACGCCGTAGGCCTGCATGAAGATGTCCGAGGTGACCCCCGGGCTCCCGGCCAGCGCCAGGGAAAGCCCGATGGCCCCGAACTGTGCCAGAAGACCCTGGCTCATCCTCTCGTTCCCGTGCCTGGCGATGGCGTGGGCCACTTCATGGCCCATGACGACGGCAAGACCGTTTTCGTCCTGCGCGATGGGTAGAAGCCCCGTGTAAACGGCCACCTTGCCCCCCGGCATGCACCAGGCGTTGACCGTCTTGTCGTCTTCGATCAGGTTGAACTCCCACTTGTAATTTCGGATGTCGCTCCCGCGCCCGGTCTCTTCCAGCAGCTCCTCGGATGCCGCCGCGATCCGCTGCCCGACGCGGCGTACCATGGCGACCTTCGTCACGTCCGTGGAGAGCTTCGAGCTTTTCAGGACCTTGTTGTATTCCTGGAAGCTCATGGAGGCAAGCTCGGAATCCGGGACGAGACGCAGTCCCCTGCGCTCCGTCACCGGCGTGGAGGCGCAGGAGGCGATCAGGAAGATCATGCAGAGTGCGAGGGCGACGCATTCGGCCCCGCCTGTCCGTTTCGTGGAAACTGCGCCTGTCATCTCGCCTCCTTCGCGTCGGGGATTGGGTTCATCGCAAAATCATTATAACGAACGGGGCCGCAGGATGCAAATCGTTGGAAGAGTGGGGGGAGGGTCCGAAAGGAAGCCGGAGAAGGGGCAAGGGACGAAACGCGGCACACCGCATCAGGCCGAACTGCGGAAGGCGGACTGTGGAGGGGCTTCTCTCTTTTCCGCCGTTTCCGTCGAAATGAAGACCCCTTTGGCAACGTAGTGGCCCTTGCGTTCGACGTACTTGACCGTC
>CAYZKT010000054.1:0-14702 GCA_964478885.1 uncultured Syntrophaceae bacterium | reverse complement strand
CCCACCTCGATGACGGTCGTGGCCACAAGGATGTCGAGTTCGCGCCCGTTGAAGGCCTTCATGATCCGCTCTTTCTCCGTCCCCTTCATCCGGCCGTGGATCAGTCCCACGCGCAGATCGGGGAAAACGTCCTTCTGCAGGTGCTCGGCCATGCGTGTGGCGTCCTTGAGGTCCAGGGCCTCGGACTCCGTCACGAGGGGGTACACGATGAACACCTGGTTGGACTTGGCGATCTCCTTCCGGATGATCCCGTAGACCCGCGGCCTTTCCCGCTCGTAGAAGACCTTTGTCATGACGGGCTTCTTGCCGGGCGGCATCTCGTCGATGACCGAGATGTCCAGGTCGCCGTACACGGTCATCGCCAGTGTTCTGGGGATGGGCGTTGCCGTCATCACCAGCACGTCGGGGTTGGGGCCCTTGGCTCGCAGGGTTGCGCGCTGCACGACGCCGAAGCGGTGCTGCTCGTCCACGACGGCCAGCCCCAGCTTCCGGAAGTCCACCCCTTCCTGGATGAGCGCGTGCGTCCCCACCACGATGTGGACCTCGCCCGACTCGATCTGCCGGGCGATCTCCCTCTTCTCGGGGCTTCGCATGCCGCCCTGCAGGAGGGCCGTCTTCAGCCCCAGCGCCTCCGCCCATCGCACGATGTTGCGGTGATGCTGCTCGGCGAGGATCTCCGTCGGGGCCATGAGGGCGGCCTGGAAGCCGTTCTCGCAGGCCGTCAGCATCGCCGCCATGGAGACGACAGTCTTGCCGCTCCCCACGTCCCCCTGCAGAAGGCGGTGCATGGGCGACGGCCTCGCCATGTCCCCGCGGATCTCCTCGATCACGCGGCCCTGGGCCGGGGTCAGTTGGAAGGGCAGGATGGACAGGAACCGCTCCGAGAGTTCCCCTCCGGCCCGGAAGGCGATCCCCTCGTCCAGGACGTTGCCCGCGTGCTTCAGGGCCATGGCAAGCTCGAAGTAGAACAACTCGTCGAAGATGAGCCGGCGGTGGGCCTCGGAGCGCATGTCGTTGAGACTATCCAGGTCGCTGTCCGGACCCGGGAAATGCACGTCGCGGACGGCTTCGATGATGTCGATCAGACCCTGCCGCTCGCAGATCTCGCGGGGAATCGGGCCCGGCATGCAGCGGGCGTAGTCCTCGACGGCGTGCAGGAGAATCCGTCGCATGTGCTTCTGCCCGAGGCCTTCCGTCTCGGAGTAGATCGCGACGATCCGCTTGAAGTGCAGCCCGCTGTCTTCGCCCTCTTCGAGGATCTCGTAGTCCGGGTGGATCATCTCGGGCTCGAACTGGAAGATCCGCAGCTCCCCGGTGAGGATCACCCGGAGCCCGGGCTTGAAGGTGTTGCGCAGGTAGGCGAAACTGCCCTTGAACCACTTGGCCTTCAGGGCCGCCGTGTCGTCGCGGATCACCGCCTCGAACACCCTTCTCTTCTTGTAGGGATGGATCTCCGCCCGGACAATGGTGCCGACGACGGTCTCCTTCCGGCCTGCCTCGATGCGGGCGATGGGTTTGACGACGCGCCGATCCTCGTACTTCCGGGGGAGGAAAAGGAGGAGATCTTCGACGGTTTTCAACCCCTTTCGCGCGAGCAGCTGGCCGATTTTCGGTCCCACGCCCTTGACGAACTGGGCCGGCTGGGTCAGCTTCTCCACGGCCGCGTCGAGCGAGGCGAGGACCTCTCGCGGGACGTTCTTCGGCAGGCTCCGGGAGCCGGCCTCCTGCACCCCCGCGAGCGCCGCCCGGATCGCGTCCACGCGGGCGAGTCCTTCCGAAACCCTTCGCCTCTTCTCCTCCGGGGATGCCCGCTCGAAGCCGGACACGATGCCGTCGAGATCCGCGAGCAGGAGGTCGATGCGCCGGCACCGCCCGGGGTCCGTCACCTTCTGCGGGAGCGTTTTGCGAATCGACGCAACGATCTTCCGGAGCGGCTCTTCGAGATTGCGCACGAGGGCCAGGTTCCGGTATGCGTTCCCGGCCGAGAAACGCAGGGGGCTCTCGATTTTCTCCAGGGCTTCCTTCAGGGTCTCCATGGCCCGTTTCCTTGCCGGCTCCCGCGTCTCCGGGGCGGGTCCCCGTGCTTCCGCGCCCATCCCGGGCGGTAGCCCCGATCACAGGGGAACTTCCCGATATGGCTATCAAATTTCCCTCCATTGCACAAGGCCCGAGTTGCCCCCCGCGAGCAGGAACGAATTGACAATTCCGAATCTTTCGGATATGGTGCCCTCGACCGTCCACCGACGGGTCTCTGTCCATCCATTCTGTCATTTTTTTCCAAACAGCCAAGGGGTGCATATGGGGGGGAATATTTCGTACAAGGATTCCGGCGTCGATATCGACAAGGGCAACCGGTTCGTCGACGTGATCAAGCCGCTCGTCAAGACGACCTTTCGGAAGGAGGTCATGGGCGGGCTCGGCGGTTTCGGGGGGCTCTTCCACCTCGACAAGGTGAAGTACAAGGACCCCATCCTCGTGGCCTCCACCGACGGCGTGGGGACCAAGCTCAACGTCGCCCGCATGATGAACCGTTACAACACGATCGGCATCGATCTCGTGGCCATGTCCGTCAACGACGTGATCGTCCAGGGAGCCGAGCCCCTGTTCTTCCTGGACTACATCGCGGCGGGTTCCATCGACATCGAGACGGGCAGGCAGCTTGTCGAGGGCGTCGTGAAGGGGTGCAAGGACGCGGGCTGCGCCCTGCTGGGAGGCGAGACGGCCGAAATGCCCGGCTTCTACGGCGTCGGGGACTACGAGCTCGTCGGCTTCTGCGTGGGCATCGTCGAGGCGGACCGGCTCATCGACGGCTCCCGGGTCGGCATCGGCGACAAGATCATCGGGCTTGCCTCGAGCGGCATCCACAGCAACGGACTTTCGCTGGCGCGCAAGGTCTTCTTCGACCGCTGCGGCCTGCAGGCCAACGACCCCGTGGAGGGCCTTCTGCTGCCCGTGGGAGAGGAGCTTCTCACCCCCACGCGGATCTACGTGAAGAGCATCCTGAACCTGATCAAGAACTTCAGCCTCAAGGGCCTCGTCCACATCACGGGCGGCGGCTTCTACGACAACATCCCCCGGATCCTCCCCGAGCGCTGCTCGGCCCTGATCCACCGGGGCAGCTGGCCGGAGCTGCCCGTTTTCCAGGCCATCCGCAAGCAGGGCCAAATCGAGGACGCCGAGATGTTCCGCGTCTTCAACATGGGGATCGGCATGATGATCATCGTGGACGGCGAGGCTGCGCCGGAGATCCTCGAGCGACTGGGGGCCCTGGGGGAGAAGGCCTACCTGATCGGCTCGATCGAAAAGCGGCAGCAGGACGCACCGCCCGTCGTCTTAGCCTGACGGGGAAGACCGGAGACTATCCATGGCGAGAATCGTAAACCTGGGCGTCCTCGTGTCGGGGAGCGGCTCCAACCTTCAGTCCATCATCGACCATATCGAAAAGGGCTCTTTGCCCGCGAAGATCGGCATCCTCGTCAGCAACAACCCCTCCGCCTTCGCCTTGGAGCGGGCGAAGAAGCACGGCATCCCCGCGGCGGTGATCGGGCACGCGGGCTTCGCGAACCGGGAGGACTACGACCGCAAGGTGGTCGAGACGCTGAACGCCCGCGGCGTGGAACTGGTGGTGCTGGCCGGATTCATGCGGGTGCTCTCCCCCTTCTTCCTGCGCTCCTTCCCGATGCGCGTCATGAACATCCATCCCGCGCTGCTTCCCTCGTTCCCCGGCACGCACGGTCAGAAGCAGGCCTTCGACTACGGGGTGAAGTTCTCGGGCTGCACGGTCCACTTCGCCGACGAGGGGGTGGACACGGGCCCCATCATCATCCAGGCCGTCGTGCCCGTTTACGACGCGGACACCGAGGAAACCCTCTCCGGGCGCATCCTGAGGGAGGAGCACCGGATCTACCCGCAGGCGATCCGGCTCTACGCCGAGGGAAAGCTTCGCGTCGAGGGCAGGAAGGTGCGCGTACTGGATCACCCGCAACCGGAAGGCAGCCCGCGGCACAACCCCCCCGTGACGGATTTCTGAACCCGACGCCCGCCGTCGAACCGTCCCCCTCGACCCGATGATGTCGCCGGGGCCGGATCGCATTTGACAAGCGGGCTCTCTTTCTGGAAAATAAGATATCTTCGAGGGGCCCCCGCAGGGGGCCGGGAATGCAACCCATGTTCGACGTGATCGTCATCGGCAGCGATCTCAGCTCCCTCATCGCTGCGCTGCTCGCCGCCCGCTACGGCCGCAAGGTCCTGCTGGTCTCCGAGTCCGGTCTCGACGACTGCCTCGCGCGATCGGGGTACACCTTCAACATCGACCCCTTCCCCTGGAGCGGCTTCGGCACGGGGCAGATCTTCTCGAAGCTGCTCTCGGAACTCAACATCCCCCTGCCGGAAACCTCCCGCGTCTCGCCCCTGAACCCGGCGCTGCAGGTCGTCCTGCCCGATCACCGCATCGACTTCTACATCGACCGGGACGCCCTCGTCCGGGATCTGGGCCGCGAGTACCCGGAAGAGGACCGGCAGATCCACACCCTGTACCAGTCCATCGCCAAAGCGGGCGAGACGCTCGACCGGGCGGTCCGGGAATCCCTGGAGTCGAAGGACCGCTCCCTGAAGGGGTTCATGAAGAGCTGCATCGACATGCCCTTCTTCATGGGGGAGATCTGGCGGCTCGAGCAGAAGCTCCGGGCCGCGGGCCGACTGCCCGCCCTGGGGGAAGTCTTCGACTCCGAGCTGACCCTGTTGTCGAACCTTCACGTCAATCACGCCAAGCCTCTCTCGTCGGCCTACCTGCTGTCGCTCCCCTGGCGGGGGCTCTACTATCACTTCGGGGGCAAGCACCTCATGCTGGGCCGGCTCCGGCAACGCTTCGAGGACCTTCGCGGGGAGACGATCACCGACTGCTCCGTGGAGGCCGTCCGCACGGTCGGCGGGCGGATCGAGATCGACATCCGATCGAAAGGCAAGGCGTCCGGCCTGCTGGGCCAGTCGCTGATCGTCAGCGCCAAGTCGCCTGCGCTGGAACCGCTCCTGGCATCGGAACGGAAGCTCTCCAGGCTGGCCCGCAGGCTGAGCAGGGTCGAAACGCCCCGGTACCCTGTCACCCTCCACCTGGGCGTCGAAAACCGGGGGCTTCCCGACCGCATGGGCGAACACGTCATCCACGTCCCGGCGACGGCGGCGGGTCCGGAGGCGGGTACCGGTCCCTTCCTGTACCTCGAATCGAGCGTCGCCGACGACACGGCGCTCGCGCCCCGCGGGAAGAGGACGCTCACCGTGACGTCCTTCCTGCCCCGTTCGCCTTCGCAGATGGCCGACAACGAACTCAGGAACGCCGCGGACGGCATGCTGGCCTCCCTGGAGGGGTTCCTGCCTTTCCTGCGGGAGAGCATCGATTACATGGATCTCGACGTGTCCATGGACGTGTCCCGACGCTACCAGCAGATCGTAAACCCCCGCTACCGGTTCCCGGGGCTCGCCCTGCCCGGCCTCATGACGCTGCCGATCCGCACCCCGCTCCCGCATGTCCTGCTGACCGGGGGAATAAACTTTGCAGGCCTGGGGTTCGAGGGGGAGGTCCTTTCGGGGATGAAAGCGGGATTCCTCGCTGCGGGAGATGTGGAGCTATGAAAAAGACAAAGCGGGATTTCGACATCCAGTCCCTGGGCAAGCCGAAGATCCCTTCGCCGCTCACCGTGGGCTATTTCAAGAGCGACGACGAGCGGATCCTGTGCGAGATCAACATCGACTCCCGGAAAGTGCTTCCCGCCGGGCCTCTTCGATCCATGTCCCTGGAAGTGGCGGGACCGCGGGCGACGATCTACTTCGAGCCCCAGAAGGTCAAGGCGGCCGTGGTATCCTGCGGCGGATTGTGCCCCGGGATCAACGACGTGATCCGGGCTCTCGTCATGGAACTCTGGTTCCGCTACGGGGTCCGGAACATCATCGGCGTGAGGTACGGCCTCCAGGGCCTGATCCCCCGTTACGGCCATGACTTCATGGAGTTGACGCCCGAGGTGGTGAAGGACATCCAGGATCTTGGCGGCAGCATCCTTTCCTCCTCCCGGGGCAACCAGGACATCGTCGAGCTCGTGGACTCCCTCGAGCGGATGAACATCAATCTCTTCTTCGTCATCGGGGGCGACGGCACGATGAAAGCGGCCCAGCTGATCGCGGAGGAGACGAACCGCAGGAAGCTCAAGATCGGTGTGATCGGTATCCCCAAGACGATCGACAACGACCTGGTGCTGATCCAGAAGAGCTTCGGGTTCGACACGGCCATCTCCGAGGCCGTCAAGACGATCCAGTGCGCCCACGTGGAGGCGAAGGGGGCTCCCATGGGCATCGGGCTTGTGAAGCTGATGGGCCGTCAGTCCGGCCACATCGCCGCCTCCGCGGCCCTGGCGCAGGGAGATGCGAACTTCGTCCTCATCCCCGAAGAACCTTTCGACCTCGAAGGCGAAAAGGGGTTCCTCCGCCATCTCGAGAGGCGCCTGATCGCGCGGAATCACGCCGTGATCATCGTGGCCGAGGGCGCGGGGCAGGACCTGTTCTCCCGGAAAGGGCCGGTCCGGCGGGACGCCTCGGGAAACATCCGGCTCAACGACATCGGGGTGTACCTCAAGGAGCGGATCGAGGAGTATTTCGGGAAAAAGAAGGTCGAGATCAACCTCAAGTACATCGACCCCAGCTACATCATCCGCAGCGTTCCCGCCAACGCCAGCGACAGCATCCTCTGCGGCGTGCTCGCGCAGTACGCCGTCCACGCGGGGATGGCGGGCAAGACGGGCATGCTCGTGGGACTGGTCAACGACGCTTACGTGCACCTGCCGTTCCGGGCCGTCGCCGCCCAGCGGAAGAACATCGACCCCCGCGGCAACATCTGGATGCTGGTCCTCGAATCGACGGGACAGCCCCTGTCGATGAAGAACTAAAAAACGCTTGCATTATTCCCCTCGTTGGTTTAGATAAGCGGACTGATTTCTTTCTGCGAGGTGTCTGTTATGGCCAGAGTCTGCGATGTCTGTGGCAAGGGACCGGTGGTGGGCAACAACGTGAGCCACGCGAACAACAAAACGAAACGGGTCTGGTACCCCAATCTCCAGAAGCTCCAGGTCGTGGACAGCAAAGGATCCGTGAAGCGGATGAAGGTCTGCACCCGCTGCCTGCGATCGGGCTCCGTGCGAAAGGCCCTATAGGCCCCCGTCAAACCCCGACGCTGCGATCTCCCGAAGCGTTGCCGACAGGAAGTGCTCGTGGTCGGCAACGCTTTCGATTCCCTTCACCAGGAGATCCCGAACGTCCCCCCGCACCGGGTCTCCCGCGTCACCCCCGAAGAACTTCCAGAGGAACAGGTCGATCCTCCCCTCGAGGCTGACCGATCGGCGCAGGACGTCGTTCCGGTAGGCCGCCATCCCCTGCAGAAGCGCGTCCCTCGCAAGCTCCGCCGGCATCGTGTAGGCCCAGGCGAGCGTGCCGACGATACCGTCGATGCGGCCCCCGAGGGTCGTCTCCACGGCCCGGGAGAAGAGCTCGACGATTTCCGGGTGCCTGACGCGGATCACCAGGTCCACGGCCATCTCGATGACGAGGTGGGAGCGGTAGAGCGCCTCGCCCTCGTCGATCGGTCTCCCGAGCCGCCGGTGCATCCCCATCATCTCCTGTACGAGCGCCGCCCCTTTCCTGAACGCGTAGCCCCCCGATTCGTTTTCGGAGCGATCGTGGCCGTTTCGGGTGATGTGCCCGTGATGGGACAAATCGTCGACGAGCAGGTGAAACTGGATGAACCGGGCCTTCTCGCGGCCCGTCGGAACGCCGATGAAACGCTCCATCCGGTGCGTCATCTCGGGCGTGATGTCGCGGTGGATCGGGAGGATGTCGGGCATCACGTTGTAGATCAGAATGTCCAGGTTGTCCGTGCCCAGCCGGTCGCCGGCGTATTCCTTCAGTAGCCAGGTGTGCGTGTTGAGCAGCATCGTTTACGTCCCGCCTTCTCCGCGGCGCTTGCGCGGCTCCCTTCTTCCCAGCCGGGTTGTTCCCGGAATTCGATCCCCATCTCCCCCCGCAGGGCTTCGAGGACGCAGTCGAGGTCGCCTCCGCGGCCTGCCGCGACGCACAGCATCACGACGGCCGCCCGCTTGTCGACGGTGCTCACCGTCGCCATCCCCTCGTGGCCCTCGATGACGAACTGAAACCGCGCGATGTAGCGCGCCTCCAGCCGGAAATAACGCCTCGTACATTCCGCCATGGTCGGGGTCTCCGGATATTCTGCAATATCCGTAACATCGGCGCGATCAAAGATCAACGGGGAATAATTCTTCTCTTGACAGGAGACCCGGCGCTGTTAATATACACCATGTCAACGCGCCTGCCGCCCGAAACGCAGGCCTGCGAACCGGTCCCGCGGAAGAACATCATTCTATGCTGCCGATAACACGATGGAAACTGTCTGAAGCAAAAGAGGACATCCAGTCTCTTTTCGCCAAGGAATTCAAGCTGAATCCCATCGTCTCCCAGATCCTCATCAACCGCAACATCACCGACCTCGAAACCGCGCGTCGCTACCTCAACCCGTCTCTGCACGACCTGCACAGCCCCTTCCTCATGAAGGACATGAAGGAGGGAGTGGCCCGGATGATCCGCGCTCTCCAGGGCAATGAAAAGGTCGCGATCTACGGCGATTACGACGCCGACGGCATAACCGCACTGGCCATCCTCTACCGGTTCCTGCACGTCATCCACGAGAGGGTCATCTACTACATCCCGGACCGTGTGGACGAGGGATACAGCCTGAACCGGAAGGCTATCGACAGGCTCAAGGCGCAGGACGTCGGCCTGATCGTCACGGTGGACTGTGGGGTGTCGGACCGGGAGGAAATCGAATACGCCCGTACGCAGGGCATCGAAACGATCGTCCTGGACCACCACGAGGTTCCTGCGGCGCTTCCCGCGGCGGCGGCGGTGATCAACCCCAACCGCAGCGACTGCCCCTTCCCCTTCAAGCACCTGGCCGGCGTGGGCATCGTCTTCAACTTCCTGATCGCTCTGCGCGGCGGCCTGCGCAACATCGGGTTCTGGGCGGACAGGACGTACCCGAACCTGCGGGACTACCTCGACCTCGTCGCCCTGGGAACGATCGGCGACCTTTCGCCGCTTGTCGACGAAAACCGGATCTTCGCCCGGATCGGCCTCGAGCTTCTCAACGAGGATCGCCGCGTGGGACTGAAGGCCCTGCGTGAGACGGCGGGGCTGGGCAACACGGTCATCGACTCCGGGGTGGCCTCGTTCGCCCTCATCCCGCGGATCAACGCCGCGGGCCGGGTGGGTACCCCCGACGACGCCGTGCGGCTTCTGCTGACGGAAGACCCCGCCGAGGCCCAGAGGATCGCCTCCAGGCTGGACGCCTGCAACCGGGAGCGGCAGCGTCTGGAGAAGACGATTTTCGACGAGATCATGGCGCGGATCCACTCCATGGGCGATGCGAAGGAGAAAGGGGCCCTCGTGCTGGCCTCGCCGGAGTGGCACCCCGGCGTCATCGGGATCGTCGCCTCGAGGGTCGTGGACCGATTCTACCGTCCCACGATCCTCATCAGCCTCAAGGACGGCATCGGCAAGGGGTCGGGTCGCAGCATCGCCGAGTTCAATCTCTACGAAGGCCTCAAGCTCTGCGACCCGCTGCTCCTTTCCTACGGGGGGCACCGCTACGCCGCGGGGATCTCGGTGAAAGAAGGCGACATCGAGAAGCTGAGCGAAGTGCTGGGGGACATCGTCAAGGAGGGTCTCGTCGTCCAGGAGCTGATCCAGGAGACGCACATCGACGCCCAGTGCAGCCTGAACCAGATCACCCACGATCTCGTGTCCCAGTTCGACCGTCTCGCACCCTTCGGCACCCGCAACCCCGAGCCCATCATCTGCACCCGCAACGTGCAGGTTTCCTACCCCACCGTCGTGGGCAACAAGCACCTCAAGATGCGGGTCTACGGCGACGGGGTCTCCTGCAGCTCGATCTGGTTCAACCGGGGCGATTACGCCCAGAACGTCGAGGGCGTGCGCCTCGACATCGCCTTCACCCCCCAGATCAACTACTGGAACGGCTCGTCCAACATCCAGCTGAAGGTGCGGGACATCGCCGCCGCCTCGTCCCAGACAGAGAAGGAACAAGGCTAAAGGGAAAAGGAAGAAAGGATCATTGCCTTCCGCCTTCAGCCTTGGTCCTTTATTCTTTCACCATCGCGAGAAACTCCACGACGTGAACCATGCCGCGTACGAGCTGCGACATCTTGTCGAAGCGCAGCGTCTCGATCGTGTCCCCTGCCGTGTGATAGTTGGGGTTGCGGTAGAACGCCGTGTCGGTGACCATCACGGCCGGGTACCCCATCTTCCAGAAGGGCCCGTGGTCCGACAGGCCCACGCCGGGGACAAAGGGAAGCGCCACGAGGTGCTCGACGGGAATGTCCGAACCGGCCCTGAGCGCTTCGGCGACCGCCATCGTGAGTCCCCGGGACTGCACGTTGCCGATCACCCCGATGAAATTCCCCCGACCCGGGTAAATCCAGTGCATCCCGGGGATCGGGAATGCCTGGCTGCCTTCGGCGTCGCTGAAGTAGCCCAGCATCTCGAGGGAGATCATGCCGGTGATATTCTCCCCCCGCTCCTTCGCCTGCGCGGCGTAGACGTAGCTCCCCATGGCGGGGGTCATGAAGGACGGCGGCTCCTCGAGCGTGAAGAAGATCATCTTCAACGTCCGCCCGGGCCTGTACTCCTTGAGGTCGCGGCACAGTTCGATCAGCACGGCAACGGCGCTGGCGTTGTCGTCGGCGCCCGGCGTCCCCTGCACCGTGTCGTAGTGCGCCCCGACGATCACCGTCTCCCCCGGACGGGTGGACCCTGCCAGGGTGACGACGATGTTGTTGTACCGCTTCCCCTCGTGGTCGTACCCCTGCAGTTCGAAGGGGATCCCCTGCGCTTCGAGAAAGGAGCGGATGTAGCGCTCGGCCTCCTGAAGTTTCCCGTATTCCCCGATGCTGCGGGAGCCTATGGCAACGCTGAGGGCGTGGACGTGTTTTCGAAGCGCCTCTTCGCTCGAGGCTGGCAGGAAGCGCGTCTCCGGGTGGATCACCGAGACCGACAGCTTGACCTTGACGATCGGGTACGCGAGCGCGGCGGCAAGGCCGAGCGCCACGACGAGCAGGGCGTAGATCATCTTCTTTCCCATCGGGTGACCGTTGTCCGGATCCAGCGCTGTCATTGTTTCACAGCCCACCCGCGATTTCAAGCGCGGGGATCATGACACATAACTCCTGACGTTACGCCGGCCTCCGGGATGAAGCCCGCCCGCTCGAAATAATCCGTTTCCGCCTACCTACCGATCTGCTATAATGTCTGCCAATGCAACATCAACCCCTGCAAGGAGTGGCTCGATGAAACAGGAAGAACGTCTGAATGCCCTCGAGGTCGCCCTCGCCAACGAGACGAGGGAGCGGGAATTCTACCTCAAGAGCGCCGAGCGCTGCCGGAACCCCCTCGGCAAGTCCATGTTCAAACAGATCGCAGACGACGAGCTGGAACACTACGAACGACTCAAGGAGATCCACGGCCGCTGGAAGAAAGAGCAGAAGTGGCCGGAGTCGCTCCCCGTCACGGTCAAGGGGACTCTCGTGAAAGACATCCTCAAGGATTTCCTCCTGAAGGCGGAATCGGCGGCCCCCGGCGACAACGACGACCTGAAGGCCGTGCGCACCGCCCTGGACTTCGAGGCCAGGGGGGAGAAGTTCTACGCCCAGCTGCGCGACGCCTCGTCCGACCCGAAGGAGAAGTCGTTCTTCGACCTGCTCTCGAAAATGGAGCGCCAGCACTACCTGTCGCTCAAGGACACGGAGGACTACTTCTCCGATCCCGAAGGGTGGTTCCGCAAAAAGGAACACCACGGCATTGACGGGGCCTGATGCCCCCGGCACCCGAAAAGGAGGATGCCATGGCGGCAACATCGCTGACGGTGGGAAAGAGCGTCAAGGACTTCACGCTCAAGGATCAGAACGGACAGGATTTCAAGCTCTCCGAGTTCAAGGGGAGGAAGGTGCTTCTCTCCTTCCACCCGCTGGCGTGGACCTCCATCTGCGCGAAGCAGATGCAGACCCTGGAGAAGAACGGGAAGGCCTTCGAGAAGGCGGGGACCGTGGCCGTCGGCCTGAGCGTCGACAGCGTGCCCAGCAAGACCGCCTGGGCAAAATCCCTCAAGATCGAGAACACGAGGCTCCTGGCCGATTTCTGGCCCCACGGGAAGGTCGCGGCCTCCCTCGGCCTGTTCCGCAAGGAGGGCTTCTCGGAGAGGGCCAACGTCCTGCTCGACGAGAAGGGCAAGGTCGCCTGGATCAAGGTGTACCCCATCCGGGAACTACCGGACATCAAGGAAGTGCTGGCGGCCGTGAAGAAATAGCCGCTACGTCCAGCTGCGCTCGTCGACGATCGGCTTGAAGCCCTCGGGAAGGGTGCCCGGCGGGACCTCCTCGAGGCGGTCGATCCGGACCGTGCAGATCTCCGTAAACTGTTTTTCGAACGGGGCAAGGGCATCCTTGCCCCGTTCGGTTTCCTGCGCCTCGATGCGGACCGTGAGAAAGTCCCGGTTCCCCGCACGGGTCACGACGGCCTGGAACTTCCGCCCCGGGAAGCCCTCGGCGAGCTTCCTGAGCTGGCTTGGCGCCACGAACATGCCCCGCACCTTCACGGCCTCCCCGACCCGACCGGCGATCCCGGCGAGTCTCGGCGCGGTCCTCCCGCAGCGGCAACGCCCTTGCATCAGCTTCGAGAGGTCCCCCGTGCCGAACCGCATGAGGAAGAAGATGTCATTCGGCCGCGTGACGACGACCTCTCCCAGTTCTCCGGGCCTGACCTCCAGGCCCGTCTCGGGGTCCACGACCTCGACGATCACCTCCTCGCAGAGATGCCACCCCGCTTTTTCCCTGCACTCGTAGGCAACATCGCCCACCTCGGTCGCCCCGTACATCTGATAAGTTTCGATGCCGTACTTCTCCTCGAATTCGGCCCGGAGAACAGGGAGAAGCGGCTCTGCAGCGAAGCACGCCTTTCTGAGTACGAAGTCCTTTCTGAAATCGCGGCCGTCCTCCTCGGCCTTGGCAATGATGGCCTTGAGGAAGCTCGGGGTGCCGGTGTATCCGGTGACCCTCAGGTCGCGGATGAGCTGCACCTGAATGGCGGCGCTCGACGCCCCCGACGGGACAACGGTTACCCCGACACGCCGAAGTCCGCTGTGGAAGGTGAGACCGGCCGCAACGAGGTGATAGGTGAAAGCGTTGAGGACGACGTCGCCGGGCCCGAAACCCGCCGCCCGATAGGCCCTTGCCCAGATCGGGTCCGACTCGGAGAGGTGGGGCTCGTAGACCGGTCCCGGGGAGGTGAAGATCCTATCGATCGCGGCGTCGGGGTTTCCCAGCCCCGCGTAGGGAGGGGCGTCGATTTCCATCTGGACGATCTTCTCCCGCGAGATCACGGGGAGCCGTTTCAGCAGGTCGAAGGCGTTTCTCTTGTTCGGCGTCACCCCGAGCGCCTCGAACTGCCTGCGGATGACCGGCGATTTCTTCACGGCGAGCCGCATCATCGCCGCAAGCTCCGCCGCCTGATCCTCACGGCGCTGCTCCCTGCTCCTCGTCTCCTTCCCGTCGAAATACCGGCTCGTCTTCTTCACCGCCATGTCTGTCCCCCGTTTCTGATGCTCCTCTTCCTTCCCTGTACCCTGCCCCCTGAACCCTGTACCCTGCTTCTCAGAGCCATCTCTTCCGCCGCTTGTAGGCCTTCACGTCCTTGTACGACTTTGCCGTCCCGGCCGCCCCCATGCCCAGGTAGAACTCCTTGACGTCGGGGTTCTCCCGCAGGTCCTCGGCGCGACCCTCCATGACGATCTTGCCGTTCTCCATGACGTAGCCGTAGGTCGCGATCTGGAGGGCCATGTTGGCGTTCTGCTCCACGAGTACGATCGTCGTGCCGTCCTCGCGGTTGATGCGCTCGATGATCTGGAAGATCTCTTTCACGATCAGGGGCGCCAGCCCCAGCGACGGCTCGTCCAGCAGGAGCAGCCGCGGGTGGGCCATGAGCGCCCGCCCGATGACGAGCATCTGCATCTCGCCCCCGCTGCAGTAGCCGGCGAGCGTCTTGCGGCGCTTCGTCAGCGCCGGGAAGTAGTGGTAGACCTTGTCGAGGTCCTGCCGGTAGGGCTTGCCCCAGCGCGTCGCCGTGCCGACGCGGAGGTTCTCTTCGATGGTGAGGTACTTGAACGGCTGGCGTCCCTCGAGGACCTGGATGATTCCCGCCCGCGTGATCGTCTCCGGGGAGTGGTTGTGGATCGAAAGCCCGTCGAAGAGGATGCTCCCCTCGGTGACTTCGCCGTTCTCGGGTTTCAGGAGCCCCGAGACGGCCTTGAGGGTGGTCGTCTTGCCTGCGCCGTTGCTTCCGAGCAGCGAGACGATCTGCCCCCGCTCGACGGAGAGCGAAACGCCCTTGAGAACCTGGATCACGTCGGAGTACACGACGCTGATGTTGTTGATGACAAGCTGCTTGCTCTCGCTCATATTCTCTTTCCGTCTTTCCCCTGTACCCTATGCCCGAAACCCGATACCCTTTCCCCCTGCTCTTCCCTCTTCCGCCTGACCCCTGAACCCTTGTATGTTACCCCACTCTGTAAAATCTTTATC
>CAYZKT010000053.1:0-15042 GCA_964478885.1 uncultured Syntrophaceae bacterium | reverse complement strand
ACTACAGGGTGCCATTGAGATAAAGATTTTACAGAGTGGGGTAACATACAAGGGTCAAGAAAAGACCCAAGACCACTTTGGACTGACCCGACCGTCCCCCTCTGCAAAAGGGGGACGGAGGGGGGATTTTCTTTCCTTGCGGCTCAGCCTTTCTTCTTCCGGAGGTATGCCCCGATGCGCAGGCGCAGGGCGTTGAGCCGGATGAACCCCGTGGCGTCCTTCTGCTCGTAGCCGCCGCTCTTCTCGAAGGAGGCGATGTCCTCGCTGTAGAGCGAGTTGGGCGACTTGCGGCCCACGACGATGCAGTTGCCCTTGTAGAGCTTCATGCGCGCCGTGCCCGTCACGGTCTCCTGGGATGCGTCGATGAACTGCTGCAGGGCCTCCCGCTCGGGCGCGAACCAGAACCCGTTGTAGACGAGCTGGGCGTACTTGGGGATCAGGCCGTCGCGCATGATCATCACCTCGCGGTCCATGGTGATCGTCTCGACGGCCCTGTGGGCGGCCCAGAGAACGGTGCCGCCGGGGGTCTCGTAGACGCCGCGGGACTTCATGCCCACAAAGCGGTTCTCCACCATGTCCACGCGCCCGATGCCGTTGGCGCCGGCCACCGTGTTGAGGTGGTCGAGCAGGACGGCCGGGCTCATCTTCCTGCCGTCGACGGCCACCGGGTTCCCCTTCTCGAAGTCGATCTCCACGTACGTCGGCTTGTCGGGCGCCTTCTCGGGGGACACGGTAATCGTGAAGATGTCCTCCGTCGGCTCGTTCCAGGGATCCTCCAGGATTCCTCCCTCGTGGGAGATGTGCAGGGAGTTGCGGTCCGAGCTGTAGGGCTTGTCCTTCGAAACGGGAAGCGGGATGTTGTGCTTGGCCGCGAAGTTGATCATGTCCTCCCGCGACGTGAATTTCCAGTTGTCGTCGCGCCAGGCGGCGATGATCCGGATGTCCGGGTCGAGTGCCATGTAGGTCAGCTCGAAGCGCACCTGGTCGTTGCCCTTGCCCGTGGCGCCGTGGCACACGGCGTCGGCCTTCTCGCGGTGGGCGATCTCGATCTGCCTCTTGGCGATCAGCGGCCGGGCGATCGAGGTGCCCATCAGGTAGGTGCCCTCGTAGATGGCGTTGGCCCGCAGCATGGGGAACACGAAGTCCCGCGCGAACTCCTCGCGCAGATCCTCAATGGTGCACTTGCTGGCGCCCGTTTTGATGGCCTTCTGCTCGAGGCCGTCGAGTTCCTCCTTCTGGCCCACGTCGGCGGCAAACGCGATGACCTCGCAGCCGGGGTAGGACTCCAGGAGCCACTGGATGATGACCGACGTATCCAACCCGCCCGAATAGGCGACAACCACTTTTTTCACCGGTTTCGACACTGTTCGTTCCTCCTCTATCAAAATGAGGAAGTTGGGAAGTTAGGAAGTTGAGAAGCTTGGATACGTCTCATGCCGTTCACGCGGCACCGGTTTCTCCGAACTTCCCATCTTCAGAGCTTCTCAGCTTCTGCTGTTATTTACCCATCAGGATTTCCAATATCGCCTTCTGCACGTGCAGCCGGTTCTCCGCCTCGTCCCACACCACGGACTGCGGCCCGTCGAGCACATCGGCGGAGATCTCCTCGCCGCGGTGCGCGGGCAGGCAGTGCATGACGACGGCATCGGGCTTCGCGTGCTGCAGCAGCTGCCGGTTCACCTGGTAGCCCTCGAAGACCTCGGCGCGGGCCTCCTGCTCGTCCTCCTGCCCCATGCTGGCCCAGACATCGGTGTAGACCACGTCGGCGTTCTTCACGGCCCGGACGGGGTCGCGGTGCAGGGTGACCCCCTTCGGGGCCTTCTTCCTGCCTCTCTCGAGGATCCGGGCGTCGGGGTCGTAGCCCTTCGGGCAGGCCAGCGCGAGCCTGAACGGAAGCTTTGCCGCCGCGTCGATCCAGGAGTTGGCCACGTTGTTGCCGTCGCCGACGTAGGCGATCTTGAGGCCCTCGTAGCCGCCCTTCTTCTCGACGATGGTGAACAGGTCGCTCACGATCTGGCAGGGGTGCATGAGGTCCGTCAGCCCGTTGATGACCGGGACCGTCGCATGCCGCGCGAACTCCTCGACGGACTCCTGGGAAAAGGTCCGGATCATGACGGCATCGAGGTAGCGCGACACGATCCGGGCCGTGTCCGCGATCGTCTCCCCCCGCCCGAGCTGGGTGTCGCGGCTGTTGAGGTAGATGGCGAGCCCCCCGAGCTGGTACATCCCGGCCTCGAAGGAGAGCCGCGTGCGCGTCGAGGACTTGTCGAAGATCATCCCCAGCGTCTTGCCCGCCAGGGGCTGGTAGACGATCCCGTCCTTGAGCATGGCCTTGAGATTCGCCGCATGGCTGAAGATGCGGTCGAAATCCCTCCTCGTCAGATCGTAGACACTCAGGAAATCTTTCTTCAACGCTCCAGCACCTCATCGAGTACTTGCACGAGCCTGTCCACATCCGCCCTCGTGACGACCAGCGGGGGCACCATCCGGAGGATGTGGTCAAACGTACAGTTGACGAGCACGCCCCGCTCCAGGCAGGCCTTCACGACGGGATTGCCGTCGACGGAGAGATCGAGGCCGACGAGCAGTCCCTTGCCGCGCACTTCCCGGACGGCGGGATGGTTCTTCCGCAGCGACCGGAGCCGCTCCCGGAGGTACTCGCCCATCCGCGCGCAGTTCTCCAGGAACCCGTCCGCCAGGATCGTCTCGAGCGTCGCGACGGCCGCCGCCATGGCGAGCGGGTTTCCGCCGAACGTCGAGGCGTGGGTTCCCGGGGTGAAGGCCGAGGCGACCTTCTCCGTCGCGGCGAGCGCCCCGGCGGGAACACCGTTTCCCAGGGCCTTGGCAAGCGTCATGATGTCGGGCGTCACCCCGTAGTGCTCGTAGCCGAAGAGCTTCCCCGTCCGCCCCATGCCCGTCTGCACCTCGTCGAGGATCATCAGGATGCCCCTGCGGTCGCAGATCTCCCGGACGGCCTTCAGGTAGCCCTCGTCGGGCACCCGGACGCCGCCCTCGCCCTGGATGGGCTCGAGCAGGACGGCGCAGGTCTTCTCCGACAGGGCCGCTTCGAGCGCCGGAACGTCGTTGAAGGGAACGTACCGGAACCCCTCGGGCAGGGGCGCGAAGCCCGCGTGGAACTTCTCCTGGCCCGTCGCCGTGATGGCCGCGAGCGTCCGGCCGTGGAAGGACCCCTTCATGGTGAGGATTTCGTACTTGCCCCCCAGGTTGTCGTGCCCGTACTTGCGCGCGAGCTTGATGGCCGCCTCGTTGGCCTCGGCCCCGCTGTTGCAGAAGAAGACCCGGTCTGCAAAGGAGTGGCCCGTGAGCATCCCGGCCAGCCGGACCTGGGGCTCCGTGTAGTAGAGGTTGGAGACGTGCATCAGGGTGCCGGCCTGCCTGCAGATGGCCTCGACCACCTTGGGGTGCGAATGGCCCAGGCTGCAGACGGCGATCCCCGCGACGAAGTCGACGTACTCCTTCCCGTCGATGTCCCAGAGGTGCGCGCCCTCGCCCCGCACAAACACGACCGGCTGCCGCCGGTAGGTCCCGATGATGTTCTTCTCCGATGCAGCGATCAATTCTTCCTTGTTCATGTTATCCAGCCTGTCGCGTTATGAATCCGGCCGTCATGCTAACAATGACCGAAAAAGGGTATCGGGTCTTGGGTATCGGGTATCGGGATGGAAGATGATTTTGTTATATGAAACAATCTTCTACCTTCCCTATACCCTATACCCTATACCCTATACCCGAAACCCTAGACCCCTGAGCCCGACCCTGTCCCCTGGACCCTGCTAAAGAACGATTTCCGTACCGATTCCCTGGTCCGTGAAGACCTCCAGCAGCATGGCGTGCTTTTTCCGGCCGTCGATGATGTGGGCCTTGCCCACGCCGCCGCGCAGCGCCTTGAGGCAGCACTTCACCTTGGGGAACATGCCGCCCGCGATCGTCCCGTCGTCGATCATCTGCAGGGCGCGGCGGTTGTCCATCGTGTTGATGAGCTGCTTGCTCTGGTCCCACACACCCTCGACGTCCGTCAGCAGGACGAGCTTTTCGGCCTTGAGGGCAGCCGCCACCTCGCCGGCCACGATGTCGGCATTGATGTTGTACGTCTCGCCGCCGTCGCCCATCCCCGTGGGGGCGATGACCGGGATGAAGCCGTCTTTCACGAGCGACTGGATGAGGCCGGCGTTGATCTCCTTCACCTTGCCGACGAGCCCCACATCGATGATCTCCGTCGGCATGTCCTTCTGCTTTTCCTCGTTGAGATAGTACTTCTCGGCCCGCGTCAGGCTGCCGTCCTTGCCGGAAAGGCCCACGGCCTTGCCGCCGTTGCGGTTGATGAGCCCCACGATCTCCTTGTTCACCGAGCCCACGAGGACCATCTCGACGATGCTCATGGTCTCCTCGTCGGTCACGCGCATGCCCTGGATGAACCGGGACTCTTTCCCGAGCTTTTTCAGGACGGCCCCGATCTGGGGTCCGCCGCCGTGGACGACGACGGGGTTGATCCCGATATACTTCATCATGACGATGTCCATGGCGAAGAGCTTCTTGAGCTCGTCGTCCACCATGGCGTGGCCGCCGTACTTCACGACGATCGTCTTGTTGTAGAACCGGCGGATGTAGGGCAGTGCCTCGAGAAGGATCTCCGCCCGCTCCTGGGCACCCAAAGTCATTTCTGCCATGTTGCACCTCTGGAATACGACTTTCACTTTTGCAATCTGCCGGATAGGGGGTATAGGGTCTCGGGTATAGGGTATAGGGTCCAAAGGTATTAGAGATTGTTATGATGAAATCTTCTTCCTTCCCGATACACTAAACCCGATACCCCATTTTCATCTTCCGATACCCGAGTCCCGATACCCGATACCCTTCTTAAAGGATGTACCGGCTCAGGTCCTCGTCCTCGACGATGTCTTCGAGCTTGTCCCTCACGTAGGCCGCATCGATGACGATGTCTCGCTCCGTGATGTCGGGCGCGTCGAAGGAGATGTCCTCGAGCATGGTTTCCATGATCGTGTAGAGGCGCCTCGCCCCGATGTTCTCGGTGCGCTCGTTCACGAGGGTGGCCACCTCGGCAATCTCGGAAACGGCGTCCCCGGTAAACTCCACGCGGACCCCCTCCGTGGCGAGCATCTCGATGTACTGCTTCACCAGGGCATTGGAGGGCTCCGTGAGGATCCGGATGAAGTCCTCCTTCGTCAGCGAGTCGAGCTCGACGCGGATCGGGAAGCGCCCCTGCAGCTCGGGGATCAGGTCCGACGGCTTCGCCGTGCTGAAGGCCCCGGCGGCGATGAACAGGATGTGGTCCGTCTTCACCATGCCGTACTTCGTGTTCACCGTGGAGCCTTCCACGATGGGCAGCAGGTCCCTCTGGACGCCCTCGCGGGACACGTCGGGCCCGTGGCTCGCGTTGCTGCCCACGATCTTGTCGATCTCGTCGAGGAAGATGATCCCCGACTGCTCGACACGGGTGTGGGCGAGCCGCACGACCTTGTCCATGTCGATGAGGCGTTGCACCTCCTCTTCCTCGAGGATCGTGAGCGCTTCGGGGATCCGCACGCGGCGGCGCTTCTTTTTCTGCGGGAAGATGTTGCCGAACATCTCCTTGATGTTGAGGCCCAGGTCTTCGACGCCCGAGGACGAAAAGACTTCGATCATCGGGCCTCCGGCCTTCTCGGTGATTTCCAGGTTGACGACCCGGGCGTCGAGCCGGCCCTCGCGCAGCATCTGGCGAAGCTTCTCCCGCGTGTCCGAGGAACCGGCCTCGCTCTCGCCCACCGCCGCCTCCCCCCCTTCGGGGCTGCGGATCTCGGCGCGCTTCATGGGCAGCAGCAGGTCCAGGACGCGGTCCTCGGCCATCTCCCTGGCCTTGGACCGGACGTTTTCCGTCTCCTCCTGCTTCACCATGCTGACGGCGATCTCCATGAGGTCGCGGATCATGGAGTCCACGTCGCGCCCCACGTAGCCCACTTCCGTGAACTTCGAGGCCTCGATCTTCAGGAACGGCGAGTTGTCCAGCTTGGCCAGCCTGCGGGCGATCTCCGTCTTGCCCACGCCCGTGGGGCCGATCATGATGATGTTCTTCGGGGCGATCTCGTCGCGCAGGTCGGCCCGGACGTTCTGGCGTCGCCAGCGGTTGCGCAGCGCGATGGCCACGGCCCGCTTGGCCTCGGCCTGGCCGACGATGTACTTGTCCAGCTCGGAGACGATTCTTTTCGGCGTTAACTCGATGGCTGACATTTATCTTCTCTCAATACCCGGTTGTTTACCTGAGTCGTATCCTTTGCGTGTGAAGAGAAGTTGCGAAGCTGAGAAGTTGTGAAGCTTCGACAAGCTGAGAAACAACTCAGGCTGACAGCCCCTCCGAACTTCTCAACTTCATAGCTTCTTCACTTCTATCTTCGCAGGGCGTCTACCGCTTCCCCTTTGCCTTCCGGTCCGGCTCGGGCTCTTCCTCCGCGTTGAGGTCGATCTCCTCGAGGGTGACGCGATCGTTGGTGTAGATGCACAGCTCCGACGCGATCCGCATGGACTCCCTGGCGATCTCCGCAGCATCGAGATCGGAGTGCTTCACGAGGGCGCGCGCCGCCGCCTGGGCATAGGGCCCGCCGGAACCGATGGCGGCCACGTTGTCGTCGGACTCGATCACGTCGCCGTTTCCCGAGATAACGAGGAAATCGTTCCGGCTCACGGCGATCATGAGGGCCTCCAGGTGGCGCAGCACCCGGTCCGTCCGCCAGTCCTTCGTCAGCTCCACGGCCGCCCTCAGGAGGTTTCCGTTGAACTGCTCGAGCTTCTGGTCGAAGCGGTCGAAAAGGGTGAAGGCGTCCGCCGTGGCGCCTGCGAACCCGACGATGACCCGGTTGTGGAACAGCCTCCGGACCTTGCGCGCACCATGCTTGATGATCGTCTGGTCGAAGGTCACCTGGCCGTCCCCGGCCACGACGACCTTGTCCCTGTGCCGGATGGCGAGAATGGTAGTTCCGTGCAGCTTCATGTCCATGGAGTGCCTTTTCCTATCCTTCACGTGTCCTGTTCGGCCAAGGTGACAGGTGGCAGGTGTCAGGTGACAGGATCTGAGCGGAAGGGGAATCTGTTACCTGTTACCTGTTACCTGTTACCTGTTACCTTCGCCTCACCCCTTTGCTTTGGGGTGAGCGCGATCGTAAATCTCCATCAGCTTCGCCACGCTCACCGACGTGTACTTCTGCGTCGTCGAGAGGGTCTCGTGGCCCAGCATCTCCTGGATCGATCTCAGATCGGCACCTGCGTCGAGCAGGTGCGTCGCGAAGCTGTGCCGCAGCGTGTGCGGGCTCACCTTCTTGTTGATCCCGCTCTGCAGGGCGCAGCGGTCGAGGATCCGCGCAACGCTTCGCGTGGCGATCCGGGTGCCGTTCCGGCTCAGGAACAGGGGCGCATCCCCGTCCGCGGCCCGGCTCTTCCGGGCCCATTCGCCCCGCCTCGCGAGGTAATCCTGAACGGACCGCAGGGCCTTCCCCCCCACCGGCACGATCCGTTCCTTCTTTCCCTTGCCCCGGACTTTCACGAGGCCCTGCTGCACGTCGACGTCCCCCAGGTTGAGCCCGGTCAGCTCGCTGACGCGGACCCCCGAGGAGTAGAAGAGCTCCAGCATGGCCCGGTCCCGGAACCCGGCAGCGTCGTCGGGAAACGTCAGGTTCAGCAGCGAAAACATCTCCTCCACGGGCAGAAAGGCGGGAAGATATTTTTCGGCCTTCGGGGCCTGGACCATCTCGGCCGGGTTCACCCGGGCCCTGCCCTCCCGCACCAGGTAGTTAAAGAACGTGCGAAGGGCGGCGACCTTGCGCACGATGGTCACCTTCCGGACTTTCCTGCGGTACAGCGAGCCCAGGAACGAGCGAACGGCCATGTGGTCGATGGCCGCCAGTTGCTCCGGTTCGCTTCCGCCCGCGGGGACCAGTCCGCTTTCCGCCAGGAACGCCCGGAACTGCCCGAGGTCGGCCAGGTAGCTGCGCCGGGTGTGGGGGCTAAGGTTCCTCTCCGTCGCCAGGTGGTTGCCGAAGTCCTCGATTGCCCGTTCCATGACGATTCCTCAACTGACGATGTGCGCCCCGCCAAACGCGGAA
Source organism: uncultured Syntrophaceae bacterium (assembly GCA_964478885.1). Lineage (GTDB taxonomy): Bacteria > Desulfobacterota > Syntrophia > Syntrophales > UBA2192 > UBA2192. The sequence goes on along the minus strand of CAYZKT010000053.1, from coordinate 6,931 downwards.
GTTACGAAGCTTTGAAGTTGAGAAGCTCGGAAAGGCCGAGCCGCACACAGTCCCTCCGACTCTCCAAACTTCCCAACTTCGTAACTTCCCAACTTCCTTCTCCGCGTGAGGAGACCCCTTCAGCCGTACACCCGCGAACACGCTGAAGAAGTCCTTATATCAGGCCCCAATAAAAATAGCCACGAAAACGCACAAAAAAGTCCATAAAATCGAGTTTATGACTACTTTATGCGCTTCAGTGGCAAACAGGCCGTTTCGATCATGTGCAGCGTCGGATCCCGGCGTAGTAGCAGCACCAGGCGTGGGCAAAATTGTTGTCGAACACCCGAACGCGGCCGTCCTTGAAGACGATCTTCACGAAGGAGTTCCCGCCGAGCACGGTGGAGTTCTGCTCCTCCACGACCATGCCCGTGCCCCAGTGGGGATAGCGCAGGTGGACGACCCTGTCGCCCATCTTCAGGTAAATGCGTCGTGTCTCTTCCACGCAGGGCCTCTTCGGGCAGTGACGGCATCGTCACATCTTGTACTTCCCGAAGTCCTCCTCGGGAAGATTCTCCAGAAACTCCTTGAGCTCTTCCGTCTTCTTCTTGTCCAGTTCGTCGACCTTCTTGGCGAAGTCGATGTTGCGCGACTTTTCGATCACCTTCTCGTCGATGAAAATCGGGCAGTTGACCCGCAGGGCCAGGGCGATGGCGTCGCTCGGCCGGGAGTCGACGATCAGCGTGTCGCCGTTTCGTTTCAGGTGGATGCAGGCGAAGAAGGTGTTGTTCCTGAGATCGACGATCTCGATCTTCATCACCTTCGCCTCCAGGATCTTCAGCAAATCCCGGATCAGGTCGTGAGTCATGGGTCGCGAGAAGCTGATCTTCTCGAGCTCCGTGGCGATGGCGCTGGCCTCGAAGAGCCCGATCCAGATGGGCACCGCCCGCTTGCCCTCGAGATCCTTCAGAATCACGATGGGCGTGTTGGTCAGCGGGTCGATGGTAAGACCGGACACCTTCATCTCGACGAACATCTGAGGAACCCTCCCTCAACTCCCAGCATCTCGCCGCGGAGGGAATGCAAAAAGGCCTCCACGATCCGGACCCGGACGGTCTTCCCGATGAGTTCTCCGCCTCCCGCAAAATTCACGATCTTGTTCGATCTCGTGCGTCCCGTCACGTCCCGGGGCGTGTTGCGGCTCTTGCCGTCCACGAGAACGTCCACGGTTCTGCCGACGAGCCGGTCGTGTTTCTCCTGCGTGTGGCGATCCTGGAGTGCCTGGAGTTCGATGAGCCGCCTGCGCTTTTCCTCGGGGCTCACCTTGCCGTCGAGCCCCACGGCGGCCGTTCCCGGCCTCTCGGAATACTGGAACGAGAATAAGGTATCAAACCTGACTTTTTCCATCAGGTCAAGCGTTTTCTGGTAGTCCTGCTCTGCCTCTCCGGGGAATCCGACGATGATGTCGGAGCTGATGGCAATCTCCGGCGAGGCCTCCCTCAGCTTGCGGACCCGCTCGAGGTAATCGGCGCTCGTGTAGCGGCGGTTCATCCTCGCCAGTACCGCGTCCGAGCCGGACTGGACCGGCAGGTGGATGCTCTCGCACAGGGTCTTGACATCGCGGAAGCAGGCGACGATGTCGTCGGAGAGATCCTTGGGGTGGGAGGTGGTGAAGCGGACCCGCTCGACGCCCGGGATGCCGCCGATGGCGCGGAGAAGCTCCGCGAAGGTGTGCCCCCCGCCGGGGGACTTGCCGTAGGAGTTCACGTTCTGTCCCAGCAGGGTCACCTCCTTCACCCCGTGGGCGGCCAGGGTCTTCACCTCGGCCAGGATGTCCTCGAATTTCCGGCTCTCCTCGCGGCCGCGCAGGTAGGGAACGACGCAGAAAGCGCAGTAGTTGTCGCAGCCCTGCATGATCGTGACGAAGGCGCTCACGGAGCCGTTCGCGGGAAGGGTCGGGATGCCGATGGAGGGCACCGTCTCGCGGAAGCCGGTCTCGACGACGGGCCGGCCCGTCCGCCGGGCAAGCCCGATGCACGCGGGCAGGCGATCGAGGTTGTGGGTCCCGATGACGAGGTCCAGGAAGGGGGCCTTCTCGAGCAGCCGCTCCCCCTGCTGCTGGGCCACGCAGCCGCAGACCCCGATCTGCAGTCCCGGTGTTGCCTTCTTGAGATGCCGGTAGCGGCCGAGCTGGCTGTAGACCTTCTGCTCCGCCTTGTCGCGGATGCTGCAGGTGTTGACGATGATGAGGTCCGCTTCCTTCGCGCTCTCCGTCCTCGCGTACCCCGAACCCTTGAGGAGTTCCTCCAGCTGCTCCGAGTCGTGGACGTTCATCTGGCAGCCGAAGGTCCGAATGAACAGTTTTTTCGTCGCCAAGATTCCTCTTCCGATTCCAACAGATTGCCTTTTGTCCTTTTATTACAGCCTCCCCGGGGAGTCAATCTCATTCTGGCCGCACGGCACGGCGCAGCCGTCTGGCACGCCCTTTGCGTGAATTCCCTCAGGTGTTTCGAGACACCTGGACAAAACGGGAGGATGTTATGAAGACGCTTCGTTTGATCTGTGTTCTTGCAATGGCTCTCCTGGTTGCCTTCCCTTCGATCGCCGGGGCCCAGACGGCCCAGCAGGTCGAGGCGGTGCCCAACGTGACCGGCATGAAGGCGACGGAGGCCCAGCGGATGCTCATCCAGCAGGGCTGGAAGGCGGGCATGGAGTATCGGACGGTGGCGGACCCGAAGCAGGACGGCACGGTTCTCGGCACGAGACCGCCGGCCGGCACCCGGGTCGGCAAGCAGCAGGTCGTGATCCTCGTGGCCGGGAAATTGACGGATCAAGCCCGGGTCCCGAATGTGACGGGCATGCCGCTGGCAGAAGCCCAGAAGGCCCTCGTCGCAAACAAGCTCAACGCCCGGGTGATCCGGGAAAACACAGCGGACCCGGGCAAGAATCAGGTCGTCCTGAAGCAGTTGGCAGCTCCGGGGACGCCGATGGCGCCCGGTTCGACGGTGCCCATTGTCGTGGGCGTTCACACGGCGCCCGCACAGGTGAAGATGCCCTACGTCACGGGCAAACCGCTTGCCGAGGCGCAAAAAATCCTTGCCGACAGCAAGCTCAACGCCCAGGTCACCCGTCAGCCCGTTGCGGAACCGCACCGAAACGGCATCGTGCTGGGTCAAAAAGTCGCCGTCGGCACGCCCCTTGCGCCGGGCTCGATGGTGCCCGTCGTCGTGGGCCAGTACACGCCGCCCGCCATGACGCCCGTGCCGAGCCTCATGGGCATGAAGGCCGATGCCGCACGCCAGAATCTGGAAAAGCAGGGATGGAAAGTGAACGTCCAGGACAGGCCCGTCACCAACCCGCAGCAGGCGGGAGTGGTCGTCCAGCAGAGCCCCCCGCCCGGCACGCAGGTGCAGCAGAAAAACCAGCCCGTGACCTTGTTCGTCGGAAAGGCCCAGGAGAGGGTCCCGGTGCCCCAGGTTGCCGGAATGAAACTCCAGGAGGCCCAGACCGTTCTGTCGAAGGCGCGGCTCAACGCCCAGGTCAGCACACAGCCGATTGCCGATCCGCAGCGAAACGGCGTGGTCCTGGGCATGAAAGTCGCCGCCGGTACGCCCGTCGCGCCGGGCACGATGGTGCCGCTCGTCGTGGGCGCGTACAAGGCCCCGGCCACGAAACCCGTGCCGGGCGTCAAGGGAATGCCGGGCGGCCCGGCCATGCATAAACTGCAATCGCAGGGATGGAAGGTGGACGTGCAGCGCACGGCGGTGACGGACGCCAGGCAGAACAACCTGGTGCTCCAACAGTCGCCGGAACCGGGCACGCAGGCCGACCCGGGCAAGCAGACCGTCACGGTGACCGTGGGGCAATATCGTGAAACGGTGCGCGTTCCCTCTCTCGTGGGAATGACATTCAAACAGGCGGAGGCCGCATTGAAGCAGGCGAAACTCACAATGGGCGCCGGAGCGACGACGGTCACCGATTCGAGGAAGATCAATACCGTTTTGAAACAGGATGTCGCCCCGGGCACGTCCGTCGAGCCCGGCACCCGGGTCGTCGTCACCATGGGGCTGGACCCGAAGGCCCGGATCGCGGGGCCGCAGAATAACCCGTACCCCCCCTACAATCCGCCCATCACGCCGGACTCGACAGGCAACAGGAAGTGACCGCGGATTTCTGCAGCGACGAACCAGGGGGGCGGCCGTCAAGGGCCGCCCCTCTTTTTTCAGGCCCGCGGGGGCCGGCGCCCCATTCCCGCCCCGCGCAGACCGTCCCTTTCGACTCACCTTTTTTTCGTATGTTTTTCTAATACCCCGATTAGAAAAAAATCATACTTTACTTTCCCTTACGGGGCTTTTACCCTGTCCGCAAGACAGTCCCGGGCCTGCTGCCCCGTCCCATCCATCAGAGAACGGCCCGAAGCCGGGGAGGCGACATGAAAGAGAAATCCGTTTTTCGTCCGATTTCCGTTGTCCTGCTGCTGATCTTCGCCCTCGTCACCCTGCCCTGCCTGGACGCGCCCGTGGAGGCAAACGGCGCTCTGTTCGTCACCTCCTGGGGCTCCGACGTCACGAGCAGCGGCAAATTCAAGAAGCCCCTCGGCATCGCCGCTGATTCCTCCGGCCTCGTCTACGTCGCCGACTCCCGGAACAACCGGATCCAGGTCTTCAACGCCTCGGGCGCCTTTGTCGCCGCCTGGGGCGCCTTCGGCACCGCGAACGGGCAGTTCAACCTGCCCTCCGACGTGGCCATCGACTCCCTCGGGAACGTCTACGTGGCCGACGCGGGAAACCACCGCATCCAGAAATTCACCGCCGCCGGCGCCTACATCACCCAGTGGGGAACCCAGGGCATTCTCAACGGGCAGTTCGACTCGCCCTCGGCCCTGGCGGTAGGCACTTCGAACAACGTCTACGTGGCCGACACGGGCAACGACCGCATCCAGCGGTTCACCTCGTCGGGCACCTTTGTCGGCGCCTGGGGGTCCACGGGATCCGGCGACGGGCAGTTCGCGAGCCCCCTGGGGATCGCGGCGGATTCTTCGGGCAATGTGTACGTCGCGGACACGGGCAACAACCGGGTCCAGAAGTTCTCCTCCGCCGACGCCTTCGTCGTCGCCTGGGGCACGGCGGGGACGGGCAACGGCCAGTTCGACGCGCCGACGGCCGTGGACGTCGACACCGCCGGCAACGTTTATGTGACGGATTCCCTCAACCACCGGGTCCAGAAGTTCCTCGTCGTGAGCGCCGTGGTCAACTACGTGACCCAGTGGGGCAGCTTCGGTCCCGGCGACACCCGGTTCAACAATCCGCAGGGGCTGGCGGTCAGCACCTCGGGGGCGATCGTCTACGTGGCCGACACGGTCAACGACCGCATCCAGCGGTTCAACGATGCCGGCGTGTGGGACCTCACGTGGGGCTCCGTCCTGACGGGCAACGGCCAGCTCTCGAGCCCCGCCGACGTGCACGTGAATTCCCTGGGGAACGTGTTCGTTGCGGACTCGGGCAATCACCGCATCCAGCAGTTCACTTCGACGGGGACGTTCACGACCGTCTGGGGCGCCCTGGGAACCGCCGACGGGCAGTTCAACACGCCTTCGGCCGTTGCGGGCGATTCGACGGGCAATCTCTACGTGGCCGACACGGGCAACCACCGGATCCAGAAATTCGACCCGTCGAATGTCTTCGTCGACTCGTGGGGCTCCCAGGGTACGGCAAACGGCCAATTCGAGAGTCCGCTGGGCATCGCCACCGACTCCAGCGGCAACGTCTACGTGGCCGACACGGGCAACGACCGCATCCAGAAATTCTCCCCGACGGGCATCTATCTCTCCAGCTGGGGGTCCACCGGCGCCGGCAACGGGCAATTCAATGCGCCCTCCGCCGTGGCGGTGGACAACCTGGGCAATGTCTACGTCGCCGACACGGGCAATCACCGGATCCAGAAGTTCACCACCCTGGGGGTCTTCGCCGGCACCCTGGGCTCCCTCGGGACGGCCGACGGCCAGTTCGACAGTCCGGCCGGCGTCACTGCCGACGCCAGCGGTTTCCTCTACGTGGCCGACACGGGCAATTACCGTATCCAGAAATTCAGCCCGGGCGGGGTGTTCCTCGCCAAGTGGGGATCCTTCGGTTCCGGCAGCGGCCAGTTCGACGGGCCGACGGGCCTTGCCATGAGCCCGAACGGCAACCTCTACGTTGCCGACACGGTCAACCAGCGGATCCAGGTCTTCACGCCCGTCAGCACGCCCGGGGACGACTCGTCGGTGTACGTGAGCTGCTTCATCGCCACGGCGGCCTACGGCTCGGCCCTCGACCCGCACGTGCAGGCCCTGCGCGACTTCAGGGACCGGGTGCTTGCGCCGACCTCGATCGGCAGGGCATTCATCGAGCTCTACTGTGCGTGGTCGCCTCCCGCGGCCGCGTTCATCGCGCAGCACGAGGGGCTTCGAACGGCGGTGCGCTGGGCCCTCACGCCGATTGTCTACGCGGTGAAGTATCCGCTCCTGCTGGGCTTGCTCTTCATCCCGGCAATCGGTTTCGCCTTCGCGCGCAGGCGGCGCATCAAACACTGAAAGGCTGCAGGTAGCATCTCCCCCTTCATCCCCTTTCATAAATGGGACGGAGGGGGATTTTCTGCATCTCTTTCACTTCCGTCACTTCTGCCACTTCTTTCACTTATGTCACTACTTTGCGCAAGAAAGCCTTTGCTTCCCCCTGACCCTTTCTGCTAAACAATCCACCAGTAATCCCACCCTGAGAGGTCGGCCATGCGCTCAAGCGTCCCGTTGCGCGGTCTCGTGTCCTTTATCCTGTCAACCTGGATCATCGTCGCGATCCTTCCGCCGGCGGTTGCTTACAGCGCCGTCGAGGGGGCGCGCATCGAGATGTTCGCGCCCCAGGGCACCGTCAAGGAGATCCGCCAGGTGACGGCGCGCTTCTCGGAGCCCATGGTC
>CAYZKT010000052.1:12119-15357 GCA_964478885.1 uncultured Syntrophaceae bacterium | reverse complement strand
TGCCGTCCAGGTGGGGCTGGGGCGAGTGGGTGATGAAGAACTGGCTGCCGTTGGTGTTGGGGCCCGCATTGGCCATGGAGATGAACCCCGTGCCGTGCTTCAGGGGGTTGCCCTTGCACTCGTCCTCGAAGGAGTAGCCCGGGCCGCCCCGGCCCGTGCCCGTGGGGTCTCCGCCCTGGATGACGAAGTCGTCGATCACGCGGTGGAACACGACGCCGTCGTAGAAGCCCTCCCGGGCCAGGAAGACGAAATTGTTGACCGTCTTGGGGGCGTGCTGGGGGTAAAGCTCGAGGACGATCGCGCCTTTTGTCGTCTCCAGGGTCACCCGGTAGTTCTTGCCCGCGTCGATCTGCATCGCCGGCGCGGTCCTCCACTGCTTTGCTGCCATGGGTTCGCTCTCCTTTCCGATTCCCGCGCGGCGGGAAATACATGTCCTGTTGCTAACAGAGCCCGCCGGACAAGTCAAGCCGGGTCCGTTTCGCGGGGGGTGAAAAAAAAGTTGCACGCCGCGTAAAAGGGGGGCATAAAAACCCGATGCTCCTGCGCGACATCTCCTTCGTCCTCGCCACGACCGTCGCCGTCTACGCGTCGGTCTACGCCCCTCAACCCATCCTGCCCCTGCTGGCCGGGGAGTTCGGCCAGACGACCTCCGGCGGGGCCCTGCTCATGACGGCCGTGCTGCTGCCCCTGAGCTTTGCCCCCCTGTTCTACGGCCTGCTGCTGGAATCGCAGCCCGCCAAAAGGATGCTCCTGGCCACCATCGGGGTCCTGGCGCTGCTGCAGGCCGCCTTCGGGGCCGCCGAGTCCTACGGCCTGCTTCTGACCGTGCGCCTCTTCCAGGGGGCCTGCGTGCCGGCGATCCTTGCCGCCATCACCTCCTACCTCGCCTACACGGTGGACCGGGAACACATCCAGCGGGCCGTGACCTACTTCGTGGCGGCCAACATCCTGGGCGGGTTCCTGGGGAGGGTCCTATCTGGCTGGGTGGCGACAAACGCGGGCTGGCGAACCACCTTCTACCTGCTCGCCCTCGCGCTGGCCGGCTGTTTTATCGCCGTGACGAGGATGAGGGCCGACTCGCGGCTGTCCGTGGCGCCCGTCCGCCTCTCGGCCATCGTGCCGATCCTGCGGAACGGGAACATTGCGAGGCTTTACGCCGTTGCGTTCGCTATCTTTTTCGCCTTCATGGCCCTGCTCACCTTCCTTCCCTTCCGGCTCAAGGAGATCGACCCCTCCTACTCGGCCTTCCTGATCTCGATGGTGTACTCGGGGTTCCTCATGGGCATGGTGATGTCGGCAGGGGCCACCCGGATCATCCGGTATGCCGGCGGCGAGAAGCGGGCCATGACGATCGGGCTTGTCGTGTACGGCGCCGCCATGCTGGCCGCCAACGTGCCCAGCGGCCCCGGAATTTTCGCCATCATGTTCGTCATGTGCGGGGGGATGTTCTTCGTCCACGCCGTCGCCATGGGGACGATGAACAAGCTCGCCGAGGAGAACCGGGCCGTCGCCAACGGCCTCTACATCTCCATCTACTACACCGGGGCGGCTCTCGGTTCCTACGTGCCGGGGCTCATTTACCAGGGTGCAGGCTGGGCGGCCTTCACACTCACCCTGACGGCGGCTATCGCCGTCGCCATCGCGATCACCCGGGGCCTCCGGATGCCGGCCGCTCAGGGCGGGCGTCCTTACCGATAGATTTTCCCGCGCACCTTGAGGCGCGTGAGATAGATGATCTCGCACGCGCCGTCGCCGCGGTCCTCGGTCGTCATCGACGAGTTCCACCAGTAGTTCCGGGTCTGCTTCGTTGCGGCCACGTCCGCGAGGTGCCCCGCCAATTCCACCGCGTCGCCCTCCTTGAGACCCTTCACGGCCTTCTCGAGGTTCGGGGTGGAAGGGATCAGGTGGTTGTTCGAGCTGTGCCCGGCGATGAAATCGTTGGAATAGCCGAAATCCTCCCCCGCGCGCCAGAAGTACCACCGGTTGCCCTGGGACCACTTGAGCCGCCGGTACGTCCCGTTCTCGGCGATCTTTCCCCAGCACAGGGCCACGTCGGCCGGCGAGACAAGCGAGTTCCAGCCCGAGTAGTAGTTTTCCCGGCCGACCACGATCCCGCGCACCGTGTAGCAGGCTTTCCGCGTGATCGTGATGTCGTAGCCGTCCCTGGACAACCGGACGATTTCCGGTTTCTGCCTTTCCAGGCCGGGCGGCTCGAGCACATCGATGGGCGTGCCGTCCCGCCCCGAGGGGCTGGGCCCGCAGGAAAAGACGAAAACGACGGCGAGGCACAAGGCAAGGATGCGACAACGCGGCATGTCCCGCTCCTTCGCGACAGTCACCCGAGACAGGCAGGCGATATCTGCCGGGCCTGCAACTATCGCACCGGGAGGGAGCACGCCTTGTTCCCGCGGCCCGTTCCCCGATCGAGCATGACAAAGGTCGCCCCCGCAGGCACCGCGATCGAGGAAAGGGAAAATCCTCTAAAGGTGGAGTTATTTTCCTTCACCCCCCATTTTCCATATTTCAAGGCCTGTTGCCGTATTCTCCCCTGGAGCCTGTATGAAAAACCCTCCGTTTTACTCCTTGCCCGGAACGTTCCCGATGGTCGCAAAAATTAAAATTATTTAGCAATATCAAATGATTATAAATTTTGTTGTGTTCCTGGTACATCCGTTGCTCAGGATACATAACCGGGTCCCGTGCAGACCCGTGAATCCAGAAGCGCCCATATTGAAGGCATCCGTGAAAAAACATTTTATAAACAAGAAGTTAAATAGATTCTCCGCTCTTCTGTCCCTGCCGATCGTACTTGCAGTCATGGCCGGCCTGTTTCTCCCTTCTCTTACCGCGACGGCGCATTCCGCGACGGTGACCCTTGCCTGGGACCCGAATCCGGAACCGACCGTGGCGGGGTATCGTCTGTATATTGGGACGTCATCGGGCTACTACACCAGCTCCGTGGACGTGGCGGCCTCGACACGAGCGACCGTCTCGTCGCTCATCGAGGGAATCACCTATTACATGGCCGTCACGGCTTACGACACGTCGGGGAATCAAAGCGGCTATTCCGACGAGATCGTGTACACCGTGCCGGGCGGCGCGGTGCCCGAGCCCTCCACGGGCTCTTCGGGCGGCGGCGGCGGCGGGGGGTGCTTTATCGCAACGGCCGCGTTCGGAAGCGCCAGGGCTCCCGAGGTCGAACGGTTGAGGGAATTCAGGGATTCCTGCCTCCTGACAA
>CAYZKT010000052.1:0-12109 GCA_964478885.1 uncultured Syntrophaceae bacterium | reverse complement strand
GCGCCGGGTGGGGAACCCCAATGGGCCCCGGTTGTAAAGGTTTGGGGATTTAAGGGTTTACTTCAACCTTAAAAACAACCCGGCAGGGCATTTGTGGACTTTTATTACTGGTTCTCGCCCCCGATCGCGGATTTCATCAGCAAAAGCGAGGAACTCAGGCAGATCGTCCGGGGCATCCTGTGGCCCCTGGTCCTTGCCGTGAAGAACCCGACGGCCGCCGTGGCGGTCATCGTGACGGCACTGTCGCTGGGAATCCTGTGCGGCTTCGGCCGCGGAAGGAAGCGCCGGCCCGAGAGACGAATCACTCTGCCCGCCTCGCGCCGCAGCCTCCTCTTCCGCAGGGAAGCCTGAAGGGGAAGGGCCCTCGCGCCGACCAGACACACGCCGTCCAGAAGGCAGGCCAAAAAGTCCCATCAAACGTGAAAAGGGCACGCTCCGTAGCGTGCCCTTTTGTCGTCCATCGTACGTGAAGAGCCCGATCGACCTTCCAGGGGCGACTACGAGGCGCGGTTTCCCCCTCCTTCCGGACTGCCGGGCGTTGGCCTTTCGCAGGACGCGATGAAGCGCTCGAGCGCCCTCGGCCGGCTCGCAAGGTGCAGGTGGGCGTAGCTTGCCAGGATGTTGCCCTTCTGGAACCCTTCCTCGACGGGGGCCTCGACGCGCAGCTTGCGCATGCGGTAGACGGACCGCCAGCCCTCGGCGCCGGCGGGGTTCGCCGTGAGCGTCGAGTGGTGGAACTCGTGGCCCCGAACGCTTTCCCCGGCATGTCCCCAGAGGGCATCCTCCTTCAGGGTCACGTCCACGTACGCAAGAGCCTGCAGGCCGCGATGCATCTTCGCCGTCGCCGGCAGAATCCCCGCCATGGCGTGCCGTGTGCCGTCGACCGTTTCCATTTCCCGGCAGAGGTACATAAGCCCGCCGCACTCGGCATAGACAGGGCGGCCGGAAGCCGCAAAGTCGCGTAACGAGGCCAGCATGGGGCCGTTTGCCGAAAGCGCCGCGGCTGCCTCCTCGGGATAGCCGCCGCCCAGGTAGAGGGCGTCGAGGTTTTCCGGCAGGGTCCTGTCGGCGACGGGCGAGAAACGAAACAGGGTGCATCCCTCGTCTTCCAGTTCGTCGAGGACGTCCCGGTAATAGAAGTGAAAGGCCGCGTCATGGGCAACACCGAGGCGAACCCGGCCCGTCAGCCCTCTGCGCTCCGGCGCCTCGACGTAGAGAAAGGGCGCGCTGCGGGCCATGTTGACGATCTCACCGGCCGTAGAGTAACGTTCGAAGGCATCGGCCAGCGACTCCAGGGCCTGCGGCGGGAGGTTTCGTGCATCCGCCGTCACGAGGCCCAGGTGCCTTTCGGGCAGCGCCGGCAGCGCCCCCCTGGGGATCGCCGCCACCATGGGCGGCAGGTGCGAGGCTTGGAGCGCCTCGGCCAGCATGATCCCGTGCCGCACGGAACCGCATCGGTTGGCGATGACGCCGGCCACCTTCACGTGGCGCTCGAAGGCGGTGAAGCCCTTGACGACGGGAGCGAGGCTTCTCGCCATGCCGTAGACGTCGGCTACGAGGATCACGGGGGCCCTGAGCCAGGCGGCGATTTCGGCCGTGCTCCCCTCGAGGCCGTCATGGCTTGCCCCGTCGAAGAGGCCCATGACGCCTTCGACGACGGCGATGTCCGCGTCGGCCGTCGCGCGCGCCACGAGCTTTTCCACGTAGTTGCGCCCCATCATCCACCCGTCGAGGTTGTAGCAGGGCCTGCCGGAGGCGACGGCGAGGTAGGAGGGGTCGAGGAAGTCGGGACCGACCTTGAAGGTCTGGACCCGCGTTCCCCGGCGGCGAAGCGCCGCCACGAGGGCGAGAGTGAGCGACGTTTTCCCCACGCCGCTTTCCGTCCCGCCGACGACAATCCGGGGGCAGTCGATCATGGAGTCACCTGAATGAAAGATGGCTTGAGGTTAAAGGCAAATGGCTTAGGGCAAGATCCGCATGACAGCCATTTCGTTTCATAAAAACAGGGCCCCATGCCTTGCGCCTCGCTTTATTTCAGGAAAGCAACCGCCCCCTTGTGGACCAGGGCGAAGATCGTCGCGGACAGGATCGTCATGGCGAACAGCACGGCGTTGGCCTGCCGGATGTGACCGGGTTCCAGCCGCTGCAGGGGGTCCCCCATGAAGGGCTGGGGGTCGAAGGAGCCGCCGCGGAACACAGGCCCTCCCAGCTGGATCCCCAGGGCTCCCGCCATGGCCGCTTCGGGAAGGGCCGCGTTGGGGTTTTCCTGGATTGCCCCGTCGCGCCGGCTGACCCGCAGGGCCGCCAGGGGCCTCATGCCGAGAAGCATTGCCGCCAGCGCCATGAACGCAACCGTGACGCGGGCCGGCAGCCAGTTGGCCAGGCGGTCGAGCCAGGCGGAGAAGCGTCCGAAATCGTAATACGACTCGCTCTTGTGGCCGAAGGCCGAGTCGAGGGCGTCGATCGACTTGTAGAGGATGACGCCCAGGGGGCCGAATAGGAAGGCGCAGATCAGCGGCGCCATGACGCCGTCGACGCCGTGGCGCGCCACGCTCTCGATGGCGGCCCGGGCGACCTCCTCTCGGTCCATGCGGTCCGTGTCGCGACGGACCATCTCCGAGACGCGCTTTCTCGCCAGGGGGAGATTGCCCACCTCGAGGGCGCGGTAGACCTCTGCGGCCTGGTCGGCCAGGGACCGCGCGGAGAGGGCCGTGTAAAAGACCCAGACCGAAAGTGCCGTGTACGCCCAGGGGTGCAGCGCCGCGGCAACCCTCAAAAGCCCCCAGGCCGCAAGGCCCGAAAGGCCTATCACCATCACGGAGGCCAGCATCCCCGACTCCCGGGGCGACTTGAGCATCCTTCGAATCGAGGGCTCCAGGGCGAGGGCAAAGCGCCGCATCATCCTCGCCGGGTGGGGAAACCCGCGGGGATCCCCGAACAACAGGTCGAGGAACAACGCGATGAGGATCTGGATCTCGAGGCTCATGTCGCGCGTACTATACAGGAAATCGGTTACACGCCGCAAGCACGGGGACAGGCCCGGACGGTCAGCCCCGGGGGCGCTTGCTTGACGTACCGGTGGAAAAAAGCTATAAGTTACAAAAACGTAATTGTCGCGCAGGGGTCCGGGACTCATACTGGAGGGAACCGGGATATGGTCGGGCCGCCATCTCATGTCGGGATTGCGGCCTTTACTATCTTCCACGAGGAGGCGGCTGTGAGCGAAAGACAGATCTGGATCACCACATTTGACTTGGAGCGATTGAGCAGCCTCATCGACGGGGTCCGGGCGACAGGACCGCAAAAGAAGACCTACCTCGGCCAGCTGGAGAAGGAACTCGAGCGCGCCAGGGTGGTGGACCCCGAGAACATCCCGGGCGACGTCATCACGATGAACTCGGTTGTCCGCATCCGGGATCTCGAGTCGGGTGAAGAAACGACCTACACGCTGGTGTTCCCCGCCGATGCGCGCATCGAGGAAAACCGGATCTCCGTCCTCTCGGCGATCGGAACGGCGCTCATCGGATACCGCGTGGGGGACATCATTCAGTGGAATGTCCCGTCGGGATTGAAACGTCTCAAGGTCGAGGGGATCCTCTATCAGCCGGAAGCTTCCGGCCATTACGATCGCTGACAACGGCCCCGCCGATGGGGCCGCGGGGGCCTCAACGCCTGCACGCCGGGAAAAAGGATGTTCACCGTGACCAAGGATCTCAGCAAGAAGCAGCTCGTGCAGGAAGTCTCGGCGCTGCGCCGGACCGCAGGGGAGCTGGAAAAGGCGGCAGGCGAACTCGCGCAGAAGGAGGGCGCATCCAGGAGGGCGGCCGAGAAGTACCGCATCATTGCCGACAACACCTTCGACTGGGAATTCTGGCTCGGCCCGGACGCCCAGTTCATCTATTCGTCGCCGTCGTGCGAGAGGATCTCCGGCTATCTCGCGGAGGAGTTCGAGGCGGACCCGACCCTGTTTTACCGAATGATCCACCCCGAGGACCTCGGCCGCGTGTCGGAGCACATGAACCGCCGGAAATTCGAGGCCGGGCTTGCCGAGATCGAGTTCCGGATCCTCCGCAGGGACGGGGCCGTGCGATGGGTCGCCCTCGCCTTCCAGCCGGTCTATGACGGATCGTCCCGGTTTCTCGGCACGCGGGGGAGCAACCGCGACGTCACGGAGCGGAAGCTTGCGGAAGCGGAACGCGAGAAACTCATCGGCGAGCTTCGCAGTGCGCTCTCCAGGGTGAAGCTGCTCAGCGGGCTGATCCCGATCTGCGCCTGCTGCAAGAAGATCCGGGACGACAAGGGATACTGGAACCAGATCGAAACCTACATCCGGGACCACTCGGAGGCCGATTTCAGCCACGGGATCTGCCCCGAGTGCGCGAGGAAGGAATACCCGGAGCTCTTCGCGGAGAAGGCGAAGCGGAAAAAGTAAGAACCGTCCCAGCCGCGTCCGATCCGGATGACCGGGTGCGGCCCGGTTTTGTTCCCATCGCCCCTGCAGGCCCCTCCCTCCGCCGCTACTAAGGTCGTTGCGTATTAATTCCGTATCATGCCCGTATTGCCTTCAATGCCCGTTTCCCGGTAGAGGCATATAACTCTGGTGAGGTATCGGAGGGGAGTGCCGGGAAGGCGCCGGGGTCTCTGTCGGGGAGGGAGACGATGACGTATGTGCTGGAGCAGATGGAGGACGGGCGATGCATCCGACTCGAGTTCGACGGCCGGGTGGCGATCTCGGACCTCGAGCAGAGCCGGAAGGTGCTGAAAGATGTCCTGCGCGGATCCGACGGAACCCGGAACGTCCTCGTCGACATGCGGAACGCTTCCCTGGAGGTATCCACCATCGACGTCCACCAGTTCGTTGCATCGCACCGCAACGAGCTGCCCGCGGATCTGCGGATCGCCGTGCTCGTCGACTCGAAGGATTGGTCCATCGCGATCTTTGCGGAAAACGTGGCCCACAACCGCAGCACCTACCTGCGGGCGTTCAGGGATGAACCTTACGCCCGGGCCTGGCTGGGAATGGGCGATTGACTCGTTTTGACGGGGTCGAGCTCCCGCACAGCGGTCGCTCGGGTACCGGGGCGCGCGGCAGGGGATCCTTGAGGCCGGGGTTGACGGCAGGGGCGTCCTGGCATAGGATGACCTGCCATGAAGAGAGCCCTTTTGGCCGTCGTGATCCTCACCTGCCTCGCATCGCCCGCCTTCGGGGCTCCGCCGTCGAGGATCGTCTCGCTGGCCCCCAATATCACGGAGATCCTCTACGACCTGGGGCTCGGGGACCGGGTCGCGGCAGTCACCGACTACTGCGACTACCCGCCGGCCGTGAAGGCCAAGCCCCGCGTGGGCGGCTTCACTAACCCCTCGCTCGAGGCCGTCGTCGGGGCGAAGCCCGACCTCGTGATTCTCACCGACGACGGCAACCCCAGGGTGATCTACAATCGCCTGCAAGATCTCGGCATCCCCTGCTATGTCTTCAAGCCTCGGCGCCTCAAGGAACTTCCAACGGGCATCCGGGACATGGGGGCGGTGCTCGGCGCCGGGAAGGAGGCGGCCGCCCTGGCCGGACGGATCGAAAAGGACCTGGCGGTCCTGGAGAAAAAGGCGAGACAGAAGCGCTCAAAGCCGGTGAAGTCGGCCCTCTTCATCATCCAGCCCGAGCCCATCGTCGTGGCAGGCCCCGGCACGCTCATCCACGAGGCCTTCGGCATCCTCGGTATCCGCAACGTCGCCGCCGACGGAAAGGACAAGTACCCCAAGTTCTCCCTCGAGGAGATTATCCGCCGCTCGCCCGACTACCTTCTCGCGGGGCAGGGCTTCATGTCGGGCGGGGGGATCGAACGGCTCAAGGAGAGGCTCCACATGCTGCCCGCCGTGAAGGAGGGGAGGATCTGTGTCGTCACCGAGCGCCTCTACCGCCTGAGCCCCCGGGCCGTCGGCGGAATCGACGAAGTGGCACAGTGCGTTGCAGGGCCTTAGTGTTTTGTTCTCCATTCTCTTTATTTTTCCGCTCTTCTTAACTCCTTTTCTTGGACCTTGACAAAGCCCCGGTGCTTTGTTAGTGGGTAGACATCCAAGGGGATGGGCAGATGGAAGAGGGGTGAAAATCCCCCGCTGCCCCGCAGCCGTGATGGGAACGAAATCCCGATGAGCCACTGTCATGGTCGCCATGATGGGAAGGCGGGAGAGTAGGCCGCCCTAAGCCGGAAGACTGGTCCATCCCGTTAGCCTCGAGGGAGGTTGCGGTGACCCGGTTCTTCCTTTTTACATCCCTTTTGGCCGTTCCGGCCGTCGCCCTTTCCGTCGCATCGAGAATCGAGACGGGCAAGGCGGCAACCCCGCTGCGGGTGGGCCGCGTCTGTGCCCTGCTTGCGTTCGTGTTCCTGGCCGTCGCGGCCATCGCCGCCGTCACCGGGCCCCACCGCATCGACCTGGTCGCCCTCCTGAGGCAGGGCATCGCCCCGGAGACCTCGCCCGAGCACACGATCGTCTTCTCCGTCCGCATCCCCCGGATCCTGCTGGCCGCCGTCGTCGGCGCCACCCTGTCCACCGCGGGCGCCGTGTTCCAGGGGCTTCTGCGCAACCCCCTGGCCGACCCCTACATCCTCGGGGTCTCCGGCGGGGCCGCCGTGGGGGCCGTCGTCGGGATCATCGCGGGGCTCGATATCCTGCCCTTCGGCATCCCGGCGCTTGCCGCCCTGGGTTCCTTTGCGGCCATCGTCCTCGTCTTCGGCGTCGCCGGCCGCAGGGGCGAGACGCCGTCGGGCACGCTCCTGCTCTCGGGGGTCATCGTGAATGCCTTCTGCACGGCGGCCATCATGTTCCTCATCTCCACGGCCTCGGGCACGCGCCTGCACGGGATCATGTTCTGGCTCATGGGCGACCTGGGGCTGGCCGAAACCGGGCAGACCGCCCTGGGGGCCGCCGCCCTGCTGGCGGGCTCCGCCGTCATCTACCTGCACGCCCGGGCCCTGAACCTGCTCGTCATCGGCGAGGAGCAGGCCCTGCAGCTCGGGGTGGACGTCGAGAAAACGAGGCGCATTCTCTTCTTTGCCGCCTCCTTCATCACGGCGGCGGCCGTGTCGCTCTCGGGCCTCATCGGCTTCGTGGGGCTTCTCGTGCCGCACCTCATCCGCATGATATTCGGATCCGACTACCGGCTCCTGCTGCCGGCGAGCTTTCTCTTCGGGGCGACGTTCCTGGTAGCGGCCGACACGCTGGCCCGCACCGTCATCGCCCCCAGCGAGCTTCCCGTGGGGGTCATCACGGCCCTCTTCGGGGCGCCCTTTTTCATCTGGCTGCTGAAGAAAACGGAGGCCGGCCGATGCCGCTTCTGAGCGTGGACAGCGTGAGCTTCAGGTACGGCGAGCAGTGGGTCCTGCGGGACATCGGCTTCGAGGTGGAGAAGGACGACTTCCTCGGCGTCATCGGGCCCAACGGCTCGGGCAAGACGACGCTGCTGCGCGTCATCGACGGGATCCTCAAGCCCCAGGAGGGCGAGGTCCGTCTCGAGGGGACGGAGATCGGCAGGCTGCGGCGCGAGGCACTGGCCCGCTGTGTGGCCGTCGTGCCCCAGTACTCGGCCCTGGCCTTTCCGTTTACCGTCGAGGAGGTCGTGCTCATGGGCCGCTCGCCGCACCTCGGGCGCTGGCGTTTCGAGGCCGACCGGGACTACCGGATCGCCCATGAGGCCATGGAGATGACGGACACGCTGGCCCTTGCCGCGCGCGACATGGATTCGCTCTCGGGGGGCGAGCGGCAGAGGGTGCTCATCGCGCGGGCCCTGGCGCAGGAGCCGCGGCTCATGCTCCTGGACGAGCCCACGGCGTTCCTGGACATCCGGCACCAGGTGGATTTTTTCGACCGCATCAGGGCTCTCAACCGCGACCGGGGTCTCACGGTCATTGCCGTAACCCACGACATCAACCTGGCCGCCCACTACTGCGACCGGATCATCCTGCTGAAGGACGGGCGCATCGAGGCGGCGGGGCCCGTCGAGGACGTCATCACGGAAGAGCACATCCGGAAGGCTTACGAGACGAAGGTCCTGGTAGACCGGCATCCCGGGACGGGATCGCCGAGGATCACGCTGACATAGAAAAAAAGTGGAAGAAGTGGAAGAAGTGGAGGAAGTGCGGAAGTGAAGAAAAAGAAAGAGAAAATAAAAGATTCACTCACGCACTGTTTTTTGAGGCTGTCGGAGCGAGGAAGCCGGTCGAAGTCCGGCGCTGCCCCGCAACTGTAGGCGGAACGAAATCCGCAGGATGCCACGGGCCCCCGGCACAGGGAGCCCGGAAGGCGCGGAGAGTAGGGAGCCGCAAGCCAGTAGACTTGACCGATGGCGCGACCCACACCAATTCCCGAGGGGGAAGGAGGAATTGCCATGATGTGCCGTATGCGGTTGGGAGCTGCCCTGTTGAGTCTGTGTGTTCTGATGATGCCCGGGCCGTCGCCGGCTCAGGCGGTGCCGGAGACCGCCCGGCCCGAGTACCGGATGGGCGAGGTGGTCGTCACGGCCACACGCGATGCCCGGGAGGTCCGCAAGGTCCCGGCCAACGTGAGCGTCATCACCGCCGAAGACATCCAGAAGTCGGGCGCCACGAGCGTCCCCGAGGTGCTGACGGGGCTCGTCGGCATGAATGTGACCAGCTACAGCGGAAACGCCTCGCAGTCCATCGTCGACATGCGGGCCTTCGGCACCGAGGCGGGCTACCTGCGTCACGTGGTCCTGCTCGACGGCAGGCGCCTGAACCGTCCCGACATCGCCGGGATCAACTGGCTCGAGATCCCGCTCTCCGAGATCGAGCGCATCGAGGTCGTCCGGGGCGCCAACAGCGTCCTGTACGGCGACTCGGCCATTGCCGGCTCCATCAACATCATCACCAGGCGCGGCGAGGGCAAGCCCAAGGGGGATGCGACCTTCATCGGCGGAAGCTACAACACCTACAACGGCCGCGCCGGCATCCGCGGCTCGGCGGACAAGGTCTACTACGCGCTGAGCGGCGAAGGCCTCACGACCGGCGGCTACCGGGACCGCTCGAAGTTCACCACGGAGGGCGCGGGCGGCTCCGTCGGCTACAACCCCACGGACGCCCTCGACGTCTCCCTGGGGATCACGTACAACAAGACGGACAACCAGTTTCCCGGAGCCCTGACGGCGGCCCAGCTGGCGTCGAACCGCAAGCAGGCCCAGAACCCCGACGACGACGCGAGCTCGAGTTTCTTCGACGCCAACCTGCTCGTCAAGACCGTCCTGGGCTCCCTCGGGCGCCTCGACGGCAACCTGATCTACGGCAGGCGGGAGGTGACCTCCAACTACGCCTCCTTTGCCTCCTTCACGAAGCTCGACATCGACACGGTGGGCGCCACCCCCCGCTACATCCTCGAGAAGAAGCTCTTCGGCTTCGACAACAAGCTCACCGTCGGCTTCGACTTCTACCGGGACCAGCTCGACAAGGACACCTTTGCGGACCGCTCGCAGGCCGCGAGGACCTACGAGGCGGACCTCACGCGACAGACCATGGGGCTCTACGCCCGCGACGAGTTCAGCGTCCTGAAGGAACTCATCCTGGCCCTCGGCGCACGGACGGAGCGGGCCAACGTCGACGGCAGCGAGACGAACCTCGGCACGGGGGCGTCGGTGTTCGACGCGGAGAAGATCCACAAGGGAACGGCCTGGGAAGCGTCGCTCACGTACCTCTTCGGCGAGAAAACGAAGGCCTGGGCCAAGTACGCCACGATCTACCGCTTCCCGTCGCTCGACCAGCAGGCCTCGTACTACACCTTCCCCTTCGACAGTTTCCTGACGGACCTGGAGAAGGAGACGGGCAAGAGCGTCGAGGTGGGCGCGCAGGCGAGTCCCCTGAAGGACCTGAAACTCGGGCTCACGTTCTACCTCATCGACATGGAGGACGAGATCAGCTACAACCCCGTCACGTTCCGCAACGAGAACCTCGACAAGACGCGGCACCGGGGCATCGAGTTCACGCTGGACTGGCAATTCCGAAAAGTGGCGCGGTTCCTGGCCAACTACACATTCCAGGAGGCCTACTTCACGGAAGGGGCGAACCAGGACAAGGATGTCCCGCTCGTGCCGAACCACATGGCCAATGCCGCCCTCGAGATCTTTCTGCCCTGGAGCTTCACGCTGCGCCCCGAGGTCCGGTACGTGGGCGACCAGTACTTCGGCTCCGACATCGACAACAGTGCGACGAAGCTCGACAGCTACACGATCCTCAACCTCTATCTGCGCTGGCAGCCCGACTGGAAGGCCTTCGGGGTCGCGAAACCGACGGCTTTTGCGGGGGTGGAGAACCTGACCAACAAGAGCTATGTCCCCGTGGGGTACGAGACCTTCTCGGGGCTGAGCTACTACCCCGCGCCGGAGATCAACTTCCGTGCAGGGGTCTCGCTGTATTTCTGAAGCAGTAAAGGCGAATCATGAACGTCACGACATGGAGAAGAGAAATCCCCGCTGACCTGGGCCTTGCCATCGCCGGGCCGGCGGAGCACTCCGCGCGGCAGACATCGCGGCGGCGCGGCGGGGGCATGCTGCGCGGGATCGCCCTGTCCGCCGCTCTCCACGCGGGCGTTCTCGCGCTCGTCCTGGTTGCCGTGGCGAACCCCTTCGTCGGGCTCCCGACGGCCGGCGACGAGGGGATCGTCCGGGTCTCGCTCGTAACGGTCATGCCGGGGCCCGATAACGGCAACGGGGCTGCTCCGGCCGAGGAGTCAAAGAAGAAACAGGTTCAGGCAACGAAGGCACCGCCTGTCGTGGTCCCGAAGGCCATGGAGCAGACCGTCGTCGCCGCGGCGGCCGACAGCAGGCCGGTGCGGCGGGAGACGGCGCAGACGAGCATCGCCGTCGAGCCCGCGCGGTTGCAGGCTTCCGCGGGACGCGGCACGGCCGCGGGCGAAGCGGCCCGGGGGCAGCGGCAGGCCGGCGCCGCTTCGCAGGAAGGCTACTCGGAGGCCTCTCCCCGCTACCGCGAGAACCGGCCCCCCGTTTACCCGAGCGCGGCAAGGCAGCGCGGCTGGGAGGGCGATGTGCTGATCGCGGCCGAGGTCCGCAACGACGGACGCATCGGGGCGGCCCGCGTCAAGCGCTCCTCGGGGTACGCTTCGCTGGACGATTCGGCCCTCGAGGCCGTGCGGGCCTGGCGGTTCGAACCGGCCAAACGGATGGGCAGCCCCGTGGACGCCTGGGTCGAGATCCCCATACGCTTCAAGCTCTCTCCCGGCGACTCGTTCATGTGAGAGGTGGGGCGTCGAAAGACGAGTAGGATTGTTCCTGCAACTTGGTGCCTTGGAAAAATGGAAGTTAGGAAGCTATGAAGTTGGGAAGTTCGGAGCAGCCGAACGTTGTAATTGCCGATATGATTGTCCAAGCTTCCCAGCTTCTCAACTTCACAACTTCTCTTGGGGTCGGTTGTAACTGCCAGTCCTGCAAGGCTTTCAAGGGACCCCGGGCGGCGTGAAGAAAAAATGTTATTGACAGGGCCCCGTGATCGTGTTTTCATGGGCCACTTTTTAAAGGGATTTCTCGTGATGGACAGCACCCACATCCGTAATTTCAGCTTCTGGTTTAGCTATTATTATTTTTACGGACAGGTCTGCCCGTTGCCGAGGAGCACTTAGAAGCCACACAGCAATAAGTTAACCGAAGCCATGGGTAGATCGAAAGACGCTGCCCATGGCTTTTTTATTTCTCCTTCTCCCCGGGCCATGGCGGCGTCAACCGCCATGGCCCTTTTCATGGGAGGTACCGTCATTATGATTATCGTCATGAAGCGAAACGCCACGGATGTGCAGGTCGACCGGGTCGTCGAGTGGATCGAGTCCGTCGGCTACCGGGCCCACCTGTCCCGCGGCACGGAGAAAACGATCATCGGCGCCGTGGGCGACGCGCGGGGCCGGGAGCAGATCAAGTCCGTCGGGCACCTGCCGGGCGTGGAAAGCGTCGTTCCCATCCTCAAGCCCTACAAGCTGGCCAGCCGCGAGTTCCGCGAGCAGGACACCGTGGTCCGCGTGGGCCCCCTCGGGATCGGTGACGGCGCCTTCACCGTCATGGCGGGGCCCTGCGCCGTCGAGACGGAGGAGCAGCTCATGGAGT
>CAYZKT010000051.1:0-15492 GCA_964478885.1 uncultured Syntrophaceae bacterium | reverse complement strand
CGAGAGAAGTGGAGGCTTTGAACCAGGGTCTGTGCCAGTTCGGGCGGCTCTTTTAGAACCGCGACCGTCAGGGAGCAGCCCCCTGGAGCCGTTGCGGCTGCGAGAGAGGGTACAAACGGGTCGGACCGAAGGTATAATACCAACAAGGTACGCCATGACCTAACGCGGACGTGTCAAGAACGGCGTGGTCATCCTTGATCCGCCGGCCTGCTTGCCGGAAGGAGCCGAGGTGGAGGTCGTGCCTGCACAGCCGGAGCAGCCCCCGCCGACACTGGCGGAGCGTTACCGGGACATCATAGGCATCGCCGAGGGCCTGCCAGCCGATTCATCTCAGAATCACGATCACTACCTGTACGGTGCCCCTAAGCAATGAGCCCCTGCTTCGCCGACAGCTCGTACTTCCTTGGCCATACTCATTCCCGATGACGCGAATCATGAGGCGGCCATCAACCTCGCGGACCACATGACGCAGCCCGTCATAACAACTGAGTTCGTGGTGCTTGAGGTGGGCAATTTCTTGTCGGCAACGTCGGTACGAAGCAGGTTCGCCACTTTCCTTCGGGTCCTGCGTGAGGATCCGAACACCACCATAGTCCCGGTGTCGGCCGAACTGCTTCGCCGAGCCATTGAGCTGTTTCTTGCCCGGCCCGACAAAGCCTGGTCGGTCACTGACTGCACATCGTTCGAGGTCATGCGAGAACACGGCATCACCGATGCTCTCACGGCCGATCACCATTTCGAGCAGGCGGGGTTCACGAAGAACAACACCTATTTTCTGGCGGACCAGAACGCCACGTCGTCCAACGTCGTCCGCTACCTCAACGGCATCCGCAACGCCGCGAAGGAGGACGACCTGGTCGTGGTCTACATGAGCAGCCACGGGACCCCTCCGGACAAGTTCGGGGGCGTCTACATCGTGACCTACGACACGGAGGTAAAGCCCCGCGAGCGCGTCTGGCACACCTCGGTGGCCGAGAGCGCGCTGAAGGACTTCGTGGAGAATCTCAAGGCCCGGCGCCTCGTGATGATCCTCGACACGTGCTACTCCAACGGCGCCTACCGCGCCATCCCAGGCTTCCTGCCGCCCGGCGGGAAGTCGCTCGGCGTGGGCGACGCGGACGAGGGCTACGGCGTCTCCACGGCCCAGGGAAGGCGGCTCTTCGGGGCCAAGGACATCGTCCTCGAGGACCAGCCGCGGAAGTCCACGGCAACGGAGAAGAGCCTGGGTTCCCAGGAGTCCTACGGGAAAGTGCTCATCAGCGCCAGCAGCGCGGGCGAGAAGTCCTGGGAGTCGGACCAGTTGCGCAACAGCGTCTTCACCTACTACTTCGTGGACGGGATGAAGCGCCACGACGGTTCGGTGAAGGACGCCTTCGACTACTCCAAGCCCCGCACCCTGCAGCGCGTGCAGCAGGAGAAGGGGGCCGAGATCACCCAGACCCCCCAGGCCATGGCCACCAACGAGAACTGGAACATGAAAGTGAAGCGATAGACGAAACGGATCTGAAAGGAGGAGCATTCATGAAGAAAACGATCATCGCGTCCCTGGCCCTTGTCGGGCTCGTTGCCCTGGCCCTCACCGGGTGCGGGCAGCAGTCCTCACCGCCGCCCCCGCCTCCGCCCCCCGCGGCGCAGGCGCCCGCTCCGGCAGCCCCGGCGCCGGCGGCACCCGCCCAGCCGTCCCTGGAAGTCACGCAGCACCTCAAGCAGGGCATGGCCTACGTCAGCACGGCCAAGAACGCGAACTCGCCGGGTGTTTTCAACGAGAACATCAACAACGCGATCAACGAGTTCTCCAACGCGATCAAGAAGGACCCGGGCTACGCCACGGCCTACTCGAACCGCTCCGTGGCCTACATGATGCAGAAGAAGTACAACCTCGCCCTCGACGACCTCAAGAAGGCGAAGGAACTGAAGCCCGGCGACCCGGCCGTCCGGTACAACATGGCCTCGTGCCACTCCCTGATGGGCAACGTCGACCTGGCCTTCGTCGAGCTCGACGCCGCCCTGGCCAACGGCTTCAACGATTACGACTCCCTCCGGAAAGACCCCGACCTCGCCAACATGAGGAAGCACCCCGACTGGAGGAAGACGCTCGAGAAGTACAAGGTGTTCATCAACTAGGCCGGGGGAGCCGATCCCGCGTGCGGATCGGCACGATCGGGAAACCGGGACGTGACGGTGTCTGAGACGCGATCCTGACTGCCTGTGCCCTGTCCGGCCTCGAGCCGGGCAGGGCATTTTTTTTGACGACCCCGACGGGAGCGCCTGCCATGATCAGACGGATTTTTCTTTTTGCAATCCTGTGTGCCGCGGTTTGCTCGACCGCCGGTGCGTCCGGGCCCACAACCGCGGATCCCGCGGCGGGGCGCCCGACTATCGCGGAGGAGGCGGAACGACAGAAGCTCGCCCTGCGGCGCGCCGTCGCAACGGGAATGCGGGACGAGGCCTATGCCCTCCAGCAGAAGGGGCAGATCCGGGACGCCGTCATTCGCTACCGGCAGAGCCTTGCGTACTGGCCCGACACGGGACTGGAGTCCTACATCGCCCCGCTGGAGCAGAGGGCCGGGTTCCAGGTCATGCAGTACAGGCCGGAAGCGCGGCAGGCTGCGGCGGCCGGCACGGCAACGGGCCCGGCTCGCGTCTACGCCACGGTGAGGAACCGATCGACCCGGGACATCACCCTCGCGGTCCGCGGGGAAGCGCCCGAGGCGGCAACGACGGTGCGAGCCGGCGAGATCCGGATCCGGCCGGTCAGCCTGAGCGAGGGCGGGGAGGCGATCTTCGAGGTCTCGCGCGAAGGGCAGGTGCTGGAGACGCGGACCTGGAAGGGCAACCCCGGCTCGACAAGCGTCGTGCCGGCCCTGCTCTACGACGACGCCATGAAGGGCAGGCTGTTCGTGATGACGGGACTTCGTTAGGGAAGAAGTTACGAAGTTACGAAGTTGTGAAGGTAAGAAGACCAGAAGGTTGGTGAGGAATGTGCCCATGATCGAAGTTCGATGGAGTCCACATGGCCGGCTTTCCGTGAGATGGCTGACGGCCTTGCGTATGTTTCTGCTGATTCTGCTCTGCGGGGTTGCGTCCTCCTGCGCCGTCAATCCCGTGACGGGGAAGGACGAGATCATGCTCGTCTCCGAAGACGAGGAGATCAAGATCGGCAAGTCGGTCTACCGGGACGCGCTCTGGAGCGCGGAAGGGGGAGGGGGGGAGTACCAGGACGCGCAGCTCAAGCGTTACCTCGAAGGCGTCGTCATGCGGCTGCACAGGGTTTCGCACCGGCCGAACCTGCCCCTGTCCTTCACGGTTCAGAACAGCTCGGTGCCCAATGCCTGGGCGATCCCGGGGCACGTGGTCATGACCCGCGGCCTGATCGCGGGGATGGAGAACGAGGGGGAGTTCGCCTACATCATGGGGCACGAGATCGGGCATGTCTCGGCGAAGCACTCCGCCCGGCACATGACGCAGAATATGCTCCTGGGTCTCGCCCTGGGCATCGCCGCCGTCTCCATCGGGGATAAGGACTACGGCGAAGCGGTGCTGGGGCTGGGGGCGGTCGGGGGGCAGCTGCTGCTCCTGAAGTATAGCCGCGACGACGAGCTGGAGGCGGACAGGCTGGGCGTGGAGTACATGAGCCGCCTGGGCTACAACCCGAACAACGCCGTGAGCGCCCACCGGAACCTCGAGAAGGTCTACAAGGAATACGCCCGCTCCCTGGGTCAGGAGCCGGCCGAGAGAAGCTTCTTCGAGGAAATGCTGTCGACGCACCCCCGGACGTCCGTCCGGATCGACGAGATCCAGCAGATGATCCAGTCCACCCCGCGGGCCGCGCTCGCGGGCGACGGGTCGAACCGGGCGGGCTACCAGTCCGGGACGGCGAACCTCCGGAAGACGCACCGGGTCTACACGGAATACTACGACAGGGCCGTCCGGGCCTTCGAGAAAAACCGCCTGGCCGAGGCGAACAACTACGTGAGCCGCGCGATCGCAGAGGACCGCTACCAGCCCCCCTTCTACGCCCTGGCGGGGTACATCTACCTCAAGCAGAACAGGGGCTCCGACGCCGAGCGCTACTTCCGGGGCGCCCTGTCGCTGCAGGCGAACTATCAGCCCGCCCTGCGTGGGCTCGGCATGATGAGCTACGGCGCGAAGAACTACCCGGCGGCGATCGAGCACATGAAGAAGGCCGTGCAGATCTTCCCCGGCGACGTGACCGCCCAGCGGCTGCTCGGGATGAGCTATTACAGGAGCTCGAACTGGCGGGCGGCAATCGACCCGCTGCGCGTCGTTGCCGATGCGAACCCGAAGAACAAGACGATCCACGGCATCCTGGGCCAGTGCTACGAAAACGTCAACGACAAGCGGGCGGCCTACGAGCAGTACAAGCTCCAGCTCCAGGCGGCCCCGGACAGCGACGCGGGGCGACTGGCCGCGTCCCGCGTACAGGCCTGGAAGCCGCAGTTCGAGCCGGAAACGCAGAAAAAGAAATAGGGGGCCGACCATGAGGAAGGGCAGCAGGATCGGGGTGCTCGTCGCCCTGGCCGTCGCGGCGGTAGCCGCCATGACGGCGGCGACGGCATACGGCGCCGATGTGGAGGGGCAGCGGCCCCTGATGATCGTGGGGGACGCGTTCCGGTTCACTCCCGGGGCCTGGTCCGATTACCTGATCCACGACCGCGAGAAAAAGGAATACTACCGGATGACCATCGCCACGCTGGAGCGGTTCAGTCGTGACGGGAAGCCCTGTTCCTGGATGGAGATCGGGGTCACGCCGGAGAAGGACCCCCCGGTGGTCACACGCCTGCTGGTGGAAGAGACGAAGTCGGGGCCGGGCGAGATATTCGAGGTGATCGTCCAGGTCCGGGGTTACGAGCCCTTCACCGTCCCCGAGAGCTTCTACAAGGGAGAGGAAAAAGACGTGGGCCAGTTCAAGGGCGCGGCCGTCGCGAGACGAATCGACAGGCGGGTGATCCCCGTTGCCGGCCGGAGCATACAGGCCTGGGATGTGGAAGCCGCAGATGCCGGGGGCGCGGTGATGTTTGCCCTGGTCAGCGAGGAGGTGGCGCCCATCGGGGTCGTCATGGCCGAGACCCCGCAGGTCGATATGGTCCTCTCCGACTGGGGCACGGGTGCGAAATCGAGGATCGAGGGAACGCCGGTGAATTTTTACGTGTGGATCATGATGCAGATGGGCGGCGCCCTTGCGAAATGAGGAAGTTAGGAAGTTGTGAAGTTAAGAAGTTTGGCGAGGCGAAACGGATCCCCCGTATTTTCTCAACTTCTCCGCTTCAGAACTTCGCAGCTTCTTCCCTCAAAGAGGGCGGCGGGTGCGCCGGCGGTCGAGGACCTCCGCCATGGCGGGCAGCAGCAGCGAGCCGAAGGGCAGCAGGAAGATCACCAGGAACGGCACGTAGTGGGCCAGGTGGCGGAAGTGCAGCTTGAGCCTTCGGATCTCCTCCTGCGTCCAGGGGATGCCCGTGTTTCTCGGTTTCATCAGCAGGGCCATGAAGCCCCTCATCGTGTCGGCTTCCGCGTAAAAGAGGTCTCTGTACCGTTCGAGCATCGTTGCCAGTATCCTTTTCAGCACAACCTCGCCTTTCCCCGCTGAACTGTCACCGTTGTATTTCATCGGAAATTCCCCCCTTTTGCTGAAGCGAATTCTCGGAAGGGAGGCGGCGGATCGATCTGCACAGGATGCAGAGCCTGTGCCGGATGGCATGGAAATTGATTCATTTCGTGCAGGAGGCCGAGATGAAGATTCCCGACGTAGCCGACAGGCTGATGAAACAGCTGACAGGCAGTCCCTCAATGGAGGGCGGCCCATCCACGCAGGGCGCCGGAAGCGGGTCCGCCGCGTTTCGGCAGATCCTCGAGTCGAGGCTGTCCGCCCCGGGCGGCATCGTACCCGGCAAGGCGCCCGACGGGGCCCCCGATGACGTGAGAATTAGGCAAATAATCGATATCATTAAGCTCCAGATGATGCTGGACGAGCATTTGTTGGGCTTCATGCGGGGCGGCGACGGGGATCGGTCCCTCTATCAGAGGTTTGCCCAACTGCAATGGAGCGGGCCCGTCATGATGGCCGCAACTCCGCGGGAGATGACTGCGGAGACGACCGCAGGGAAGAACGCTGAGAAGACGACCGGGGCGAGCGCGGCGGTTGCGGCAGAAACCACGGAAAAGCCGGCACAGGAAATTTCTTCCGTCGTGAAACTTCGAAAGAAGACGGACCGCGCGCAAGCGTACGAACCCCTCATCCGGCAGGCCTCGAAGGCATACGGGGTGGAGCCGGAACTCATCCGCGCCGTCATCCGCGCCGAGAGCAATTTCCGCAACGAGAGCACCTCCCCCAAGGGGGCCATGGGCCTCATGCAGCTCATGCCGCAGACGGCGAAGGAACTGGGTGTCCGGGACGCCTACGACCCCCGGGAGAACATCATGGGCGGGACCCGGTATCTCAAGGGGCTCATCGAGCGGTACCGGGGCGACGTGCCGACGGCGCTTGCCGCCTACAACTGGGGGATGGGGAACGTGGAGAGACGGCCGGAGCAGCTTCCCCGGGAAACGCGGGTCTACATCGACCGGATCCAGCGCTTCATGAATGAAAGCAAAGCCTGAGAGATCATGAAAGACCCTGCTTCGAAGCGGGGTTTTTGTTGCAGCGAAATCCTCTTCAGTTCAGCCCGAGATACTCCTTCACGATATCCAGCAGGTGGCTCACCTTGAATGGTTTCGACAGGGTGGGGTAGTGGTGCAGGGCCACCTCGTCGTCCAGTTCCTTTTTCAGACGCTTCACCCCGAAGAAGCCGCTCATGTAGATGACCTTGATGGTGGGGTTCTCACTGCGGACGCGGCGGATCAGTTCGATGCCGTTCACGTTGGGCATCAGCACGTCGGTGAGGATCATGTCGGGCTTGAAGTTCTTGTAAACCTCGTAGCCCGTGTCCCCGTCGATGGCCACGCGGACGTCGAACCCCTCCATGGTGAAAATGTTGCGGAGAGTGTCCTGGTAGCCGAACTCGTCCTCGACGACGAGGACTTTCCACTTGTCGCGGGGTTTCTTCTGCTCGCCGTTCTTGATGACCTCGATGAGTTCCCGGTCCGGCATGGAATTGATGACCTGGGCGACCTCGTTGATCTTCTGCTGCATCTTCTCGGCTTTTTCCTTGTTGTTCGGGTTCAGGTCGGGGTGGTAAATTTTTGACAAGAGCCTGTAATTGGAACGGACGTAGGAGACAGCTGGAGCGTCGCCGAGCTCCGCGTAGATCTCCCTGGCCTTGTCGAGCATGCCGAGAACGTTCAGTTCGCCTGCCAGATCCATGGATTTCTTCATCTTTTTGTCCCCAGGAAAGGTCTTCGGCCGCGCCCCGAAGGGCCCTGTCCAACCGTTGTTAATTCTGAAGATTGTCAGTACGAGGCCGTCTCCGGTTGAGAATATGCAAGTCCCATGCAAGGGGTGGCCGGATCCCGCAGCACGGGCGTAGGAAGGGTCAACGGAGCCGGGCGGCAAACTCCCCGACGGCTTTCAGGTACTCCTGCAGGCCGACCATGAAGATGCTGTTGTGGTCTGCGCCGGGGATCCTGAGAAGCCTTTTGTCCGCGGCCCCTGCGGCACGGTAGAGGTCCTCGCCGTCCGAGAAGGGGAGGATCTGATCGAATTCCGCATGGATGATCAGGGTGGGCTTCAGGTAGCCGCCGATTTTTTCGAGATGGCGGAATGCCTCCTTCTCGTCGATGCCGGCACGCTGCATGTCGATGCCGACGAGTTTCAGGATGGTCTGAGAGTGGGCGAAACCGCTTTCGATGATAAGGCCGTCGATCGATTCCGGGCAGCTCTCCGCCAGTTCCAGGGCCGACGCGCTGCCGAGGGAGCGCCCCATGACGATGAGAGGCCCCGTGCAGCCGTTGAGCCGCAGCCATGTGCGGGTGTACTCGAACACGGCGTGGGCATCGCGCAGCATGGCGCTCACCGAGGGCTGCCCCGTCGAGTGCCCGTAGCCCCTGTAGTCCACGGGAATGAAATTGAGGCCCATCCGGATGTACAGGAAGGCGATGTCCTCGTAGTCCTCGACGATCTCCCCGTTGCCGTGGAAGAACAGGATCGAAGGTCCCTGCTTGTTGACGGTGTGGAACCGGGCCCCGACGGACACGGCGTCCTCGACGGGGATGAGGACGTCCCGCACGCCCTCCTGGGATACAGGCTCCTTCCAGGATGACCGGGGGTAGAAGAGGGTCTGGCTGACGTCGGGCCCGTCGAGCTTGGGGCAACCGATCCGGTTCGCGTCTTTCATGGCACGACCTCCCGTCGATCACGTTGCCGTTTCATACCACAGGGCGCAGGGGGTGTCCACGGAAAGCCGGGCTTTGACAGTACCGCCGGGATGGGGTATGCAGGGCGCGGGAGGGAACCGATGCCGGCGTGGCTCATCATCGTCTTCGCGGTGCTCGGGACGGTACTCGTCCTGAAGCTCCTGCACGCCCTGGCCATCGTCGCGGTGCACCCGGTGACGCAGGGGGCCATGTACACCTCCACAGGGCGCGTGAAGATCCGGACGGCCCTGGACGCCGTGCCCATGTCTGCCGGGGAACTGCTGGTGGACATCGGTTGCGGCGACGGCCGGGTCCTGAGAGAGGCGAGGCGCCGCTACGGGGTCGTATGCCGGGGGTTCGAGATCAACCCGATCGCCTTTCTCAAGGCGGCGCTGCTGACAGCCGGACGCCGGGGCATCGAACTCCGGTTCCGGAATTTCTGGAACGCCGATCTCACGGCGGCGGATGTCGTGTCCTGCTATCTTTTCCCCGACGTGATGCGCCGGCTGGGGGAGAAACTGGCCGGGGAACTGCGCAACGGGGCGCGGGTCATCTCTTTCAATTTTCCCATTCCGGGGTGGAAGCCCCAGTGCACGCTCCGCGCCGCCTCGAAGCTCCACAACGACCCGATCTACATATACCGCATTCCTGAGTCGCTGCCGGGGCATCGATCAAATCAATAGTCTACAACACCGGCCGTCGTTGTTTGGGAGTGAAGTTAGGAAGCTATGAAGTTAGGAAGTTAGGCGAGGATTTTCTTTTTCCCAGCTTCCGAGCTTCCTAACTTCCGATCTTCTTAACTTCCATCTTTTCACGGTGCCCAGAGGTACATGAATCGCATCCCCTGCGGCAGCAGGCTCTCCAGATCCTGCGGCAGGAGGTTGACGACGGTCGTGTTGCCTCCCGCCTCGGAATAGATCGACCCCTTGTAGCTCCCCGGCCGGTGGTAGACGACGACGGAAGCGTTTTTCAGGTTGAGGGCGCTCTTCAGACCCTCGATGGCGCCGTCGAGATACGCCACGCGGTCGATGAGCCTGAGCTCGAGCGCCTGCGAGGCCGTGTAGATGCGGCCGTCGGCGAGCTTCAGGACGACATCGCGGGAAAGAGGCTTGCGGCCCTCCACGATGACGTCGACGAAACGGCCGTGGAGCTGGTCGATGACGGCCTGCACGATCTTCTTTTCCTCCTCCGTCGCCGGGCGGAACGGGGACAGGATGTCTTTCTTGTCACCGGACTTGACGGCCTCGGCTTCCACGCCGATCTTCCCGAGCAGGCCCTGGACGTTGAACTTCATGGCGATCACGCCGATGCTGCCGGTGATCGTTGTGGGGTGGGCCACGATCTCGTCGGCCGCCGTGGCGACGTAGTAGCCGCCCGAAGCGGCCACGTCCATCATGCAGGCGACCACCCGCACCCCCGTCTTTCTCTTGTATTCGAGGATTTCGTGGCGGAGGATGTCGCTTGCCGTCACGGTCCCCCCGGGGGAGTTGATCCGGACGACGAGGCCCGCGATCTTCCTGTCCTTGCCCGCCTTCTTCAGGGCTTCCCGGAACTCGTCGACCATGGAGGTCTCCTGTCGCAGCCCCATGGAACGCTTCTTCTCTTCCGAGATGATCCCCGTGACGTCGAGCTGCAGGATCCTGGCGTCGCCCTCGCCGTCCACCACCTTCTCGCGCAGGGGGCCGGGCTCCGACAGGAGCGATAGGTTGACGTAGGCGCAGCCGCTCCAGAAAAAGGGCAGCGCCGTAAGCAGGACGATCCAGACCATCCGTTTCATCGCGAATCGTTTCCTTTCCTATTTCTGTTTCTTGGGCCGGTCACGCTTTGTCCTGCCCGATTGTTTGCGCTCCCGCAGCAAGCGCGAGATGTCCTTTTGCCTCCTCGTGGTCTTCTGCTTTGCCATGGAATGTCCTTTCCCGACCGCCGCCGTCCCGCGGTCCAGAACACCCGCCCGGAGCGCGGGGACCGTCCCGTTACGTTTTCGGCGTTGACTCGGCACGGGGTTGCTTCTATAATTTAAAACTAACACGCTTCACAGTGCCAGCAAAACCCATTTCTGTAAAGGAGGTGCCATCATGTCGGACAACAGGTGCGGAGACTGGGTGAAGGGTCTTCTCATCGGCGGCCTCGTCGGTGTCATCGTCGGGTTGCTCTATGCGCCGAAAAGCGGAAGGGAAACGCGGGACGACCTGTCGGACAAGGCGAAGGACATCGCCGGCAAGCTCAAGGACGAGTACGACGTCGCGTTCGAGAAGAGCAAGACTGCCTACGAGAACCTGCTCAAGAAGCTCAAGGAAGTCGAGGCCAGGGCGGAAAAGAAGGCACGGGAGATCGAGGGTGGGCCGGCTGCCTGATCCGGCAGGAGGAGTGAGAGCCTATGAGCTGGGAAACGAGTCTGTTTATCCTGTGCCTGGCCGTGGTGGTCCTCGTGGGGTTCACGGTCCCGCTGCTTCTGCAGCTGCGGAGCACGGTTCGCAATCTGGACACGACGATCACGACGCTCAACCAGAGTCTCCCCCAGATTCTGAAGAACGTGGATTTCATCACCGAGAACGTCCGGCAGAGCGTGCACGCCGTGCGGGCGACGCTGGAGGAGACGATCAACCGGTCGCTGCCGTCGATTCTCGAAAACGTCGACCGGCTCACCGCGACGGTGGGCAGGTCGGTGGACCTCGTCCGGAACCGCGTGGATGAGCTGTCCGGGGGGGTCGAACGGGTTCGCGGCAGCTTGGCGCACCTCGACGACGGGATCAAGGACCGGGCCCGGGGCCAGATGTCGCAGGGTCTCAAGGTGTTTGCCGGCCTCGTCAAAAGGGTGCGCACCGCGCTGGAATCCGTTCGGACCTGACGGGACGCGGGGCGGGGATGCGGGCGCGGAGCCGGGGAGAAGCCGGCGTGAAACGACCGAATGAACGAACGGAGGACTGCATGAGCGAGAAAGACGATTTTGCAAAGGGCATCCTGACCGGCGCGCTGATCGGAGGGCTGATCGGGGTGGCCGTCGGAATCCTGATCGCACCCAGGAGCGGGGAAGAGACCCGGGCGGAGATGTCGGAGAAGGCGAAGGACTTCGCCGAGAAGGTCCAGGACGAGTACGACGTCCTGTACGACAAGGCGAGGCGCACGACGGACACGCTGATCCACCGGCTGCACGACATCGAGGAGACGGCCCGGAAGAAGGCCGACGAGATGGCCGCCAAGGTCAAATCCTGAACCCCGCAGGCCCCGGGCGAACCGGGGCCTCGGCACGAGAGGCAGGCCCATGCCCTGGGAGATCAGCGTCGGGCTCGCCGGCGCGTCGCTAGTCATATTTGCCGTGCTGGCCGCGGTGACGGTCTCGGAGATCCGGAGAGCCGGCAGAAAGGCCGCGGAACTCACGGCAACGCTCGACCGGCACGTCCCCGCCATCCGCCAGAACCTCGACGAGATCGGACGCAGCTCGAACGCCTTGGGCGCATCGTTGCGGACGCTCTCCGAGCGTGCGGCGGAAACGGGCAGGGAATTCGAGAACGCGGCAGGCAGGATCCGGGACCTCGAGAGGGACGTGCAGGAGAATCTCGTCGCGCCGATTCGGCGGATCGCGGCGGGCGTTTCAGCCCTGCTTGCCGTCGGGGCGGCTCTCCGCGGGTTTCGTCACCCCTTCCGGTGCGGGCGGAGGGGGAAGGGCAGGGCGTGACCGCTTCCGGTCCCGTATCACGGACCGCAGCCACCACCCCACGTGGAAATACCCGCCCAGGATGATCAGGACCGTCACCACCAGCAGCACGAAGAAGAACACGTCCTGGTTCTCGCGCAGGGAGCTTCCCTGCAGCGACAGGATCACCGTGCCCAGGAGACGTCCCGCCGTG
The DNA here is from genome assembly GCA_964478885.1 of uncultured Syntrophaceae bacterium. GTDB lineage: Bacteria > Desulfobacterota > Syntrophia > Syntrophales > UBA2192 > UBA2192. The sequence goes on along the minus strand of CAYZKT010000051.1, from coordinate 3,334 downwards.
GAGACGACGAGGAAATTCCGGGTCTTCATGTGCGACAGCCCGAGGATGTAGCATAGCGTGTCCTTGGGGAACCCGGGGATCAGGAAGAAGACGAAGGCGATGGCCAGCCCCTTGCGCTCCAGGAAGTAGTCGTATTTCCGGATCGTGGCGGGTCGGATGATCTTCTCAACGAAGGGGAGCCCGAGCATCCGGGCCAGGGCAAAGGCGACCCAGGAGCCGATGCTGAGCCCGATCGTGGAGTAGATCACCCCCAGGACCGGACCGTAGAGATACCCCCCGATGAGCCCCGTCACGTCGCCGGGCAGAGGCGAGATGACGACCTGTGCGACCTGCAGGGAGATGAAGAGAAACACGGAGGTGGCGCCGTAGGAGGCCAGCAGATCGGAAAGCCTCTCCCGGTCCATGAAGAACGAGTGCAGGTTGTAGTGCACGATGAGAAAAATCCCGATGGCCACGGCCAGCGGGACGAGCAGAACCCGTGCAAACGATCGTTCCACGCGGACTGTACCCCGTTACGGATCTCGCAACCGGACGGCGGTCTTCGCAACACCGGTCCTGCCGCAGGTTGAAACCTACCACATCCGGCGGTCCGTGGCAAAGCGAAAACGGCTCAGGGCCTCTTCCCGGTGCGCCGTTCTGCCTGGGAAACGAGCCAGTCCTTGATGAATTTCGTCGCCCGGCAGTCGTCCTCGTTGTAATCGACGATGCCCTGCAGCTTTTCTTCCCAGATCTCCGGGGCCGACTGGTAACGCAGGTACCAGGCGATCGAGTCCAGGGCGTTGACGTCCTCGTGGCGCCAGCGGAACCCGAGGTGCTTCGCGATGTCCTTCAGGCCGTTGGTGGGGGTGGGGAAGGCGAAGGCGCGTGTCGCCACACGGTGCAGATCGACCATCCTGGGGAAAATGCCCCTCTCCACGACATCGGCCAGACCATGGCGGGAGGCAAGCTGACGGAGGTGCCACCGCTCGTAGTTGTGCCAGTGGTAGACGACGACGTCACCCAGGCCCGAAAGAAAATCGACGAACTCGCTGAACATCCGCCCCTCCTCGACGATGCGCCAGGCTGCAAAGGGCCTGTAGCAAAGGCCGCTCGCGTCGGAGATCAGCACGCCGATCAGGTAGTCCACCTGCTCCAGACCCTCCTGCTCGCCCGCGGGGTCCGTTCCCTCGAGGTCGAGGAAGACCTCGGTCGCGCAGTCACGAAATTGCAAAACCGAACGGTCCAGCGGGATGCAGGACCGCTGCCGGATGGCCCGGGCATTGACCACGAGCCTCTCGGCCGTGGCACGGCCCACCCCGGGGATCGCCTCGAGAGCGACGGGAGACGCCGAGGAGAGGTCCCAGACCTTTCGCATTCCCCGGGCAGCGAGCTTTTCCTTCATGCGGGGCCCGACGCCCGGGACGAGGGAGATGTCACGCTCGCGCAGGGCCATGTGGTTCGTCCAGGCCATCCAGGGCCACTCCCCGCCGTTGTACGTCGGGCTCGGCTTTTCCGTTCCGCCGAGGATGCGGCGCGTTCCCTCGATCGCGTCCCGAAGCGTTTCCTCGTATTCGGAGCTTCGGTACGCCTGTTCCGCGTGATCCCGGTTGATGACGAAGAAGCGCTCCGGGAGGCGGCCCTGGATCTTCGAGAGCAGGTGGGTGTAGAAGGCGGCCTGGAGAATGTGGGGCTCCTCGATGTTGGCCGCCAGCTTGATCTCGTAGACCTCGTAGGCATAGCTGCCGAATGCGGACGGAACGCCCTGGCGTTTCACCAGGACGTCGGGACGGCCTTGAAGTCCATCGGGCAGATAGAACATGGGAAGGCCGCAGATCGCATCGGCACCGCCGACCATCCTGTCGACAAGGAGCCTGAAGCCATCGAGGGGGTCACGGAATGGGGCGGCGGCGCAGCCGGGCCATCGGGCTGCAATGACACGCTTTTCGTGCTCGATGCCGCGCTCCAGCAGCAGCTCCCGGTAAGGGCCGAGGGGATCGCGACGCTCGGGGGGCGCGAACTTGCCGCACCAGATGGAATAGGGCGAACGGCGGTAGAGGGAAACCTCGTGCGCCGTGATCTCCCCGGAAAGTCCGCCCGCCGTGCAGGCGTGAAGCAATCGGGTTGCCGTCGACATGGGTAAATCCTATCCGGCCCCGGGTATTTTGTCAAAGCGGCGAAACCGTCCCCGGCTTCGGGGCCGGAACGTCATAGTTCTTGAATTATGAGCAGGATTTCGCTACAAAGGGTGCAACAGGCGTACCCAGGTTCGAAAATGGCCTGCCCGCGAATCGCAGAGCGTCGAAAACGTTTCGTCCCCCGGTCCACGGAGAAAACAGCATGCCGGACAAACTGCGGAAGATCGGTCTTGCCCTGGGAAGCGGCTCGGCAAAAGGATGGTCGCACATCGGGGTCATCCGCGGCCTGCAGGAGGCGAACATCGCGATCGACATCGTCTGCGGGTCCTCCATCGGCGCTCTCGTGGGCGGGGCCTTCGCCGCGGGCAAGCTCGACGAGGCGGAGAAGCTCATCCGCGAGCTTGCCTGGTCCGACATCCTGGGGTTCATGGAAGTGCCTGTGCCGAAGTCGGGCATCATCAGCAGCGACAAGATCGCCGAGTACCTGAGGCAGCGGATCGGGGATCCGAACATCGAAGATCTTCCCATTCCATTCGCCGCCGTGGCGACGGACCTGACCTCCGGGCAGGAGGTCTGGCTTCGCCAGGGCTCCCTCATCGAGGCCATCCGGGCGAGCATCTCCATGCCGGGCATGTTCACGCCCTGTTTCCGGGAGGGAAGGTTGCTGGTGGACGGAGGGCTCATCAACCCCATCCCCGTGTCCCTGTGCCGATCCATGGGGGCCAACACCGTCATCGCCGTCAACCCCAACACGGACGTCAAGATCCAGTACGAGCTCACGAACGAGCCGGTCCTCGGCACGCCGCCGAAGTCGGAGCCGGAGGAGGAAGAGTCGGGACTCCGCGTGCGGGACCTCTTGTTCGCGGGGTTGACGCTCTACGTGACGGAACGGATCAAACGAGGAAAATCGGCGTTCACGGGCCGGTCTGCCGAAGAGGACAACAAGGGCCTCCGGGACCACCTCATGGCGTATCTCACCGATTACATCAACGCCACGATGAAGCAGGGCAAGTCGCTCGCCCTGGGACAGATCACCGCCGACGGGACGTTCCGGGAGCCGTCGCTGCTGGAAGTGATTCTGGCATCCATCAACCTGATGGGAGACCGGATCGGCCGCCAGCGCCTGGCGGGGGACCCCCCCGACGTCATGATTCTGCCCCACGTCTCGCACATCGGGCCGCTCGAGTTCAACCGCGCCGACGAGGTCATCGAGGCCGGCC
>CAYZKT010000050.1:0-16173 GCA_964478885.1 uncultured Syntrophaceae bacterium | reverse complement strand
CCTCCTGGACGGCGGTGTCGCCGCCGCCGATCACGACGACCTCCCGGTCGCGGTAGAAGGGCCCGTCGCAGGTGGCGCAGTACGAGACGCCGCGCCCCGTGAACTCCGCCTCGCCGGGCACCCCGATCTTGCGCCAGTTTGCCCCGGTGGCCACGATGACGGACAGGGCCTCGAAGCTGCCCGCGTCGGTCTTCACCCGCCAGCCCGGCATCTCGGCGATCTGCGTTCTTTCCAGCCCCGAGACGGCGGCATAGGTCGCCTCGAGCCCGAACTTCTTCGCCTGCTCCTTGAACTTCTCCACGAGCTCGTAGCCGCCGATGTCCGGCACGCCGGGGTAGTTCTCCACGAGGTGCGTCACCGTGATCTGGCTCATCACCATCCCCGACTCGACGAGCAGCGTCCTGAAGCTCGCCCTCGCGGCGTAGAGCCCGGCCGTGAGGCCGCCCGGCCCCCCGCCGATGATGATGACGTCGTATGCGCCTCCCGGCAGTTTCTTTTCACTCATGGTGTTCCCGCCTTCCTCACTTGAACAGTTTCTTGATTCCTTTCAGCGTCTTCTTGGCGGCCTTCTGCTGCTCCTTGCGCGCCTTCTTCTCTTCCTTCTCCCGCTCTTTCCGCGGGGCTTCGTCATCACCCGCAACGGCCGTCCTCTTCGCCGGTGACGACTCGGCGGCCTGCGGCGCCGCGTGCGGAGCAGCTTCCTGCTTCACAGCGGGAGACGGCACTTCATGCCCCGCTGCCGGCACGGTCTCCTCCTGCTTCCCCTCCCGCGCCCTGCGGATGAGGTGCGTGGCGAAGGCCTTGCCGAACTGGCCGATGAAGCCCGCCGCCAGCACGACGAGGGCCCACTTCAGGACGAGCCAGACGACACCCGCCTCGGTCGAGAAGAGGTTGTGGAGGATATAGTCCATCACGGGCGGATCACCTTCTTCTCGATGAGATCGACAATCCCCGCGATGTCGTCGAGGTCGAAACGGGGCGCGGTAAGCCCGCCGGGGTCGTCGCCGGCCACGGCCATGAGCGCGCGGTCCTCCCTCGACAAAAACTCCCTGCCCAGAGCCCTTCGCCAGACCTCGATCTTCGGGTGCGGGTTTTTCTTGAAGCCTTCCGCCAGGATCACGTCGACGTCGCGGATGAACCGATCACTCAGTTCCCCGAGGCCCGGGTCTCCCTCGGTGTCGGCCATGACGGCCGCCTTCCCCGGCGAGGCCAGCACGGTCAGGGCCGCCCCTGCCCGGCGGTGGCGCCAGCTGTCTTTCCCCTCGTGGTCGACCTCGAACCCGTGGCGGTTGTGCTTGATCGTGGCCACCCGCAGGCCCCGGCGGATCAGCTCGGGGATCAGCTTCTCGACGAGGGTCGTTTTGCCGCTGCCCGAGTAGCCCACGATGGACACGATGGGGATCTTCTTCATCGCTTCCGCACCCCGATGTTCACGAATCGCAGCCAGGGCCTCATCTCCGGCGTCCCGCCCCCGCGGGCGATGACCTCCAGAATGCGCGCCGGGTCCGCGGCGGCCGCACCGCCGAGGTGCGTCACCGGGGTGTCCCGGAAGATCTCCTCGCACAGCGGCGTCGACGGCCCGATGAGGGCCACGTGGCGGGGCCGGCCCAATTCGCCCAGGATCCCCTCGAGGGTCCCGTTCAACAGCGTCGTGGCCGTGACGATGGCGACCTCGCAGTCCCCGAGGGCCTGCCGCCTCTCCGGCTCCGGCGTGTCCCGCTCGATGACGGTGAGCCGCACCCCGGCGGCCTCGATCCGCGGGACGATGGGCCGGAACAGACCCACCATGGCAACCCGCTCGCCGGGGCGCAGGCCCATGAGGGCGATCGTGTCCGTCTCCTTCTCCGGCAGCGGCGGGCGGATCAGCGCGTTGGCCGCGGCGAGCCCCAGGGCCCGATCGACGGCGCCGGCTCCCTGCACGAGACAATCCAGCAGGGCATCGGCCCCCCTGCGGGCATAACGCCCGGGGTCGCGACGGGGCTCGATCTCCGTGCCGACGGCTTCTTTCAGGCGCGCGGCAAGGCCCATGCGGCCCCCCTCCAGGACGACGGCGACGTAGCTTGCGCCGATGCGGACGTCCTCGACGGAGTCCCGCCGGCTCTCGTCGAGCAGGCGGCGGTGCAGCCGGCCGATCATTTCGTTCTGTCGCATCACCGGCTAACCGTACCCGAGATCGATTGCAGCGTCAAGGAGCAAGGGTGGTTGACGACAGGACGACGGTTCAGTAGAATGAATCGCGGCGTGCCGTCGGGCCGCCGACTCCAAGCCACGCATCAGGAGGACCCCATGCCCGCAAGAAAAAAGACGATCGGATCGAGCGCCTTCGCGGCGGCACTTGCGATCCTGCTTTGCATCGCTTCGGCAACCCCCGCCGTCGCCCAGGACGGCAAGCAGATCTACAACAACCGCTGCGCCCTGTGCCACGGGGCCGCCGGCGACGGCAAGGGCGTCATCATGCAGATCGCCCCCTTCGGCGCCGATTTCTGGAAGGCCAGCGACGACGCGGCCATCTCCAAGGCGATCGTCGAGGGCAAGGGCCGCATGCCGGCCATCCCGCTCTCCCCCGAGGAGACGAAGGCCGTCGTGGAGTACATGAAGGCGAACTTCAAGAAGTGAGGCAACCGGGAGGGACGAGATAAAGGCAGACAACGGATCGCCCGCCGCCGTTGATTTCCTCTTTCGGGAAACCCGGTCCAGGCGCTGGAAATCGGTTGACAGGCTCGAGCGCCTCTGCTACGAATCTCACGCTCGTGCCACCGAGCCAGCGTCACGAGCCGCGGATCTTCCACGGTTCTTTCTTTTCGTCCATCAGTGCCACGATTATCCAATTCATGCCATTAGTGCCCGGTTCCCGCCGCGCAACCGGACTCCCGGGCACGCCGCGAAAAGGAGGAGTGGGATCGAATGGAGGGGAGATGGGCATGGAGATGGCTGCTGGCCGGCATCCTTGGCCTGCAGGCCACTGCGCTTTACGCCGCGGAAGAGAAGAAGGCGGCCCGCCTGGAAGAGGTGGTCGTCGTCGCATCGCCCATCACGGAGGGAAACCAGGTCAACCGCCTGGGGAGCCAGGTCAGCACCGTGACGGAGGAACAGATAAGAGATCTCAACGCCCAGGATTTCCAATCGGCTGTTCGGATGGTTCCCGGCGTGATCATCTCCCGCCAGAATCCCGTCGGGAGCTTCGGCGGGGGCGACGGCGGCGCCATCTATATCCGCGGCATGGGGAGCTCGAGGCCGGGAGGCGAAATCCAGATGGCCGTCGACGGGATCCCGAAGAACGTCGGCGTCTGGACGCACCCCCTCATGGACATCATGAGCGTCGACCAGGCCCAGCGGATTGACATCTACAAGGGAGCGCAACCCATCCTGTTCGGCAACGGCGCCTTCGGGGTCGTGAACGTGGTCTCAAAACGGCAGGCGGAAGAGGGATTCTATACGAACGTCCGGGCCGGCTATGGATCCTACTCCACCTTCATCCAGGGAGTCGAGCACGGCGGCAAAGTCGGGAACACCGATTACTACCTCCTCCAGAGCTTCCGCTCCTCCAGCGGCCACCGGGACTATTCCAGCGGGGAGCTGCAGGAATACTTCGCCCGGGTCGGTCATCAGATCAATCCGTCCTGGTATATGAGCCTCACGGCAAACGCGACGAACAATTTCGCCGAGGACCCGGGGCCGGAGGGAAATCCAGCGGCTCGCCAGGGCACCTACCGGTCAAACGACGAAATGACGGTGTTCACCCTCGCCCACCAGTACGCGTCGGCGCGGGGGACGCTGAAGCTCTACTGGAGCCGTGGCACGGGCGACTGGCAGGACCAGCGTGATCCGGCGGGTTTCTACTACGATACCGTGACGGACTGGGACAATTACGGCGCCCGCCTGCAGGAGACGGTCACCCCCTGGAAAAACGGCGAGATCCTCGGCGGCATCGACCTGGATTTCATCGGCGGCAAGGTCTCGATCGACAGGGATGCCCCCCGGGTTGACAGCACGTTCCCCAGGGAGACGTTTCGCATCCTGTCGCTCTATGCGGCCCTGAGTCATCTCTTCGGGGAGAAGAGCGGCTGGTACGCGATTCCTTCGGCCGGCGTGCGATACTTCTCCCACAGCGACTTCGATGCAGAGTGGGGCCCCCAGGCGGGGCTCATTGTCGGCTTCGGGAACACGGAATTTCACGCCTCCCATGCCAGGGGGGTCAACTACCCCGGCGTCTACGTCGTGACGAACTCCAACCTCTTCTGGGGCGGCAACACCCGGTGGAAGAGCCTGGACGCGGAGACGGTGGACCATTACGAGGCGGGCCTGAGCCACAGGATCGGAAAAAATTTCCGCGCCGACGTCGCGTACTTCACCGACAACGGGAACAACCGCATGATCCTGGTGACCTCTCCCGCTCCCCCCCGTTATGAAAACATCGGCGACTTCCGGATCAAGGGCATCGAGGCCACGGTGACCTGGACCCCTCTCGACGTCCTGTCCCTCTTCGCCGGTGCCACGCATCTCTTCGATCAATCGCCGGACAATCTTCCCTATGCCCCCAACTGGTCGGCCAGCGCCGGGTTCAATTACCGGTTCTTCCGGAACTTCAAGCTCAGCGGGGATGCCCTTTACGTGGACAACCAGTACACAGCCAACAATCGCACCGCCAACTTCGGAGGAAGCAGCATCGCGGCCGTCAGCGCCTTTTTTCTCCTGAACGCGAAACTGGCCTGGGAGTTCACCAGCCGGGAACTCGGCGCGAAGGGCGAGATCTACATCGCCGGTGAGAACCTGACCAACGAGAGTTACGCCTTCAAGAAGGACTATCCCATGCCGGGAACGACTGCCATGGTCGGGCTGGATTTGAAATTCTGAGGAGCACAGGAGAACGCGACGATGCAGAATGAAACGAAAGAACGGAAACCCCTCGAATCCTTCGTCCTCACCCTCCCGGGGCCCGAGGTGCCCTACTGCCCCATCCTCTCGCCCCCCGTCAGCGTGACCATGCGCTCGGGACTGGTGACTCTGCAGAGCGGCGGGAACGTGGGCGAGCACAGCACGAAGGATCACGAGGAAATGCTCGTCATCCTGGAAGGCACAGGCGCGGTGGAGGCGGAAGGGTACGGCAGGCGGCCGGTAAGGGCGGGGCAGGTGGTTTTCATCCCGCCCCGGACGACTCACAATGTGTACAACGCCGACTCCGCGCCGCTTCGCTACGTTTACATCGTCGCGCGGGCCGTCTGAAAGAAACCCCAAACAACCCTGTAATCCCGGGGCCTTGCTCCGCTGCAATGCCGGGCCCCGGCCCCATTTATTCCCTCAGCATGAACCGGACGGGCACGTCAACCCGCATCGTCACCGGGATGCCCATGCGCCTGCCCGGCTCGAACTTCCAGTCACGGACGGCGGCAAGGGCCGAACGGTCAAGCACGGCATAGCCGGACGATGCCTTGAGCCGCACGTCTCCGACCACTCCGTCGGCGCCCACCTCGGCCTCCACGAGCACGAGGCCTTCGTAACCTTTCAGCCGCGCCGTCCGGGGATAGTCGGGCCGAGGGTTGTCGCGGTAACGGGGAGTGGCACCCGTGACCTGCCCGCCCGTGCCATCCGTCCCTCTACCGGTGCCTGCCGATGTCAGGACGATGGCGACACCGCCGTCCACCGTGCCGGAACAGGCAAGGACAGCGTCCCCTGAAGCCGCGGGATCCGCGCCGGCGTCCCGGATCGACGGGACATCCTTCTTCCCCCGTTCGACCGCATTCGTCTCTCTCTCAAGGGCTGCCCTGTCCGGCCGTTGAACGGAGACCTTCGCCGGCCTTGCCGCGATGCCGGCCACCCCCCGATCGTCCCTCTCCTGCCCGTGCCCGACCGCATGGTCCATCAGGGACACGGTGATGATCCCTCCCTCGTCGCCCCCGATGAGCCTCGGATTGGAGTCCGCCGCCCACAGGACGACCGCGAGGACAACCGCGGAATGCAGCACGAGCGAGGCCGCGGCAGCCGATGCGAGGGGGTTGCGGATTTCGGGGAACCGTTTCATCGTCACTCGATCCTTTTTGCCGGAGGGGCAGCGGCCTTGCCGTTCGTCCGCGGAACGACCACGGGAATCCCGTCGACCCGGGCCACCGTGACTTCCAGATTGTAGAGCTTCCGCACATTGGCGGGGGTGACCACCTCCGGCCCGCCGAATGTGACAATCTCCCCCGACTTGATCAGGAGGAAGCGGTCCGCAAAGCGAAGGGCGTTATTGATGTCGTGCAGGACGACGAGGGAGACGATGGACAGCTCCGCCGTCACCCGCCGGAGGATTTCCATAACGTCGATCTGGTTCTTCACGTCGAGGTGGTTGATCGGCTCGTCGAGAAGCAGGACCTTCGGCTCCTGGGCGAGCGCCCTCGCGATGAAGACTTTCTGCATCTCTCCGCCGGAAAGCTCCAGGACGTTTCTCAAGGCCTGCCCCTCCAGGTTCAGGAGGGCCAGTACCCGCAGGACCATCTCCCTGTCATGACTCGAGACGCTCCACTGGACGTGGGGCGCCCTCCCCAGCAGCACGGCGTCGAAGACCGTAAAGGAAGCCTCGGCGGATTTCTGGGGCAGATATCCCATGAGGCGGGCGATCTGACGCGGGCTCATGCGGTCCACGGCGCGCCCCTCGACCAGGACGGTCCCCCCCTGGGGGACGAGGAGCCGATGGATCGTCCGCAGAAGCGTCGACTTGCCCGAACCGTTTTCGCCCAGAACGGCGACGAGCTGCCCGGCCTCGGCCCGGAGACTCACCTGCCTGAGCACGGGGGTCCTGCCGTAGGAAAAACGGATTCCTTCGATCTCGAGCGTCATGGCACCTTCCGGCCCTTCATCAGAAGATAGAGGAGCAGCGGGGCCCCCGCAAAGGTCGTCACGATCCCCACGGGCACGACGACCGGTGACAGGAGGGCCCGCGACAGGATGTCGGCGGTAAGCAGAAGCAACGAGCCGCACAGCGCCGAACAGGGGAGCAGAAAGCGGTGGTCGTCGCCCACGAAGAACCGCATGATGTGGGGCGCCACGAGCCCCACGAATCCGATGACCCCCAGGCAGGCGACGGTGACGGCGGCCACGAGAGCCGAGATCACGAGGCTTCTCAGGCGAAAGACCCCGACGGAAACCCCCAGCCCGCCGGCCGTCTCGTCGCCCCACTCCAGGGCGTTGTAGCCCCAGCTGTTCCACAGGAAGTAGGCCAACCCTGGCGCGAGGACCGCCGCCATCAGGAGGATGTCCCTCCAGCCCGCGCGCCCGAGATCGCCGAAGGCCCAGAAAACGGTTGCCGCCAGCTGCGAATCCGTCGAGAAGTACTGCAGAAACATCGTCGCGGCGCCGAACAGGGCGCTCAGGGCCACGCCGGCGAGGATCAGCGACGCCGGCGTGAGGCGCCGCAGAGTGGACAGCAGCAGGATGGCCGCAACGGTGGTCAGGGCGCCGGCAAAGGCCGACAGCGCCACCAGCCATGTCTGCATCGTCGTGGCAAGGCCCTTTGCCGCACTGCCGCCGAGCACGACGATCGCAAGGGCGGCGCCGAATGCGGCCCCCTGGGAGACGCCCAGGGTGAACGGAGAGGCGAGCGGGTTGCGGATCACATTCTGCATCACGGCGCCGGCAATGCCTAGCGAGGCCCCCGCGGTAACGGCCGCCGCGGTCCTGGGAAGGCGTATGTTGCCGACGACGTGGGACGTAACACCGTCCGCCTTTCCCGCAAGCGCCGCCAGGATATCCCCCGGGGAGAGGGGATAGGACCCCACGGCAAGGCCGGCCAGGGCCAGGAGGACGACGGCGGCCAGGAGCAGCGCCACGACGGCGGCCTTGCGTCCCAGCAGGATGCCGTATCCTGTCACGATGTCTGCAGCGTTACCGGACATCCATCCGTCCTCTCTCGAAGGACACCCTGCCGAACCCGCGGTAGGCGTCCTTCATCCCGTCAAAAACGGGCTGCCCGACAAAAAAGCGGACGATCTCCCTCGCTTTCTTCACGGGGTCCACATCCCGGAACTTTCCAGGGTAGAGGACTTTGCCGATGAAGTAGGCATCGGCGAGGGCCACCTCGATGTTCGTGCCGTAGAAGTTGTAGGGGTAGAGGCTGAACACCCGCCCCTTCTTCGCGGCCTCCAGCGCTTCGTAAAAAGCCGGATGGGCGGCATAGTCCGCCGCGACGAGATCCAGGCCGTTTGCGTCGATGAAGATCACCTCGGGTCTCCAGGCCAGGATCTGCTCCCGATCGATGAAGAGGTGCCCTTCGCGGCCCGTTTCGTCGGCCACATTCCTCCCGCCGGCCATGTCAAGGGGCGGGAACCCGGCCTCGGTGCTCAGCAGCCCGTGCCGACCCTTGTGGCCGATGCCGCCGACATAGGCGCGCGGTTTTTCCGGGCTTTCGATGCCTGCAGTCCTGCGCTTGAGGTCTGCCCGGCAGGCATCGATGAAGCGAAGGACCTCGGCGGCCCGCTTTTCCCGACCTGTGACCCGGCCCAGAAGTTCAATCGACTTCAGGGCCTCCTCCCGGAAGACCCCGATCTCGCCGTAGTCCAGGACGAGCACCGGAATCCCTGTCTTCAACTCGAGCCCTGAGACCTGCGCCGGATCGAGACCCACACCGACGATCAGGTCCGGCTTGAGGACGAGAATCCTCTCGGGGTCAGGGTTCCGGCCCGCGCCGCCCTCGCCGACGGAAGGCAGGACCATGATGCGCTCCCGAACGGCCAACCCGTAAGGTCGGGCCGCAAGGGGAAATCGGCCTTTCTCCGCCTCCTCCACGCCGACGACCCGGTCGAATGCGCCCAGGTATACGACGAGTCGAAGAGCCCCCGGACCGAGAGCAACGATCCGCTTCACGCTTGTCGGCACCCTTACCGACCGGCCCGCCATGTCCTGAACGGTCCTCTCTCCCGGGGCGGCTGCAAAAGCCGGCCCGGCGAGGCAGAAGACCGCCAGGATCATCAGCGCATTCACGACGGCCCTCATCGCTCGAGGGCCTCCGCCAGTTTCCCGATCCCCTCGCGGAAGAGCTCGAGGGACAGGGGCAGGGCGAGCAGGTTCGACTCGGCGACAGCCGGGCTGTTTGGGAATGCCGCGGCGGCTTCGATGCCCTCCCGGGCGAGCGCCTCTTTCAGGAGAGGCTCCATCCCGCCATTGAGCTTGTTCATCAGCACCAGGCAGCGCCTGCCGTCTTCGGCGGCGAGTTTCACGATCTTGCCCGCCAGAGCCACGGCGTCATGGGACGGATCGACGACGACTGCAACGGCGTCCATCCCCTCCAGCAGACCCCGGCCGATGTGCTCGATGCCGGCCTCCGTGTCGACGAGGACCCAACGGTCACCCCCGGCCGGCATGTTGCCGAGGATGTTGCGCGCCAGGATCCCCATGGGGCATGCGCATCCTTCGTGGGCGTGCTCGATCTTCCCGACGCTGGCCAGACGGATGCGCCCCCTGGCGCTCTCGCAGACCCCGGGGAAGCTTCCCGCGGCGCCGTCCGCTCCCGGGAAGAAGGCCCGCGATTCAGCCGGGCCGCCCCGGACCCCCATCTTCCGGCGGAAGGAGGTCTTTCCGCCGAGAAAATCCATGAGCGTCGCATCGGGCGGCTCGAGGCCCATCATCCGGGCGAGCCCCGTGTTGGACTCGTCGGTGTCGACGACCAGGACGTCGCGGGTCTCGCCGATGTAAAGGGCAAGCAGGGCCAGCAGGGTGCTCTTCCCGCTGCCTCCTTTGCCGCAAAAAAGGATCTTCGGCATGGTCTCTCTCCGGGCCATCGCCTGAACGGATACTCGCCAGACATGACGCTTGGGCGGGATTCTGGATAGGGAAGTCAGACGCGTCTTGGTTAACCGCTCTTGGCGAAGTGCAGCGTCCGCAGCGCAAACTGTCTGAGCCCGGAGGGCGAGTCGTTGCGCCGCAGCGGAGCCCTTCGGCCGGCTCAGGGTCGTGTGCATGTCGAACGACTCAGAGCCGTGAGCCTGCCGAACGACAAGCCTTAGAGCGGTCCAAAACCGTCTATTCGCAGGAAGAATCCCGGTCGAGCGCGGGTAGGCATCAGCCCTGCGCCGCGATGGCGCTTAGAATGTCATAAAAAATAATCTCGTGTTACAGCACGGTCAAAAAAATTACTTCCCGTCCTTCCCGGTGCCCGTCATGCTCAGCGTGCCGTGCCGCACCCCCTTGAGCGCCTTCAGGGCATCGGCCAGCACGAGGACATCTCCGGCGGTTCCCCTGACGGCCACGATCTCCAGGCAGTTGTCGTGGTCGAGGTGGACGTGCTGGGTCGAGATGATGATCTTCTGGTAGTCGTGCTGGAGATCCATGATCCGGTTGAGCAGATCCCGCTTGTGGTGGTCGTAGATGAAGGTGATGGCGCCTGCCACCTCCCCGCCCTCTTCCCACTCCTTCTTGACCATCTCCTGGCGGATGAGGTCCCGGATGGCCTCGGAGCGGTTCGTGTACTTCTTTCCCCGGATCAGCCGGTCGAACCGCAGAAGAAGATTTTTCTCCAGGGACACGCCGAAACGGGTAATCTCCGACATGTACACTCCGATAGCACTTTTTTTATATGCGTGCCACATCCCCCGGGACCTGTCAATCCCTTTGTGCCCGGGCGGCAGCGGATTTTTTTGTTTTGCATTGCCCGCGAATCTGGTACTCTTGCGCCATTCCGATCACGGAGGCTCGCCATGAAGAAAATCCTGGTTCTCGCGGTGGTGGCGGCTGTGGTCCTGTCCGGCACGATGGCCGCGGCTCAGGGCGCCCAGCCGAAAGTCGGCGACAGGCTCTTCGATTTCACCCTCCCGGTGCCCGGCGAGCGAGCCGACCGGAACTACCTCGGTCTGTCCGGCTGGGGCAAGACCTTCAAAATCGCCGACATCAGGGCGAATCTCGTCCTCATCGAGATCCTCAGCATGTACTGCCCCTTCTGCCAGAAGGACGCACCCGTGGTGAACCAGCTCTACGAGGCCATCGAGAAGGATCCCGCGGCGAGGGGGAAGATCAAGATCATCGGGATCGGCGCCGGCAACTCCTCCTACGAGACGGAGGTGTTCCGGAAACGATACAACGTGCCCTTCCCCATCTTCCCGGACCCCGATTACGACATCCACAAGAAGTGCGGCGAGGTCCGCACCCCCTTCTTCTTCGCCGTCAAGCTCAACCCCAACGGGACCCAGGAGGTCACCTACGCCAGGCTGGGCAGTTTCGGCGAGATCCCCGCGTTCCTGGCGACGCTGAAGAAGTCCGCCGGGCTGTAAGGAGGCTGCCATGAAAAAGACTGCCCTCTACGTCGTTCTCTTGCTGACAGCGGCGCTGGGCGCCCCGGCCTGGGCCCAGACCCACTCCGAGGCCTACAAGGACAACATCTACGCCCCGAGCGATCTCAAGCCCGTCGACAGCGTCCTGAAGGTGAAGGTCGGCGACGGGGCTCCGAACTTCACGCTGCCCTCCATCGCGGGCAAGAGGGTTGTCCTGAGCGAGTACCGGGGGAAGAAAAATGTCGTGCTCTCCTTCGTCCCCGCCGCCTGGACCCCGGTCTGCTCGGACCAGTGGCCGGGCTACAACATCGTGAAGGACCTGTTCGACAAAAACGACGCCGTCCTGCTGGGGATCACCGTCGACAACATCCCCACCCTCTATGCCTGGACGAACCAGATGGGCCAGCTGTGGTTCCCCGTGCTTTCCGACTTCTACCCCCACGGCAAGGTCGCCGAGACCTACGGGGTGCTCCGCACGGACGGCACCTCCGAGCGGGCCCTCTTCGTCATCGACAAGAAGGGGGTCATCCGCTACATCGACGTCCACGACATCAACAAGCGCCCGCCGCTCGAGGCGCTCATCCGGGAACTGGGAAAACTGAAATGAGGGGCGGCCGGTGTTGGGCGCACCGATGAGGGAAACGAGATAATCGGGAGGAGGATGGATTGACCGGAAGCGGGTTCGCTGCCGGGGCGGGGGGGTGCAACCTTTCGGACGGGTTTCAGCGTTACAGGTCCCTGTCCCACCCCAGGGCTTTCGACTTTTTCTGCAGAAAATTCTTGAGATCTTTCTCGAACTGCTCGTATTGTTCCAGCAACTCCCGGGCCTCCGCCGTCAGGCGGAGGCCTTTTTTGGCCCCATCGCTCTCCACGAGTTTGATGCCGAGACGCTCTTCTGACGCTTTGAGCCTCCCCCAGGCGGCGCGGTAGGACATCTTCAATTCCTTTGCCGCCGCCTGCAGGCTCTTGCACTCCTGGATCGCCCGGAACATCTCATCCCGCCCTTTTCCGAAGATCACCTTTCCGTCTTTCTCCAGCCAGATCTTGTATCGAATCTTCATGATGGCGGTCCTTGGGTTCGCGAAAGCGGCTTCCCGCGTCGTCCGGCATTCCGACCGGCGGCAACAGTAGACGGCGCCAAGCCGTGTTTGCGTTCAACCTATCAATTTCAAAGGCCTCCATCAAGCATAAGTTTAGATAAACACATCTCCGCGGCCCGATCCTGTTTCAAGGGTGCCGGCGGCGGATCCCCGAAAAGGATATTGACATCCCGCCGGTCCTGTATTAAGCCATTTGCGGCATATGCCATTATTGATATATCTATACCCGTCGAGGGTTTTCGCCGCGACGAGTCCGGCAAAGGAGGAGAGCATGGCCGACGCAACCTTTACCCTGAACGGCAGATCGGTCCCGTTCAAGCTGGGACAATCCATTCTCGATGCGGCCCGCGACAACGGCGTTCACATCCCGACCCTCTGTTACCTGAAGGGTCTCGCGCCATCCGGCGCCTGCCGGATCTGCCTCGTCGAAGTCAAGGGGGCCCGCTCGCTGATGGCGGCCTGCTCCACCCCGGTGGCCCCGGAGATGGTCGTCGACACGGAGTCGGCCAGGGTTCACGAGGCCCGCAGGCTCAACACGGAGCTGCTCCTGGCGGCGGGCCGGCACGACTGCCTGCTCTGCGAGGCAAACGGGGACTGCGGCCTCCAGGAACTGGCCTACCGGTACAAGGTGGACGGCAGCTCCTTTCCCCGTACCGAGAATGTGTACCCCACCGAGCAGGAAAACCCCTTCATCGTCCGCGACTTCAGCCGCTGCATCCTCTGCGGCCGCTGCGTGCAGGCCTGCAACCAGATCGTCGTGAACCGGGCCATCAGCCAGGGCTACAGGGGCAAGGACAGCAAGATCGTCACGGGCGGAGACAACCCCTATCACCAGAGCGACTGCGTCTTCTGCGGACAGTGCGTGGAGGTCTGCCCGACGGGGGCCCTGACGGAGAAGAAATTGAGGGGCCAGGGACGGCCCTGGGAGACGAAGCGGATCCGGACGACCTGCCCCTACTGCGGGGTGGGCTGCCAGATGTGGCTGCACGTCAAGGACAACCGGATCGTGAAGGTCACCGCCGTCGAGGGGGCCGCTCCCAACGACGGGCGGCTCTGCGTGAAAGGCCGGTTCGGCTACGACTTCATCTACTCCGAGGAGCGGCTCAAGGCGCCGCTGATCCGGGAGAATGGCCAGTTCCGCGAGGCCTCCTGGGACGAGGCGCTCGATCATGTGGTTTCAAAATTCAAGGAGATCATCGACACGCACGGCCCCGATGCGATTGCCGGCGTCAGCTGCGCCCGCAGCATCAACGAAGATTCCTACCAGATGCAGAAGCTCTTCCGGGCGGTCTTCAAGACGAACAACATAGACCATTGTGCGCGGACCTGACACGCCCCAACCGTCGCCGGTCTGGCGAAATCATTCGGTTCGGGCGCCATGACGAATTCCTTCGCCGACTTCGCGAAGGCCAAGATGATCTTCGTCATCGGATCCAACATGACCGAGGCGCACCCCGTGGCGGCCTCCTTCGTGAAACAGGCGGTCCTGGCAGGCGCCCCGCTGTTCGTCGCGGACCCCCGCCGGACGGCCTTGGCCGACATGGCGGAGCTTCACATCCCCATCCGGGTGGGAAGCGACGTGGCCTTCCTCAACGGACTCATGAACGTCCTCATCACCGAGGACCTCTACGACAGGGAGTATGTGCAGTCGCGCTGCAACGGCTTCGAGGAGCTCAAGGCGAAAGTCCTGGAATACCCTCCCGAGAGGGCGGCCGAGATCAGCGGGGTGAGCGCGGAAACGATCCGGACGGTGGCCCGGCGGCTTGCGTCCGTGAAGCCCGTCATGCTCATGTACACCCTCGGCATCACCGAGCACACCTGCGGGGTCAACAACGTCCTGTCCTGCGCCAATCTACAAATGCTTCTCGGCAACGTCGGGTTCGAATACGGCGGCGTCAACCCCCTCCGGGGGCAGAACAACGTGCAGGGGGCCTGCGACATGGGGGCCCTGCCGAACGTGTTCCCGGGCTACCAGCGGGTCGACAACGCCGAGGCGCGGGCCAAGTTCGAGAAGGCCTGGGGCGTGACGTCGCTGCCGGACAAGCCTGGCCTCATGATCCCCCAGATGCTCGAGGGCCTGCCGAGCGGCAAGGTCAAGGCCTTCTACATCTTCGGCGAGAACCTGGCCAACACGGAGCCGGACATCCGTCACGTGGAGCACTGCCTGGAATCGGCCGAGTTCATCGTCTGCCATGACATCTTCCCGACGGAAACGACGCGGTTTGCCCACGTGATCTTCCCCGCGGCGGCCTGGAGCGAAAACGACGGGACGTTCTCCAACAGCGAGCGCCGAATCAGCCGGGTGCGCACCGCCAGCCCCCCTCCCGGGGAGGCCAAGCCCAACTGGTGGATCTTCCGCGAGATTGCAAAAAGAATGGGCCACGAGTGGCCCTCGAAGAGCGCCCGCGAGATCTGGGACAACGAGGTCTCCTTGCTCGCCCCCTCGATGGCAGGGGTCAAGTACAACCGCATCCGCGGAAACGGCCTGCAGTGGCCCTGTCTCAACGAGGAGCATCCCGGGACGCCGACGCTGCACAAGTTCCGCTTCACCGCCGGGATGGGCACGCTGACGGCCGTGGACTGGACCCCGCCGGCCGAGGTTCCCGACAGCCAGTATCCGCTGGTGCTCAGCACCGGCCGCAGGCTCTACCACTATCACACGCGGACCCAGACGGGCCGCGCCGCCGGCCTCAACGATCTCCTCGGCGAGGAGACGGCGGACATCTCCCCCCTCGACGCCGCCGAGCTCGGCATCGGTCACGGCGAGATGATCCGCGTTGCCTCGAGGCGGGGCGAGGTGAAGGTGAAGGCCAATGTGTCGAACCGCATCCCGAAAGGGGTCGTGTGGATGGCCTTCCACTTCCGCGAGGCCTGCGCCAACTGGCTGACGAATCCCGCCTTCGACCCGGTCTCGCAGACGGCGGAGTACAAGGCCTGCGCCGTGCGGATCGAAAAGGCGTGATCTTGAGAGACGCCGGCACTTGCCGGCCAGGAGTGCATGCGTGGCAAAAAAAACGAAACGCCCCCCTTCCCGCATCGAAGGGATCATCGACGACGTCATCGGCAGAAACCCGCACAGCCGGAATCTCATCACGGCATTCAAACCCCTGTTGCTGGTCCGAGAGCGGCTTGTCGAAGAATTGAAGCTGGAACCCGCGGACCGCTCGCGGATCGACGGGGGGAAGCTTCGTCAGGGCATCCCCTGCATCGGGCAGACTCCCTTCTTTTTCAAGAACGACCCCTGGGAAGCAATCGGGATTGCGGCGGTTTCTGCCATCCGGGAGGGGTTCCCGGCCCTCGCGGAGGATGCGGCAAAGCTCGGGGAAAAGATCGAGGCGGCCGAAGTCCGGCTCTTCGATGCCTTTGCGGACTATCCGGACAGCATCGGGCCGGCCTTCGATCGATGGGCGGCTCAAGCGGGCATCAAGCCCCAGGCCATCGGGCTCTTGCTTGGCACCGTGGCCCGGATCGTCCTCCAGGCCCGGTCGAAGGGCATCGGCGGGCACATCGAGCAGATGGGCTGGGACAGGGGAACCTGCCCCGTCTGCGGCGCGCATCCGACGATCTCCGTTATCCGCGAGAAAATCACGCAGCGCTGGCTGCACTGTTCCCGCTGCGGCCACGAGTGGCGCTTCACCCGGATGCTCTGCCCCGGCTGCGGCAAGGAGAGCCCGAGCGGGATCGACTATTTCTACGTCGATGACAAGAAGCAGGAGACGGCCTTCACCTGCGATGCCTGCAAGCGTTACCTGATCACCCTGAATCACATAAGCGACCTGGGCGACACCGACCGCGACGTGTCCGCCATGGGTCTCGTCCACCTCGACCTCATCATG
>CAYZKT010000049.1:0-16430 GCA_964478885.1 uncultured Syntrophaceae bacterium | reverse complement strand
GGGCACGCTCTTGAGGCTCGCCATTCTCCGCACGATCTCGATCTGCATCTCCGGGCCGAGAGACTCCATGATCTCCGCGGCCTGCTCGGGCCGAAGATGAGCCAGGATGAGCGCCGTCGTCTGCGGGTGCTCCATTTTCGTGAACTCCTTCAGCATCTTCGGGTCGATGTCCCGGAGCTTCTCGAAGATGGGGTTCTCGCTGATCTTGCCTTTCTCGTCGTCGAGGGCCGTGAGGATGCTCCCGGCTTGCTCCGGGCCCAGGGCCTTCAGGACGATGTTTTTCGCCACGTCCTCCTTGACGGAGACGATCCCGCCCTTTTCCTTCGCCAGGTCGCAGAACTCCCTGGCGACGGTCTGCACGTCACCTGCCGAGATGCTCGTGATCCGGCTCATGTACTTGCTGATGCGGCGGACCTCCGCGGCCCGGAGGTTCTTCATCACCCCCGCGGCAAGTTCCTCGTCGAGGGAGAGCAGAAGGATGGCTGCCTTTTCTTCGTTGTTCATGTTCAAACCCTGGCGAAAGGCATAAGGCGAATGGCGAAGGGCAATCTGGAACAGCTCGTTCTTCTCTCTGCCTTTTGCCCTGAGCCTTTAGCCCTTCGCCTGCCTTTATTTTATCCAGTTCCGCAGCAGCTCGGCGAAGCGCTTGGAGTCCGCCGACGCCATGTGCCGCACGATGTCGGCCTCCGTCAGCTCGCGGGACGCCTGCGGGGCGCCGAGGGAAAGCGTGACGCCGTCCCCTCCCTTGAGCTCGCCCGCTGCCGCGGGCACTTCGCGGATCGAGACCTCCGTCTGCCGGCCCCGCTCGGCGAGCATGCGCACGAGGGGCTTGACGACGAAGAGCGCCGCCAGGAACACCACGGCCAGGATCACGAGATACCGGACGAGCGGCAGGAAGACCGTCAGCTTGTCCAGCCAGGACGTCTCGGGCAGGTCGGAGGACAGGTCCACCTTCTTGAACGGGACGTTCGACACGACGACCTGGTCGCCCCGCTTCGCGTCGAACCCCGAGGACTTCTTCACGAGGTCCTCCAGCGCGGTCAGTTCCTTCTCGGGGCGGGGCTGGTACTCCTCGACCCCCTTGTCGTTCTTCGCGTAGACGCCGTCGACGAGCACGGCGATGGAGAGCTTCTTCACGTCCCCCACGGGCATGACGGTCTTGTTGACCGTGCGGCTGATCTCGTAGTTGATCGTCTCGTCGGACTTCTCGCGGTTCGTCCCGGCCGGCCGCGCAGGGGGCGCCGCCGCCTGCCGGGCCGTCGTCGCGACCGAGCTCTCGCCCATCGAGCCGGAGGTGCTGCCCGACTTCTCCTGCGAGCGCTGCACGCTGCGGATGGCGGGCTCCTCGGAGTCGTACTTCTCCTCGGTCTTCTCCATGACCCGGAAGTCCAGGTCGGCGGCGATGCGCACGACGGCCTTCCCGTCGCCGACGACCTTCTCCAGCATGGTGGTGATGCGGCTCGTGAGATCCTTCTCGACGTTCTTCTTGTACTCGATCTGGGAGTTGGACAGCTGGGCCATCTCGCCCCCCTCGGTCACCTTCGAGAGGACTTTTCCACTCGAGTCCACGATCATGACGTCGCGGGGGCTCATCCCCTCGATGGAGCTCGAGACGAGGTGGGCGATGCCCTGGATCTGCGGCTCGCTGAGGTTGCGTCCGCTCTTGAGCTTCACGATGACCGAGGCCGTGGGCTTCTTCTGGTCCTCGGAGAAGAGGGACTTCTTCGGGATGGCCAGGTGCACCCGGCTCTGCTGGATCTCGTCGAGGCTGTTGATCGTACGGGTCAGCTCGCCCTGGAGGGCGCGCTGCAGGTTGAGCTGCTGGACGAACTCGGTGACGCCCAGGTTCTTCGTGTCGAAGATCTCGAAGCCCACGCCGCCGCCCTTCGGGAGCCCCGAGGCGGCCAGCTCGAGCCGCAGCTGCGACACCTGCTCGCCGGGCACCGAGATCGTGTCGCCCCCGGGGGAGAGCAGGTAGGGAATCTTCTTCTCCTGCAGGCGCGACGTGATCTGCCCGGCATCCTCGGTGGAGAGGTTCGTAAAGAGGACCTTGTAGTCCGGCTGGTTGATGAAGACGACGGCCAGCGCGATGCTGGCCATCGTGGCGGCTGCCGCTGCGAGAATCGTGAGTTTCCGGCCGGCCGGAAGGGACTGGAACCCCTTCCACATCTGCGAGAAAAACTGATCCATGGGTGGTTGATCCCTCACTCCTTCAGGAGAATTTCAGTACCCGTCATCGAAGCGCGCAATCCGGATCGAGGTGGAGCAGGAACCGCCGCAGATGACAGAGGGCGGAGACCCGATCGTTAGACCTGCATCCTCATGACTTCCTGGTACGCTTCCAGGATCTTGTTCCGGACCTGCATCATGGCCCGGAAGGACAGGTCGGCCTTCTCGAGCGCGATCATCGCGTCGTGGATGCTTCCCGACTGGCCGAGCTGGACGTTCGTGATCGCCTTGTCGGCGCTGTTCTGCAGCTGGTTGATCTCCGTGACCGCCTGCTTCAGCATGTCCCCGAACGAGCCCTGCGGCTTGCCCGGGGTGTTCCCGGCAGGCCCGGGGGCCTGCGTGGAGGGCTGGAAGACGTCGTGCCGCGTCGTGATCTTGTTCATGCGCTGTGCTCCTTCACGGGCCGGCGGGGCCTGCCTGCCCCGGCCTGTCCCGAACCGTTACTTTCCGATGTCGAGGGCCTTGAGGACCATGTTTTTCGAGGCGTCCATGGCGGTCACGCAGGCCTCGTAGGCCCGGTTGGTCGTGATCATGTCGGCCATTTCCGTCACCACGTTCACGTTGGGGTAGGTGACGAACCCCTGCTCGTCGGCGTTGGGGTGCGCGGGGTCGTGGACCTTCTTGAGCCCCTCCGCATCCTCGATGACCTCCTGCACCTTCACCTGGGAAAGCGCATCGTTGAGGGCCGCGCCGAACTTTCCGCTCAAGGGCTCGGCGGCCAGCACGGCGACCTTTCTCTTGTAAGGCCCCCCCTCCGGCGTCTGGATCGTGCTCGCGTTGGCGAGGTTGCTCACGATGACATCCATCTTCTTGCGCTGGGCCGTGAGCCCCGAGGCGCAGATGTCGAAGGACGTGATGAAATCCATTATTTACCCTCCCTCAGGACCGCCTGCAGTCCCCTGAACTTGCGCGCCAGCATCTCGATGGCGGCGTTGTGCATGAGGTGGTTCTCGGCGATCGTCACCATCTCCTTGTCCAGACTCACCCGGTCGCCCGTGCGTACCACGGAGAGGCTCCCCCCCGCCGCCTGGGCAGGCAAATGTTTCCCGTGGGTCCGTGCCATGCGGACACCCTTGTGCCGCATCGAGTCGATCAGGTTCTCGAAGTCGACATCCTTGGGCTCGTAGCCCGGGGTGTCGATGTTGGACACGTTGGAGGCCAGGACCTGGTGCCGCTGCGACCGGGCGCCCACGATGTCCGAGAGCATGCCGACCGTTTTGCTGAAGAGGCTGTTCATGCAAAAATTTCCCCGCTCATGGAATCCACGGGAAAACTTTGCAAGGCATGTGCCAAAGAAAAGTATACGGAGAAACAGATAGATAGGCCATTTTGGGACAGTGGGATGGGAGCGTTCTGAAACCGGGGGTCCAAAGCATCAAGGCTTGATGTCGGCTGAAGAAGTCGGCTGGTCAATGCGACAAATGGCGGGGGTCATGAATGGAACCTTGAACAGGGTATGCCTGTACCCTGAACCCTGTACCCGTTCTTTTCAAGCCTCCGCCCCGAGATCCGGCGAGCCCGGATCGTGCTTGTACTCGTTGAGCTTGTTGCGCATGGTCCTCACGCTGATCCCCAGGATCTCCGACGCCCTGGTCTTGTTACCTTTGACCTTTTTCAGGGTGCTGAAGATGAGGTTCTTCTCCATGTCGCGCAGGGTCGTCGCCTCGCCCGGCTCAACGAGCGGGGATGCCTGCGCCGCAGGTCCTTCCGCCCCCGCCGCGGTTTCGCTGCCGTCGAGGTCGAGATGCTGCGGCGCAAGCGTATCGCCCCGGCAGACGAGGACGGCACGCTCGATCACGTTCTCCAGCTCCCGCACATTGCCGGGCCAGGGGTAGGCGGCAAGCGCCGCGAGGGTTTCGGCGGAGAGGACCGGCCTCTTCCGGCCGTTCTCGGCCGCGTATTTCGCGAGGAAGTGCCCCGCCAGGGCCGCGATGTCGCCCCTGCGCTGCCTCAGCGGCGGGACGCGGACGGGAATCACGTTGAGCCGGTAGTAGAGGTCTTCGCGGAATTTCTTTTCCTGGATGCACTTCTTCAGATCCGCATTGGTCGTCGCGATGATCCGCGCGTCCACGGGAATGGGGTCCTTCCCGCCCAGGCGGTCGATCTCGGACTCCTGGATCACCCGCAGGAGTTTCGCCTGCAGGGGCATGTCCATCTCGCTCACCTCGTCGAGCAGCAGCGTCCCCCGGTCCGCCAGTTCGAACTTCCCGATCCGGCGCTGGGCGGCTCCCGTGAAGGCGCCCTTCTCGTAGCCGAACATCTCGCTTTCGAGCAGCGTGTGGGGGATGGCCGCGCAGTTGACGGCGACGAAGGGCTGGTTTCGCCGGGGGCTGTGGTGGTGGATGAACCGCGCCAGCAGTTCCTTCCCCGTCCCGCTCTCGCCGTGGATGAGGACGCTCGAGCGGCTCTTTGCGATGTTCTTGAGGAACTCCAGCAACTCGGCCATCCGGGCATCTTCCGTCACGATCTGCCGCTGCGCCGCGCGGCCCGTACCCGCCGTTTCCGGCGCCCCCTCGCGGGCGGGTTCCGGCTCCTGGCCCCGCTCGAGGACGTTTTTCACGACCCCTTCCAGGTCGTCGAGCGAGAAGGGCTTCATGACGAAGTCCGCGGCGCCCTGCTTCATGGCCTCCACGGCCGTGTTCACCGTGCCGTAGGCGGTGATGACGATGACGGGGGTCTCGGGGGCCTGGCCCTTCACGTTCTTGAGCAGCTCGAGCCCGCCCATCTTGGGCATCCGGATGTCCGTGATGACCATCTCGTAGGCCCCTTTGCGGAACTTCGCCAGGGCGTCGACGCCGTCAACGGCGGTCTCCACGGGATAGCCGCAGCTCACGAGGCAGTCCGTGAGCGAGGTCCGCATGAAGGGGTCGTCGTCGACGACGAGGATGGGCCTTAGTTGGGCAGTTGCTTCCGGCATGACGTCTCCAATAATCTGAAGTTTAGAAGCTCTGAAGTTATGAAGCTTGGAAGGCTCGCCCGACTCGAATCGCCGGAGACTCATCCGAACTTCTCAACTTCCTAACTTCACAACTTCGCGGTTTCATCGTCCGCAAGCGGCAGCAGGACGGTGAACACGCTCCCGCCCCGCTCCCCCCGCTCCACGTCGACGGAGCCGCGGTGCAGATCGATGATGTTGTGCACGATGGCGAGCCCCAGGCCGCTGCTGCCGTCGCGCGTGCTGAAGAAGGGATCGAAGATCCGCTTCCGGTCCTCCTCGGGGATCCCCGGTCCCGTGTCGGCAAAGCGCAGCTCGACGGTCCTCTCCATCCCCGGCGTCAGCGCCGGGTCGCGGTGCAGGCGGGTTTCGAAGGCCAGCTCGCCTCCCCCCCGCATGGCCTGGACGGCGTTGAGGATGACGTTGAGGAACACCTGCTTCAGCAGCTCCTCGTCGGCCCGCACGACGGGCTCGCCGTCTGACAGCCGCACGCGGAGCCGGATATCCTCCTTCTCGAGGATCTCCCCCGAGAAGCGAAGGATGTCCCGCAGGACGTCGTGAATGCGCAGGGTACGAAACTGCGGCTCCGGCTTGCGGGTGAAAAGCAGCAGGTTGGCGATCTTGTTGTCCACGCTGCGCACGGAATGAAGGATCCGGGCGGCGCGGTCGCGGCTCTTCTCGTCGGCCAGTCCCTTCAAAAGGAGCGACGCCGACAGGGCGATGCTGCCCAGGGGGTTGCGCACTTCGTGGGCGATGTTGGCCGCCATTTCCCCCATGGCGGCGAATTTTTCGCTGCGCTTGGCCATCTCCTCGAGCTTCTCGACGCGGGTCACGTCGAGCAGGATGTGCACCGTTCCCAGGTCGCCGCCGTCCCGGGCCTTCACGGCGGACGTGAGGACCTCGAGGATGTTCTCGCCCAGGCGGACCCTGCGCCGACCCTGGAACTCGCCGGGCAGCGCCGCCCCCGGGCTCATCCCGGTGAGGCGCCCGGCACAGCCGTTCATCATCGTGACGCGGCCCCGGAGGTCCGTGACGACGACCCCCGTCGTGAGGCTCTCCAGGATGGTCTCCAGGTAGTTGCGCACCTCCTCCTTCTCGGCGAGAAGGGTCTCGAGGCGCCGGTTCTTCTGCTCGAGTTCGCGGTTGAGGCTTTCGAACTTGGCCTCGAGGCTCCGGAAGGCCTCCTGGAGTTTGCGGGTGGCCGAGTTGAAGCTCTCGAAGGATCTCTGCAGGACGTCGATGCCGCCGGCCGTGCTTTCCGCCGGCCCGTCCGGCCGCTGTGCGTGTTCGTTCAGCATGTGCCCTATTTCGTCGAAAGGTACTTTCGGTACTTCTCCGTCCATGCGGCCTCGGAGAGGGTGTAGTCGATCGTCTTGTTCCAGAAGTCGTCGCCGGTGCGGACTTTCAGCTCCGAGAAAACCCGGTTGGCCTCGGTGAGGTTCCTCATCCCCACATACCCCTTCCCGAGGTGGTAGAGGGTCCAGGGGTTCTGCGAACCTCCCTGGGCGCTCTCGACGGCCTGCTTGTAGGCGGCAACGGCCTCGCCGTATTTCCGGGTCATCAGGTAGCAGTCCCCGGTTCCGGCCAGCGCATCCTGCAGGACCCGGCTGTTTGCCGCCTTGTCCTTTGCGGACTGGCGGATGGCCAGTTCGAACTGCTGCAGCGCCGACGGGCAGGCATCGCTGAAGCGCAGGGCGACGCCGTAGCTGCGGTGCAGGCCGGCCGCATCGGGCATGCCCTCGCCCGCGACGTCCGCGTAGGACGCCGCCGCTTTCGGGTACTGCCCTTTCCGCAGGTAGAGGTCCCCCTGGAGCCTCTGCAGGGCCCGGCGATCCTCCCGGTCGAGCATCGCCGCCTGCCGGGAGAGCTCCGTCACGAGCCGTTCCGCCTCGTCGTAGTGCCGCTCGCGGTAGCTCACGTCAGCCGCGATCACCAGCAACGCGTTTCGGTTCCGGCCGTCTCTCTCGATCATCAGGAGGTGGTCGGCGACGCGGCGCGCCTCGCGGTACAGGCCGACCCGCCGCAGGCTGTCTGTGATCCGGTACCCGGTCTCGAAATCGACGGACTTCACCCAGGCGCCCTCGTAGGCCGACAGGAAGGTGTCGGCCACGCGCAGGTAATCCCCCCTGGCATAGTCCTCGTGGACCAGCAGCTCCGTGCTCCCCTTCAGGGTCTGCAGCCCCGCATCCCGGCAGCGGCCGTTCGGGAAGCGCTTGAGCTGGGTGAAGCTGGCGAGGAACGCCTCGCGGTACTGCTTTCTCTGGTACAGGGCATAGGCTTTCTGGAAGAGGATCCGCTCGGTCAGCTCCAGGCTCGGGAGATCCTTCTCGAGAACCTTGTCATAGGTCGCCACGGGGTCCCGGTAGTGCTCGGCGCCTGCCATGTGGGCGGGGAGCTTGAGTCCCGGGGTCTTCACCCCGATGTTGGCCATGATGACGGCGCTCTCCGTGGCCTCCTTGGTGCCGGGATACTTTTCGAGGACGGCGCTGAACGCCCGGAGCGCCGAGTCGTACTGCTGCATCTCGGTGAGCGAGCGGGCGATCAGGTAGCTCATTTCCTTGCGGAAGGAGTCCTCCGGGTAGAGGTTGATGTAGTAGGAAAACACCCCGATGACGTTGTCGAAGTCACCCTGCCGGAAATAATGGAACCCCAGGCTCACGAGGGTCTCCCGGGGGATGTCCCGGTAGTCGGACCAGCGCCGGACGGCTTCCCCGAAGGCCTCGTCGGCTTTCTTCGAGTCCTGCATCTGGCTGTGGCACTCGGCGATCCAGTAGAAACAGGCCTTCGACCGGGGGCCGCCGGCAAACTGCCGGATGTAGGACCGGAAGGTGTCGATGGCCGTGCTGTACTTTCCCTTCCGGTAGAGATCCACCGCTTCGGCGTAGAGGGTCTCGTCCTCCGCGAGGCCTGCGCCGGCCTTGCCGTTTCCCGTCCCGGGGCTTGCGGCCGCCTCGAAGGGTTGAAACTTGAAGTGCTCCGGCTCGGGCAGGCCCGCCGTCACCGAGTCTCCCGCCGTCGAATGCAGCTTCGACGCGTACAGCGGGGGTTTCTTCCCCCGACGGGACGTCGCAGGCGACGCCGTCTCGATCTTCACCTGGGGATGGATTTTCGTGTCCTTCAGATTCGCGGGTTTGGGGGCTTGCGGCCCCGCCGCGGCAGCCGCAGCAGGCGCCCGCTCGGCCGCGGTCTTCTTCGGCGCCTCGGCAGCCCGGATTCTACGAACGGCAAAAAAACGGATGACCTTTTTCTGTTCCAGCTTCGCCCCCTCGCGGGCCGCCTCCTCGGCGCCCGCGAAACGGCCGATGAAGACCCGGTGCCGGCCGTCGTTCCCGTCGGGCTTCAGGGAAAACGCTTCGAGTCCCTTGCCCTGCAAAAGCTTGACCCGCTCGGCGGCCTTCTCGGCGCCGGAGTAGGAACCCACGTGAAGGCTGTAGACGCCTCCCCCCTTCCCGGCCGGCGCGGCATGCGACGCGACCGCAAGAAACAGAACCAGGGCGAGGCAGGCAAAGGGCAGTTTTTTCATGGTCACTCTCGGGCTGCGGTGTAAAGGCTTCAGCAGGCGCACCACCGCCAGCCCGAAAGAAAGCAATGGTTATGCCACGGAAAAGAGAGGGTTCAGGGGACAGGGTCCAGGGTCCAGGGGATCATTCGTCCAGGTATCGGGGAGGTCTGCGCTCTGGCGGGATGTCCGGGAAGTCTTTGCGGCGCTCCGGAATCGGCAACCGGGGCGATCGGGCAGCCGGGTCCGCTTCCCGATGCACCACGACCTGTCGAAGGGTCGATTGAAAACTTGAGGAGCATGTCAAATAAATGACATACAGCCTCCGGAGAGCTCATAAAGAAATCCCCCTTTCATCCCCCTTTGCAAAAGGGGGACAGAGGGGGATTCGGCGGAACAGATCGAATACACGGAATGGACGGAACAGACTTTGTTAACTGATGTTGAAACGCTTGAGCTTTTCGACGAAGGTCGTCCTGTTCAGGTTCAGCAGCTTCGCGGCGCGGTTTTTCACCCCGCCCGTTTTCTCCAGGGCCTTGAGCAGCAGGTCCTTCTCGAACCGGTCGACCACCCCGTTGTACTCGATCCCGTCTTCGGGGATGTCGACGACGCTCATCACCTCGCTCTTTCCCTTGCCGACGCTGAGAATCTTGGGCGGCAGGTCGTCGACCTTGATCATCCCGTCTTCCCGCATGACGACGAGCATCTCGATGAGGTTCTCCAGCTCCCGGACGTTGCCCGGCCAGGAGTATCGCATCATGTAGTTCGAGGCCTCGGGGGTGAGCCCCTTGACGTTCTTCTTCTTGAGCTTGTTGAACTTCTGGAGGAAGTGGTTGACCAGGACGGGAACGTCCATCTTCCGGTCGCGCAGGGGCGGCAGGGTGATGGGGAAGACGTTGATGCGGTAGAACAGGTCCTCGCGGAACCGCTTCTCCTGGACGGCCTTCTCGAGGTCCTGGTTCGTGGCGCAGATGATCCGCACGTCGGCGTTGATCGTCTTGACCCCGCCGATGCGCTCGAACTGCTTTTCCTGGATGACGCGGAGGACCTTGACCTGGAGCGCTGGGCTCATGTCGCCGATCTCGTCGAGGAAGATCGTCCCCCCCTGGGCGAGCTCGAAGCGGCCCACGCGGCTCTTGATGGCGCCCGTGAAGGCCCCTTTCTCGTGGCCGAACAGCTCGCTCTCGAGGAGCTCTTCGGGGATGGCCCCGCAGTTGACCGGCACCAGGGGGAAGCTTCGGCGGTCGCTGTTGAAGTGGATGGCCCGGGCCACCAGTTCCTTGCCCGTCCCGCTCTCGCCGTAGATGACGACGGTGCTGTCCGAGGAGGCCACCTTCTCGATGTTGTCGAAGACCCTCCGCATGTTGTCGCTGAAGCCGATGATCTTGCCGAAGTCGTACTTCTTCTTCAGGTGGTCTTTCAGCGTGATGTTCTCTTCCTTGAGCTTGGCGAAGGACAGGGCCCGGTCGATGGTGAGCTTGACGATGTCGTCCTTCAGGGGCTTGGTGATGTAGTCGAAGGCGCCGAGTTTCATGGCCTCTACGGCCGAGTTGACCGTCCCGTAGCCCGTGATCATGATGACGATGCTCTCGGGATTGACCTCCTTGACGAACTTCAGCAGGTGAAGGCCGTCGACGTGGGGCATCTTGAGGTCCGTGATGACCAGGTCGTACTTGTCGTCGATGAAGACGTCCATGGCCTGGCGGCCGTCGCCGACCCCCTTGACCTCGTACCCGTAACTTCTCAACAGTTCCGCCAGGTTGTCCCGGCTCAACTCGTTGTCCTCGGCGATGAGGATCCGGATGTTCTTCATTTCCTTCTTGATTTTGCTGTCTGCCATGACCGGTTTTTCTACCGCTCCTCAAGGGTGGGGTGATGTCGGGTAAAGGGTGATGAAGAGGCCTTTCACGGACCGCTCCGTCGGGCCGGACCGGCGAGGCGCTCTCGACGGAAGCGCTCCGGCGGAAGGGATCGCGTGTATCGGTTGTTCGTTAAGCAACACGGGATGTTAACAAAATTCTGACATTAGTCAACCAGAAATATCAACCGGACCGCGTTCCGGCCGGATCGCGCACCGTACGACGGCACTATCCCCTAAAGTTTTGCCCTGCCGGGCCGATTTCCATTATGACAAAACATTGGGTTGGACGATGACCATATCCACGTACCAGATCGACAACATCCTGAAGGCGTACAGCCGGCAGAACAAGGTTGCCTCGTCGCCCGCATCGCCTGCGGACGGCCAGAAAGCCGGCCCGAGGTACGCCGACGTGGTCTCTCTCAGCGCCGACCCGCAGAAACCGGAGGTCTACGACAAGATCTCCTACAGCCTGATGGATGTCATCCTGAAAGGCAACAAATCCAGATAGAACCCTACGCGATTCGCCGAGCGGGGGACCGATCCCAGGGGGGCCGACAGCCCCCCATCACATGATCCCGGTACGCTTCATTCGAGACCGCATGTGACCGGCCTTCGCCTCTCAACAAGGCCGCCCGGCCACGATTGCCCCCGGCGGACGCGAAGGGTACGACGCGAAGGATGGGATCGCCGGAATGAACGGTTCGGAAGCCGCCGGAAAAGAATTCAGGATCATGCCCTTGAGTTCATCCGACAAGAGGACCATCCTCGTCGTCGACGACGACCCCGCCGTGCGAAGCCTCATCGTCGAGGCCCTGCGGCAGGGCGGGGAGTACATCGCCACCGAGGCGGCCGACGGGAAGGAAGCCCTCGAGGCCCTGAGCTCCAACCTCTACGACCTGGTGATCAGCGACATCCACATGCCGGGCATCAACGGGATGGACCTCCTGAGCCGCATCCGCGAGATCAACCCGGCCATCTCCGTCATCCTGATCACCGCCTTCCCCTCCGTGGGGCTGTCCGTCTCGGCCATGAAGACGGGCGCCGTCGATTTCATCACGAAGCCCTTCCGGATCGACGAGCTGCTCTACAAGGTGAACATCTACCTGCGCGAGAAGTCGATGCTGTCCGTCGACGGGCTCCTGAACAAGGTCGAGCAGGAGAAGCTGCGCGACAAGGTCCGCCGGATCTCGGCCAAGGGGTTCATCTACGACTTCATCGAGCGGCTCGGGGTGAGCAACGACAACATCTTCCGCGTCATCGCCGATCTGGCCATCAAGGTCTCCGGCGGCGAGCACTGCGCGATCCTGCTCTACGACCGGGAGACGGGCGAGTTCATGCCCAAGTTCACGGGCAGCGTCGACCGCGTCCCCCCGCGCCACACCGTGCCCTGGCCGAAGAAGCTGCTGCGGGAGGTCGTGGAGAAGAAGGACGGCGTTCTGTACAACGTCTCCGACCCCGACGGCGCGGCCTCGATCCTCTGCGCCCCGCTTACGATCCGCAACAACGTCTTCGGCATCCTGAGCCTCTGGAAGAACCGCAACGGCGCCTGCTTCACGGACCAGGACCTGCACGTGATCCTCAGCCTTGCCCGCCGGGCCTCGCTGAACCTCGAGAACAAGGTCCTCTACGAGACCCTCTACACAAACATCGCCGAGACCTTCCGGGCGCTCGTGACCTCCATACAGGCCCGGGACCAGTACACGGAGCGCCACTCCGTGAGCGTCACGGAGTTCGTCGTCCGGACCGCGGAGATCATGGAGTGCTCGCCCGACGACATCGAGTGCCTCAAGATCGCCGCCATGCTCCACGACATCGGCAAGATCGCGATCCCGGACCACATCCTCCTCAAGCCCGACGAGCTCACGGGGGAGGAGTACGCCATCATCAAGACCCACTGCGCGATCGGCGACGACATCCTGACCCCGATCGCGCTCTTCGAGAAGGAACGCAAGATCATCCGCCATCACCACGAGAACTGGGACGGCTCGGGCTACCCCGACGGGCTGGCCGGAGACCAGATCCCGCTGCTGTCCCGGATGATCTCCGTGGCCGACGCCTACGACGCGATGACGACCAACCGCCCCTACCGCGCCAGCATGAGCCCGGACGAGGCGATCACGGAGCTGCGCCGCTTCGGCGGGACCCAGTTCGACCCGAAGGTGGTCGACGCCTTCATCGGTTCCCTGCAGCCGCCCTATCCCTGCCGTCTTCCGGTCATCGTGAACCGCCCCGCCGAGTGACAGCGCTGAGAAAGATCAGAACAGCCCCTTGATCACATCCAGCGTTTTCTTCATCTTGTCCGTGGTGCTGTCGGGCTTGTCGCTTTCGGGCCTGTCCTGGGCAGGCTGTTTTTCTTTCGCCCTGCGCCCCTCCTGCATCCCCTCCTGGCCGAGCGGCAGCATCCCCGTCGACTTGTTCCGCAGCTTCACCGCCCAGACGTACTCGTGCGGGATCTTCGGGTCCTTCGGTTTCGGCGGGTACGCGATGTTCAGCTCGTCGCCGTAGCCGATGAACTGCAGGGCGGCGCCTCCGGCATCCTTGAAGATCCCCCTGGGGATCGAACAGCTCGTGACCCCGGGCCCCATGACCACCTTCTCGCGGAGGAACCGGTTCACATCGGCAGGCGTCAGGTAGCTCAGCAGGCCGTACCCCGGATCCTGCGAGTCGCTCGAGGACCAGAGGATCGTCTCGCCCGTCTTCTCGCTGTGGCCGATGGCCATGGCGAAGTACCCGATCGCGGTGGGGATCTCCTTCCACTCGAAGGCGATGCTGTCCGCAAGCCCTCCCCGCACGGAGGTGAACTCCACGGGTGCCATGAAGTCGTGCTTCTCGCCGACGGAGAACTTGATCTCGGGGCTGTAGTTTCCGTGCACGAAGTGGGCTCCCAGCAGGGAACCGCTCTTCGGCACCTCCTTCTGATCCTTCCTGTTCGGCCATTCCGCATAGGCCCAGCCCGACCTCGGAGACGGGGGAACCTGTACCGACCCCGTCCTGCCTGTCATGGCCTTGCCGAAATCCGGCATGCTCATCTTCTCCGTGTCGAGCACCTTCGGCTGCCCGGGCCTCACCGCTTCGCCGCATCCCCAGTAGAAGAGCATGCGCACCTTCGGCTTCTCCGCCTTCCGCTCCTGCGGCTCTTCGCCCCGCACCGGCTTTTCGCGCTCGGGGATCAGCAGCGGTAGGGTGTTGCCCATCTCCAGGCCGGTCGGGATGTCGTGCGTCGCCTCGGGCGCCGCGGGGGGATTCCCCGGCGCGCTGAGCTGGAGGAGCAGCGTCCGTTTCGGCCCGACCCCCGCCATCTTCCCCAGGATCATGCCCTGCAGCCCCGACATCTCCCCCTGGGACATGCCCGGGATCGACATGTTCGAAGTCGCCATGCTCACCCAGTACCGGGTCAGGGGTTTCTTCGGCTCCGCCGCCGACGCCGGGGACGCGAAGCAGGCAATCATCACCGCCGCCACCGCACAGGTCGTCTTGCTCAGAAGGCTCATGGTCCGCACCTCCCTGGATAAATTTTACCCGGTCTATTCCGTCTGTTCCGTCCAAATCCCCTTCAGACAATGGGAACGTTGCCCAGAGGCTGGTCAAAAAGGTTTAGATGCAAGGCGCCCTGTACGGATGGATGTTAAGAAGCTTTGACGTTAGGAAGCTCGGAAATACGAAGACGGTGAATTTGGCTTCAGCCTCTCCAAGCTTCACAACTTCTCAACTTCCCAGCTTCCCGATTCCGAAGGGATGCGCCACCGGCCACCAGCCGCCTAATGCGCTTCGTCCCAGTTGTGCCCCGCCGCGATCTCCACCTTCAGCGGCACGCGGAGCTTCATGACCCCCTCCATCTCGCGCTTTACGAGGGCCATGACGTCGTCCTTCTCCGCCTCGGGGACCTCGAACACCAGCTCGTCGTGCACCTGCATGATCATGGCCGCCTTCGGGTGGCGCTTCTTCAGCAGGGTGTGCAGGTTGATCATGGCGATCTTGATCAGATCGGCCGCGGTGCCCTGGATGGGCGCATTGATGGCGGTGCGCTCGGCAAACTGGCGCAGCGCGGCGTTGGAGCTCGCGATCTCGGGGATGTAGCGGCGGCGGTTCAGCAGGGTGCAGACGTACTTGTCCCTGCGGGCCTCCTCGAGGATCCCGTCCAGGAATTTCCGGACCCCCCTGTAGCGGTCGAAGTAGTTGTCGATGTACTCCTTCGCCTCGGCCTGGCCGATCCCCAGCTCCCGGGAAAGGCCGAAGGGGCTCATCCCGTAGATGACGCCGAAGTTGATCACCTTGGCGCGCCTCCGCATGTCGGCGCTGACCATCTCGGGGAAGACCCCGAAGAGGGCCGAGGCGGTGCGGGTGTGAATGTCCTCCCCGGCCTCGAAGACCTCGATCAGGGTTTCGTCGCCGGACAGGTGGGCGAGCACGTGCAGCTCGATCTGGGAGTAGTCTGCCGACACCAGCACGGACCCTTTCGGGGCGACGAAGGCCTGGCGGATGCGCCGGCCCTCGGGCGTGCGGATGGGGATGTTCTGCAGGTTGGGGTTGCTGCTCGAGAGGCGCCCCGTGGCCGTGACGGTCTGGTTGTAGGAGGTGTGGATCCGCCCCGTTTGCGGGTGCACCATCGCCGGCAGGGCGTCGACGTAGGTCGACTTGAGCTTCGCGATGCTGCGGTACGCGAGGATTTCCGCGGGCAGCGCGTGGGACCGGGCAAGCGCCGTGAGCGTCTCCACATCCGTCGAGTACCCTTCCTTGATCTTCCGCCCCTTCGCGAGCTTGAGCTTGTCGAAGAGCACCACCTGGAGCTGTTTGGGCGAGTTGATGTTGAAGCGCTCGCCCGCCAGGCCGTAGATCTTCTCCTCGGAACCGGACAGGAGCTGGTCGAACTGAGCCGACATCTCCCCGAGCCGCTTGAGATCGACCAGGACCCCCCGCTGCTCCATGGAGGCCAGCACTTCCACGAGCGGCATCTCCACCTTCCCGTAGAGGTCCTCGAGACCGACATCCCGGATCTTCTCCGCCACGACAGGACGAATCCGCAGGGCCGCCTCGGCGCGTTCGCCCGCGTAGGGGGCCATGCTTGCCGGGTCCAGGTCTGCGGGCGAGAGGGCCTTCGCCCCGCTTCCCAGCAGCTCCTTCGCCGGGGTGAGTTCGCGGTCGAGAAACTCGCGGGCCGCCTCGGCAATGTCGTGGCTCTTCTTCGAGGGGTTCAGCAGGTAGGAGGCCACCATGGTGTCGTCGCCCGCACCCCGCAGGAAAATCCCGACGCGGGCGAGCGCGATGAAGATGTTTTTCAGGTCGTGGCCGTGCTTGAGGACCTTCTCGCCCGCCAGAACATGCGAGAGTTCCTTCAGGGCATGGTCGCGCCAGGCCGCCTTGCCTGCGGCCAGAGAAACGTACATGGCCTCCCCCGGCGTGTGCGCCAGGCCGAGCCCCACGAGGTCGGCATACATGGGCAGCTCGGAGGTGAGGACCGGGCAGAGGGCGACGGCCCCGGCTTTTTCGATGTCGCGCACCGCCCCGTGAAGCTCCTCCGCCGTCGAGACGAGGCGGACCGGGCCGCTTTCGGCCCGGTCGCGGACCTCCAGGTCCTGGATGAGCGACGAGAATTCCATCTCTTTGAAGAGGGCCTTCAGGCTTTCGCGGTCCGGCCCCTCGTAGCGCGCGCGATCGAGGTCGAGATCGACTACGGCATCGGTTTTCACGAGTGCGAGCTCCCGGGAGAGCCGCGCCTGATCCGCATGCTCCGTGACGGCCTTCCGGATCCTCTCGTTGCGGATCTTCGCCGCGTTTTGCAGAACCCCCTCGACGGAACCGTAATCCTTGATCAGCTGCAGCGCCGTCTTGGGCCCCACGCCCGGCACGCCGGGGATGTTGTCCGACGCGTCGCCCATGAGGCCGAGAAGCTCGGCCACCCGGTCGGG
>CAYZKT010000048.1:0-16662 GCA_964478885.1 uncultured Syntrophaceae bacterium | reverse complement strand
TTTTCTTATTCTTTCCTCGGTCCTCGAACCTCGGACCTCGTGCCTGAAGCTGGAGCCGCCTGCGGCTACAGCTTTTGGACATTCTCGCTCGTCTTGATCTTGCCGTCCTTTTCCATGGTCTCGCGGACCTCCTTGAGCCAGGCCTGGAAGTATTCGGCCTCCTTGGCCCGGAGCAGGATGACCTTCAGGAGATCCTTCTGCTTTTCCCAGGAACCGTCGTCGACCCGCTTGCGCTCCTTGAACCGCGGGATGATGAGGGTGCCGTCGCCCGTGGCGAAGACCTCGGTGGGGTAGGGCGCCTTCTCGGAGAGCTGGAAGACGGCGTTGATCAGCTCCTGCGAGGTGCCCGCTTTGGGGATCTCCGTGCCCGGGGCGAAGAGCCCCGTTTCCACCACCTCGGCGCCCTTTTCCTTCGCGACCTTTCGGAAGTCTTCGCCTTTCCGCATGCTCTCCAGTGCCCCCTCTGCCTCCTTGCGGCAGATCCTGAGCGCCTCGCCCGCGGCCCAGCGCTCCTCGACGTCCTTCCGGACCTCGTCGAAGGGCGGGGTGGCGGCATCCTTTCTCGCCGTCACCCGGATGACGTAGTGGGCGCGGGGCGACGAGAGCACGGGGGTGATCTCGCCCGTGCGGGTACCGAAGATCTGCGTTTCCGCGTCCCGGATCTGCCTCAGCTCCAACGGCAGTTCCCGGGCCGAGAAGAAGCCCGTCTCCTGGACGCGCAGCCCGTTCTTCGCGGCGTAGGCGTCGAAGTTCTCTTCCTGGTAGATCGTGTCGTGGGCCTTCTTCGCGTTCTCGGCGGCGAGACCCATGGCCTTCATCAGCCGGATCTCCTCGGCGATCCGTCCCCTGACGGCCTCGAGCGGCGGGGGCTGCCCCTTCACGGCGGGCATCTTTCCCTTGTTGGCTTCGTAGGCGCTCCGGATCTCCTCGGTCGAGACGTCCACCTTCCCCGCGTAGCTCTCGGCGGGGAAGGAGAGGACCTTCACCTGCACCTTCGCGGGGATGCGGAAATCGTCCTTGCGGTCGTTGTAGTATTTTTCCAGCTCCTCCTTCGTGGCGTTCACCTTGCCGCGGCAGGCCCGGGCGGGCAGCTTGAAGAGCTCCACGTTGATGCGCTCGGACTGCATGCGGTGGATGTCCTGCATCTCCCGTTCGGAGACCTTCACGCCCTGGCGGAAGATGTCCTGGAGCTTGACCGTCATGAGGGCCTTCTTCTGCATCGCCTCGAATTCCTCGGGGCTCATCCGCTGGTACCGCAGCAGCTGCTCGTAACGCCTGGCATCGAAGACGCCGTCGCGCTGGAAGGCGGGCTGCATGGCGATGACGGTGCGGACTTCCTCGTCGCTCACCCGGATGCCCATCTCCTCGGCCTTCATGGTGAGAACCGTCTGGTTGACGAGGTTGTCCAGGGCCTGCTGCTTGAGGTTGAGGCTCTTGATGACGTCTTCCGTGAGGTTGGCGCCCAGCCGCTGGCGGTACATGTCAAGCAGGTTCTGGTATTCCTTGCGGTAGTCGCTGAAGGTGATCACCTTGTCGTTCACCGTCACCAGGGCCTCGGCAGGCTCGTTCCAGCGCGTCGATCCGAAGTAGAGGACGAAGACGACGATGATCAAAACCAGCAGAACCTTGATCAGCCAGCTCTGGGCGTGTTTGCGCATGAATTGAAGCATGGGGTGTCCCTCGAGTGTCGCGTTAAGGGAAAATCCCTATTATAATTGAGGTCAAAATGCAATCGTTTTTTGTCAAAAAGGCATTGATTCGCCCGTGCAAATACTGTATATGACACCTTTCCAATGGGAAATCGCCGGGATGGTTCGGCGTTTTTTCCAGTAACATCGGGAGGAAGCGTTTTGCTGTTCGATTTCATACTCGGCAAATTCTCGAACGACCTGGCCGTCGATCTCGGCACGGCCAACACCCTCGTCTACGTCAGGGGGAAAGGCATCGTCCTGCGCGAGCCCTCCGTCGTGGCCGTTCACCGCGACGCCCGCGGGATCAAGAAGGTCCTCGCCGTGGGGGCCGAGGCGAAGCTCATGCTCGGCAAGACGCCCGGGAACATCGAGGCCATCCGGCCCATGAAGGGCGGCGTCATCGCCGATTTCGACATCACCGAGGCCATGCTCCGTCACTTCATCCAGCGCGTGCACAACCGCCGGACCCTGATCCGGCCGCGCATCATCGTATCGATTCCCTCGGGGGTCACCCAGGTCGAGCGCAGGGCCGTCAAGGAGACGGCCGAGTCGGCCGGCGCCCGCGAGGTCTACCTCATCGAGGAGCCCATGGCGGCAGCCATCGGCGCCGGCATGCCCATCAAGGAGCCCGTGAGCTCCATGGTGGTCGACATCGGCGGCGGGACGACGGAAGTGGCCGTGATCAGCCTCTCCGGCATCGTCTACGCCAAGTCGGTCCGCGTGGCCGGCGACAAGATGGACGAGGCCATCGTGCAGTACCTGAAGCGCAAGTACAGCCTTCTCATCGGCGAGCGCACGGCCGAGATGATCAAGACCACGATCGGCTGCGCCTACCCGGACGAGGAGCTCAAGACCGTCGAGGTCAAGGGGCGGGACCTCATCTCGGGGATCCCGAAGATCATCGAGATCAACTCCGAAGAGGCCCGGGAGGCCATTGCGGAGCCCGTCAGCATCATCGTCGACACGATCCGCGACGCCCTGGAACAGATGCCGCCGGAACTGGCGGGCGACATCGTGGACCGCGGCATCGTGCTCACCGGCGGCGGAGCCCTGCTGCGGAACCTCGATACGCTGCTCCGGGAGGAGACGGGGCTGCCCGTCAGCGTCGCCGACGATCCCCTGTCCACGGTGGCCCGGGGCTCCGGCATCGCCCTCGACGAACTGGAACTTCTCCGCGAGGTCGCCATTCAGCTGTGAGCCGGCGGGCGGCGTCGACCTTCACCGCTTCGCACACCGTCGGCGGCACCGCCCCGCGAGCCCCGGAGGCGCCCGGGCGGGAAGAGCCGCCGCTTCAACGTCATTGCAGGTGAGGAGCGTTGTTGTTCAAGAAGTATCTCGCCCTTATCGTAGCCTTCATCCTGATTGCCGTTTCCCTCGTCATCTTGTCCCAGAGCCTCAGGCGCCCGGGAAGCCCGGGGATCATGAAGAAGCTCGTCTTCGAGGTGACGGCCCCCGTGGAGCAGGGGATTCACTCGGGCGTGGACTCCGTGGGCGGGGCGTGGAAGCGTTACCTCTTCCTCGTGGGGCTCGAGGAGGAGAACCGGGAGCTGCGCAAGAGGATCGCGGCCCTGCAGAGCGAGGTCAACTACTACCGGGAGATGTCCCTCGAGGGAAGCCGGCTCAAAAAGGTGCTCGCCCTCGAGGACAGCACCGTCTACCCCACGATCGCCGCGCGGGTCGTGGGCAACGAGGGCTCCTCGCCCTTCCGGACGATCCTGATCAACCGGGGGACCCGCGACGGCGTGAAGGACGGCCTGCCCGTGATTTCGCCGGACGGGGTCGTGGGCCGGGTCATCGAGGCCTCTTGGAATTACGCCAAGATCCTGCTCGTGACGGACTACAACAGCAACATCGACGCCCTCGTCCAGGGAAGCCGCGCCCAGGGGATCCTCCAGGGCGGGGGGCACCGGCTCTCGCGCCTGAAGTACGTGCAGCGCACCGAGGAGGTGAAGGTCGGCGAGGCCGTCGTCACCTCGGGGCTCGGGGGGATGTTTCCCAAGGGGCTGATGCTGGGGACCGTCGCCCGGGCCGACAAGAAGGAGCCCGGCCTGTTCCAGACGATCGAGGTGGTGCCGTCGGTGGACTTCTCGAAAATCGAGGAAGTGCTCGTGCTGCAGACGGAAAAAGACTAAAGACAGGGTCTAGGGGCTCGGGTCTAGGGTATAGGGGTGGAAAAATCCTTTTTATACCCGGTACCCGAACCCCGAACCCCGATACCCGAATCCATGGCCTACTACATCATCCTTCCCTTCTTCGCCGTCCTGCTCGTCGTCCTCCAGCGGACGCTGCTGGACCTCGTCTTCGGCGGGCGGATCGGCATCGAGGTTTCCCTTATCCTGGTCGTCTGGGCCGGATTCCATCTCGACATGCTGCGGGGCGGCGTGCTCGCCTTTCTGCTCGGGTTTCTCCTCGACTGCCTGTCGGGCACGATCATGGGGCTCACGACCTTCGTCTACGTCGTGCTCTTCGTCCTCTCCAGCCTGCTGTCGCCGCGGATCTACGGGGAGCGGATGCTCTTCATCATGGCCTACGTCTTTCTCTGCGTGATGCTGGAGGGGCTCTTCCTCTTTGCCGTGTACTGGATCATCTACGGCACCGATGTGTCGGACAGCCTGCTGCGGATAACCCTGCCGCAGGCCCTGGTCGCGGGGGTCCTGAGCCCCGCGGTCTTCACGCTGTTCAACCGCCTGGGGGTCGACTTCTATGCTGGAGAAGCGCGATAGGCTTGTCCGGTACGACCCGGGCGAATACCGTGATCGGTTCACCTTCTTCTTCTGGGTGATCCTGGTTGCCGTCTGCCTGCTCGTCTTGAGGCTCTGGTACCTCCAGATCATCAAGGGCGAGGACCTGCTCAAGCGCTCCGAGAACAACCGCATCCGTATCCGCGAGGTGAAGGCCATGCGGGGGATCGTGCTCGATTCCCGCGGCGTCGTCCTCGTGGAGAACCGGCCTTCCTACGACGTGGTCATCTTCCCCGAGGACGTCAAGGATCTCAGGGGGCTCGTGGAGAAGCTCGAGGCGCTCTACGCGAAGGTGGGCCTCACGTTCCCCCTGGATTACGAGACGATCCGAGAGAACCGGCGGCCCTTCACGCCGCTGCGGGTCGACCGCAACGTGAGCCGCGAGAAGCTCGCCCTCATCGAGACCCACTCCCTGGAACTGCCCGGCGTGGGCATCGACGTCATGCCCGTCCGGGAATACTACTACGGGGAGAGCATGGCGCACGTCATCGGATACATCGGCGAGGTGAGCCGCGAGGAGCTCGAGCGGGACAAGACCGCCGGGTACAAGAGCGGGGACTTTATCGGGAAGTTCGGCCTGGAGAGGGCCCTCGACCCCTATATCCGGGGAAAGGCGGGCGGCGAGCAGGTCGAGGTCAACGTCGTCGGCCGCAAGGTCAAGACCCTGGGCCGCGTCGAGCCCGTCCAGGGCCACCGGGTCCTGCTGACTATCGACTCCCAGGTCCAGAAGGCGGCCTGGACGGCGATGGAGGGCAAGGCCGGCGCCGTCGTGGCCCTCGACCCCCGGGACGGCTCCGTGCTCGCCCTGGTGAGCCGGCCGGGGTTCGATCCCAACCTCTTCAACCGGGGCGTGAGCGCCGACGTGTGGGAGAAGATCTCTTCGAACCCCCTGCACCCCATGGAAAACCGGGCCATCGCGGGCCAGTACCCGCCGGGCTCCACGTACAAGCTGATCGTCGCGGCGGCGGCCCTGGAAGAGGGGATCATCACCCCCGAGACGGCCTTCAACTGCCCCGGCCACTTCGAGATGGGGTCCCGCACCTTCCGCTGCTGGCGCAAGCAGGGCCACGGCCGGGTGAGCCTGCACCGGGCCATCGTGGAGTCCTGCGACGTGTACTTCTACAACGTGGGGAAACTGCTCGGTGTCGACCGACTGGCCGAGTACGCCCAGGCCTTCGGGCTGGGTGCCCGGACGGGCGTCGCCATGGCGGGCGAGCGCCGGGGGCTCATCCCGACGAAGGACTGGAAGCTGGCGCGCTTCGGTGTGGCCTGGCAGCCCGGCGAGACGATCTCGATCGCCATCGGCCAGGGCTACAACACGGCCACCCCCCTGCAGCTGGCCAACGCCTACGCGGCCGTCGCGAACAACGGCGAGTTCTTCACCCCGCGGATTGTGAAACGGATCGAGACCGACGACGGGGAGATCATCGAGGAGTTCCGCCCGGAGAAGAAGGCCGTGCTCCCCGTGAGCCAGGAAAGCGTGCAGCTGCTGAAACAGGCGCTGTGGGGCGTCGTGAACGAACCCGGCGGCACGGGAGGGCAGGCCCGCGTGGCGGGCAAGGACGTCTGCGGCAAGACGGGGACCGCCCAGGTCATCGGCATGGCCGAGGGCGACGACGGGTCCTCGTACCCCTACGAGTACCGGGACCACGCCCTGTTCGTCAGCTTCGCCCCCCGGGACAACCCGGAGATCGTCGTGGCCGTCGTCGCCGAGCACTCGGGCCACGGCGGGTCGGCCGCCGCGCCGGTGGCCAGGAAGGTCATCGAAGCCTACTTTGCGGGGAAGGTGCGGCCATGAAGATCGACCGCCGGCTCATCTTCAATTTCGACTGGACGCTGATGACGCTCATCACGGTCATCGTGGGCATGGGTGTGCTGAACCTCTACAGCGCGGGCCACGGCATCTCGGGGGAGCCCTACTTCAAGCAGATGCGCTGGGTCCTCCTCGGGATGGGCGTGATGGTGCTGGCCTTTGCCTTCGATTACCGCTGGATCGCCCGGTACGCCTACGTCATTCACACAATGGCCGTCGTGTTGCTCGTCGCCGTCTTCGCCGTGGGGTCGGTGACGAAGGGCTCCCAGCGGTGGATCAACCTGGGCGGCTTCACCATGCAGCCCTCGGAGCTGGTGAAAATCACCCTCATATTCGCCCTGGCGAAGTACTTCAACGACCACCGGATCGAAGACAAGGTCGGGATCCGGGAACTCGTCGTTCCCTTTTTGATTGTCCTGGTGCCCTTTGTTCTGGTATTAAAGCAGCCGGACCTGGGGACGGCCCTGATGCTCATGATCCTCTTCGGGTCCATGGTTCTTTTCATCGGGGTCCGGTGGAGGACCCTCGTGGGGCTGACGGCCGTCGTGCTGCTCGTCATCCCGCTGGGGTGGAACTTCCTGGCCGAGTATCAGAAGGAACGGG
Organism: uncultured Syntrophaceae bacterium; assembly: GCA_964478885.1. Classification (GTDB taxonomy): domain Bacteria; phylum Desulfobacterota; class Syntrophia; order Syntrophales; family UBA2192; genus UBA2192. The sequence continues at coordinate 9,814 of CAYZKT010000048.1, read as the reverse complement.
TCCTGACGTTCATCGACCCCGAGCGGGACCCCCTGGGGGCGGGCTACCACATCATCCAGTCGATCATCGCCGTCGGCTCCGGGGGTATTATCGGCAAGGGGTTCATGAAGGGGACCCAGAGCCAGCTGAAGTTCCTGCCCGAGCAGCAGACGGATTTCGTCTTTTCCGTCTTTGCCGAGGAATGGGGGTTTCTGGGGGCCCTGCTCGTGCTCGTCCTGTTCCTGGCCCTGGTCCTCTGGGGGCTGAAGATCGCCCAGCACTCCAGGGACTACCTGGGGACGCTCATCGCCTTCGGCGTGACCATGCTGATCTTCTGGGGTGTCTTCATCAACGTGGCCATGGTCCTGGGCATCCTCCCCGTCGTGGGCATCCCGCTGCCGTTCTTCAGTTACGGCGGCTCCTCCATGGTGAAGATGATGGCCGCCATGGGCTTCCTGATGAACGTGAGCATGAGGCGGTACGTGCTGCAGTCGTAGACGGCCAAAGGCAAAAGGCAAAAAGCGAAAGGCGAAAGGCGAAAGGACTCTTCTTCCGGGCCATAAGCCCTGAGCCTTATGCCCTAAGCCTCTCCGAAGGAGAATGTCATGCTGAACAAGGGGAAAAAAGACTTGGAAATCAAAGCGTTTCTCGGCGAGGGGACCGAGTTCGAGGGGAAACTGATCTTTACCGGCGCCGTGAGGCTCGACGGCACCTTCAAGGGGGAGATCCTCGGCAAGGGCACTCTTGTCGTGGGGCAGGGGGGCCGCATCGAGGCCGACATCCAGGTGGACAGCCTGATGGTCGGGGGGGATGTCCGCGGGACCGTGGAAGTCCGTGAGCGGATGGAGATCGACTCGACGGGGCGGCTCACCGGCAACATCAAGACCGGTGTCTTCATCGTGCACGAGGGGGGTCTTTTCGAGGGCAACTGCCAGATGGCGAAGGGAGGCTCCGCCCCGAAAGCCGAATAACCGAGTCTTTTTCGATGCATTCCCGCTCCGGGTGTTCCCGGGGGAGGATCACCTTCCGGGGGGGCTTCGTCGGCCCCCGCCATGCCCTGCTTTCCGGGGAAAAAAAGCTTGACAATTTTGAGCGTTTGTGATTAGAAGACCGCGGTTTTAGCAGGACGGAGCAAAGGGACGTTTCATGAAAAGCGCCAATCATTCCAGCCGGTTAGACGCAATTTTGCTCCGGGTGGCTGTAAAGGACCCGAAAGGGCTGTTTTCCGTTTTGAACCGGGCGAATTCGTAAGTTCCCTCGGTTTTTTTGTGCCTGCTCGATGCAGCGAGAGAGAGAGGGTAGGTAGATGGTCGATATCGATTACACCTTGTTCATCCAGCTTGTCTTGTTTCTCCTTTTGATCTGGATTCTCAATCAAGTGCTCTACAAACCGCTCCTGCGGATCATGGATCGCAGGAAGGAAATCCTGGACAAGGCCCAGGAAGAGGTGAAGACCGTCCAGGAGACGATCGACCGGCGGGTCGCCGAGTACGAGGAGAAGATCCGGGCCGCCAAGATGGAGGCCATGGGCCAGAAGGGGGACCTCGCCAAGGAGGGCACCGCAGCTGCCAAGATCATCACCGACAAGGCCAAGGCCGAAATCGCCGGGATGATGGGAGAATTTCAGGCGAAACTGGAAAAGGAGCTGGCATCGGCGAGGGAACTCCTGCGGAATCAATCCTTGAGGATCTCCTCCGAAATAGCCGAAAAGGTCCTGGGAAGGAGCGTCCAATGAACCGGGGAGAGAAGACGCTGTTTCTGAGCAAATCGCAGTGGGCAGGCGTTCTGACGTGCTTCGGGACCCTGCTGTTCGCCGTTGCGGCCTGGGCGGCCGGCGGCGAGGAGCACGTCGACACCAAGGCGCAGCTCATCGACTTCGGCTGGAGGGTTGCCAACTTCCTCGTGCTGATGGGCATCCTCTACTGGCTGATGTGGAAGAAGATGAAGAGCTTCTTCGCGGGCCGCCGCGAGGGCATCAAGGCGTCCCTGGAGGAGGCCGAGGTGGTCAAGGCGGACGCCGAGAAGAAGTTCAAGGAGTATGACGAGAAGATCAAGAAGGCCGAGGAGGAGATCCAGGGCATCGCGGCCATGATCAAGGCCCAGGGCGAGGAGGAGAAGCAACGGATCATCGCCGATGCCGGGCGCGCCGCCGAGAAGATGAAGGAGGACGCCAAGGCGAGGATGGAGCAGGAGCTCAAAAAGGCCAAGAACGAGCTGCGGCTCGAGGCCTCCGAGCTGGCCGTCCAGATGGCCGAGGACATCCTCAAGAAGAAGGTCACCAAAGAAGACCATGAAGGCATGGTTCGCGAATATCTTGACAGGATGGTGAAGAAAAATTGATCAGCAGCGATCTGGCAAAGCGGTACGCGCGGGCCTTCTTCGACATCGCTGTCGAGGAGGGGAAGATCGAAGACTACGGCAGGGAACTGTTGTCCTTCTCGTCCATCGTCGTACAGAACAAGGCCCTGCAGGAGTTCCTGGCCAACCCCATCTTTGAGTTGAAGGCCAAGAAGACCGTCATTGAGGAGCTTCTCGGCCGCGTGACGATGTCCGACCGGACGGCCAACTTCCTGAGGTTGCTCGTGGACAAGCAGCGCATCGGGATGCTCGGGGAGGTGGAGAACGCCTACAAGGAGCTCATGGACAAGAGCCTGAAGAAGGTCCGCGTTTCCGTCCGGACCGCTTACCCGCTCAACGCCGAGCTGGAGCAGACCCTCAAGCATCGGGTGGCCGAAATGACGGGCAAGGAAGTGGAAATGACGGTCGAGGACGATACCTCGCTCATCGGGGGGCTCGTCGTCCGGGTCGGGGACACCCTGTACGACGGAAGCATAAAGGCACAACTGGGCAACATCAGGAAGCTCTTAGGAGAGGAGAGATAGGAGAATGGAACCGATCAGGGCAGAGGAAATCAGTCAGATCATCTCCAAGCAGATCAAGGAGTATGAGAAGAAGCTGGATATCAGCGAAACCGGAACGGTGTTGTCCGTCGGCGACGGCATCGCCCGCATCTACGGCGTCCAGAACGCCATGGCCATGGAGCTCCTCGAGTTCCCCGGCGGGATCCTGGGCATGGTGCTGAACCTCGAGCGGGACAACGTCGGTGTCGCCATTCTCGGCGACGACACCCAGATCAAGGAAGGCGACATCGTCAAGCGCACGGGCCGCATCGCGGAAGTGCCCGTGGGCGACGGCCTGCTGGGCCGCGTCATCGACGGCACGGGCCGGCCGCTGGACGGCAAGGGCCCCATCGAGACCAAGGAGTTCCGCCGCATCGAGATGGTCGCCCCCGGCGTCATCGCCCGCCAGCCCGTCAACCAGCCCATGTACACGGGGCTCAAGGCCATCGACGCCATGACGCCCATCGGCAGGGGGCAGCGCGAACTGATCATCGGCGACCGCCAGATCGGCAAAACCGCCATCGGCATCGATGCGATCATCCGCCAGAAGACGGAAGGCGTCAAGTGCATCTACGTCGCCATCGGCCAGAAGAAGTCCACCGTGGCCCAGGTCGTGGAAGCCCTGAGACGAAACGGCGCCATGGACTACACCGTCGTCGTCGCGGCCTGCGCGAGCGACCCCGCCACCCTGCAGTACGTCGCCGCCTACTGCGGCTGCTCCATCGGCGAGTACTGGAGAGACCGCGGGCAGTCCTCCCTGATCATCTACGACGACCTGTCCAAGCAGGCCGTGGCCTACCGGCAGATCTCGCTGCTCCTGAGGCGGCCCCCCGGACGCGAGGCCTACCCCGGCGACATCTTCTACAACCACTCCCGGCTTCTCGAACGCGCCGCCCGCGTGAGCGAGGAGTACGGAAAAGGCGGCTCCCTGACGGCCCTGCCCGTCATCGAGACGCAGGCCGGCGACGTGTCGGCCTACATCCCGACGAACGTTATTTCGATCACCGACGGCCAGGTCTACCTGGAGCCCAACCTCTTCTACTCGGGCGTCCGGCCCGCCATCAACGTCGGCCTCTCCGTGTCCCGCGTCGGCGGCGCCGCCCAGGTGAAGGCCATGAAACAGGTGGCCGGCACCCTGAAGCTCGACCTCGCCCAGTACCGCGAGATGGCCGCCTTCGCCCAGTTCGGAAGCGACCTCGACAAGGCGACCCAGGCCCAGCTCGAGCGCGGCGTGCGGCTCGTCGAGCTCCTCAAGCAGCCCCAGTACAAGCCCATGTCGCTCTCCGAGGAGATCGTGGTCCTCTTCGCGGGCTCCAAGGGCTTCCTGGACAAGCTCCCCATCGACCGGATCAAGGCGTACGAACCCGAAGTGCTCAACTACGTGAAGAGCAAGTACCCCGAGATCATGACGGAGATCGAGGACAAGAAGGTCATCAGCCCCGAGCTCGAGAAGAAGATGAAGGACGCCCTCACCGAGTTCGACGCGATCTTCGTGGCGGGCTGATCCTGCGCGCAGGCAGGACATCCGCGTCGGGCCCCTGCGGCGCCTGGCCTGCCGGAACCCGGCTCGAGCCGGATGCCGGAAACGTACGGGAAGAGAGATAGAGAATGGCACTCAGAGACATCAAACGACAGATCACTGCGGTTGGCAAGACCAAGCAGATCACCCGGGCCATGAACATGGTCGCGGCCGCGAAGCTCAAGTCCGCCCAGTTGCGGATGGAGAACTTCCGGCCCTACGCGATCAAGTTCATGGACGTGCTGAGCAGCCTCGCCCTGCGCGTGGACACGCGGGCCCATGCGCTGCTGGCGGTGAGGGACCCCCGGAGGATCCGGGTCATCCTCATGACCTCCGACCGGGGACTCTGCGGGAGCTTCAACACGAACCTCATCAAGATGGCCGAGCAGTTCATGAAGGCCAAGGCAGCGGAAGGCAAGGACGTGCAGCTCATCCCCGTGGGCCGCAAGGCACGCGACTACTTCCGCAGGAAGGCGAAGGTGGTCAACGCGCACGCCGACGTCTTCCGGAAATTCGACATGAACCTCGCCATCGCCATCGGCGAGGACGCGATCCCCTCCTTTGTCGCCGAGGAGTACGACGAGCTGTACCTGATTTACAGCGAGTTCCACAACGTGGGCATCCAGAAGCCCAAGACCGTCCGGCTCCTGCCCCTGCCCTCCATCGGGGGCGAGGACGTGGACATCGACAAGCGGATCGACTACATCTACGAGCCCTCCGACGAGGTGCTGCTCGACCAGCTGCTGCCGATGTACCTTCGCGTGTTGATCTTCCGGGCGCTGCTGGAGACCTCGGCCGGCGAGAACGGCGCGCGCATGGTGGCCATGGACAACGCCACGAGCAACTGCGAGGAGATGGTCCGTTCCCTGACCCTCAAGTACAACAAGGCCCGGCAGGCGGCCATTACGATGGAACTCATGGACATCGTGGGCGGCACCGAGGCCCTCAAGGCAGGCTGATGATCCGGGCCGCCTCCCCCGACGGGGCGGGACCGGCCGTGAACCCCTAGAGAAGGAAAACACAATTCACAGGAGAGAGTTATGAATATCGGAACCGTGGTACAGGTTATCGGGCCTGTTGTCGACGTGGAGTTCGCAGAGGGGAAACTTCCCACCATCCTGACGGCCCTCACCATCACGAACAAGGCCATCGATGACACCGAGGACAACCTCATCATCGAGGTGGCCCAGCACCTCGGCGACAACGTGGTGCGCTGCATCGCCATGGACGTCACCGACGGTCTCGTGCGCGGCATGCCCGTGAAGGACACGGGCGCCCCGATCATGGTTCCCGTCGGCGAGGCGGGTCTCGGGCGCATCATCAACGTCGTCGGGCGTCCCGTGGACGGCCTGGGCGCCATCGTGACGGACAAGCGGATGCCCGTTCACCGGCCGGCCCCGGCGTTCCTCGAGCAGGACACGTCGGTCCACGTGCTCGAGACGGGCGTCAAGGTCATCGACCTGCTGGTTCCCTTCCCCCGCGGCGGCAAGATGGGCATGTTCGGCGGCGCCGGCGTCGGCAAGACCGTCGTCATGATGGAGATGATCCACAACATCGCCATGCACCACGGCGGCATCTCCGTGTTCGCCGGCGTGGGCGAGCGCACCCGAGAAGGAAACGACCTCTACCTCGAAATGAAGCAGTCGGGCGTTATCTCCAAGGCCGCCCTGATCTACGGCCAGATGACGGAGCCCCCGGGAGCCCGGGCCCGCGTGGCCCTCACGGCCCTGGCCGCCGCCGAGTACTTCCGCGATGTGGAAGGGCAGGACGTGCTTCTCTTCGTCGACAACATCTTCCGGTTCACCCAGGCGGGCTCCGAGGTCTCCGCGCTCCTGGGCCGCATGCCCTCCGCCGTCGGTTACCAGCCCACGCTGGCCACGGACCTGGGCGCCCTGCAGGAGCGGATCACCTCGACGGACAAGGGGTCCATCACGGCCGTGCAGTGCGTCTACGTTCCCGCCGACGACCTCACGGACCCGGCCCCGGCCACGACGTTCGCCCACCTCGACGGGACGGTCGTTCTCTCCCGGCCCATCGCCGAGCTCGGCATCTACCCCGCCGTGGACCCGCTGGATTCCACCTCGCGCATCCTCGACCCCAACGTCCTGGGCGAAGAGCACTACCAGGTGGCCCGCAGCGTGCAGCTGATCCTGCAGCGCTACAAGGACCTCCAGGACATCATCGCCATCCTCGGCATGGACGAGCTTTCCGAGGACGACAAGCTGACGGTCGGCCGCGCCCGCAAGATCCAGCGTTTCCTGTCTCAGCCCTTCTTCGTCGCCGCCCAGTTCACGGGCACCGAAGGCAAGTTCGTGACCGTGAAGGACACGGTGCGCGGGTTCAAGGAGATCTTGGACGGCAAGCACGACGAGCTTCCCGAGCAGGCCTTCTACATGGTGGGCGGCATCGAGGAAGCCGTTGAAAAGGCCAGGAGGCTGGCCGAATAACCGGTCCGGAGGGAAGAGCCATGGCAGAGGAACTCTTGCTGGAGATCGTGACTCCGGAGAAACTGGCGTACAGCGGGACGGTCGACGAGGTGACCTGTCCCGGGAGCGAAGGCGAATTCGGCGTACTGCGGGGCCACGCCTCGCTGCTGTCGGCGATCAAGTTCGGGGAGCTGAGTTACCTGAAGGACGGCAAGCGCACGAGCTACGCCGTGACCACGGGCTACACCGAGGTGACCGGCAGCAAGGTGACGGTGCTCGTCGAGACGGCAGAGCGCGCCGACCAGATCGATGTCGATCGCGCCAGGCGGGCGAAGGAATCGGCCGAGCAGAAGCTGGCGAAGTTCGCCAAGGAGGACCCGGAGTACGAACGGGCAAAGATCGCCCTCGAGCGGGCGGAAGTCCGGCTGAAGATCGCCGGGCAGCATTAAGGCATGTTCGCGCAGTCGACATCGGGGCCGGGAAAACATCCCGGCCCCGTTATTTTGTTGACTTCGGGATTTTTTTGTAGTAACTTGACCGCGCTTGCGGGGAAAGGATGCGGATGAGGAAGAAAACCGATCCATCCTGCGTGCTTCGAGAAAAATGGGTAAATTAAAAGGGCCGGGACATCATTCCGGCCTTTTTTTATTCATCGACAACCCTTCCTGGTGAGGGGGAATCGGTTTTAAAATCATACACTTCGATGCTGCGGGCGCGCGGGTCTGCTCCCGTTGCAGGTCTCGCGTCAGGCCCCGTCGAAGGGGGTCGGTCGCCGGAGTGACCGGGCTGTGAGTATTGCCATGGCAAAGCTTGCCACGTTTCTCATCATGACGGTGGTCTGGGTCGTCCTCTCGGGGATGTTCGACCCCTTCCACCTGACCCTTGGCATCATCTGCTGCGGGCTCGTTGCGCACTTCAGCAGCGGCCTGCTGTTCTGGGGCGGCGATGCGAAATCATGGCTTCGCGGTTTTCCGCGCTGGATCCTCTACGTCCCCAGCCTTCTCTGGGAGATCGTCCTGGCGAACCTCCACGTCATCCGCGTGGTGCTCCATCCCCGCATGCTGGACCTCATCGACCCGCAGATCATCCGCTTCCGCACGGTCCTCACGCGGCCGATTTCCAAAGTCACCCTCGGCCAGTCCATTACCCTGACCCCCGGCACAGTCACCGTGGACATTCGCGGCGACGAGTTCACGGTGCACGCGCTCACGCGGAGCACGGCCGAGGGCTGCCCGGGCGCGATGGAGGAGCGCATCCGCAAGGCCCTGGAGGAGGAACGCTGATGCAGACGGTGATGCTCGCAGGGGCCGTGGCCATCGTCCTGCTGATCTTCCCGACGCTGTACCGCATGATCGCCGGGCCGTCGGTCTTCGACCGGATCATCGGCGGCAACATGATCGGGACGAAGGCGACGGTGCTGCTTCTGTTCATCGGGGTCCTGTTCGACAACGTGAGCATGTTCGTGGACATATCGCTCGCCTACGCGCTGCTGAACTTCATCGGGACCCTGGCCGCCGCGAAGTACTTCCAGCACCGGCCCACGGGGGACCTCCCCGGCGGAGGGGCTGCGGACGAGGAGGCCCGTCCATGATCAACATCCTTGTCACCGTCCTGATCGCAACGGGGATTTTCGTTCTGGCCTGCGGGGTCATCGGCATCCTGCGCCTGCCCGATTTCTACACGCGAATGCACGCGGCGGGGAAGACCGATTCGCTGGGAGCGGTGCTGATGACGGTCGGCTTTGCCCTCTACAACGGCCAGAGCCTCGTCCTGGCCGATCTCCTGGTCAGCCTGAAGATCCTGTTCATCGCCGTATTCATCTTCATCGCGAGTCCCACCGCAACGCATGCCGTCATGCAGACCGCCATCGCCCTTGGGGTCAAGCCCTGGAGCAAGAAGGAGGAGGAGTCATGATCTGGCAGGCCGACCTGCTGCTGCTGACCCTGGTGGTGATCTGCGGGGTCACGACCATCGTCCTGAAGGACCTGCTTGCCGCCACGCTGGTCTTCAGCGTGTACAGCTTCCTGATGTGCCTGCTCTGGGCCGAGATGGGGGCCGTGGACGTGGCGTTTACGGAGGCCACCGTCGGTGCCGGGGTCAGCACGGTGTTTTTCATCGCGACGATCCTGCGGACTTCGAGGAGGAGCAAAGATTGAAACGGATCGCTCTCATCTCCACGCTGCTGGCGGGCGCCCTGCTGATCTGGGGCACGCGCGATTTTCCTTCCTGGGGGGACCCCAACGCCCCGGCATCCCGCCACGTCTCGCCGACCTACATCGAACGGACCGTTGCGGAGACGCACATCCCCAATGCCGTCACCGCGGTGCTGGGGGACTACCGGGGCTATGACACGATGTTCGAGACCATCGTCATCTTCTGCGCGGGCATCGTGGTCGTCAGCGTCCTGAGGAGGCCCGACGCATGAAAAAGGACTACTCCCTGCCGCAGGACCGGCCGATCGGACCGAGTCTCATCATCGAGGTCGCCGCGCGGACCATGATCCCCTTCATCCAGCTCTTCGGCCTGTACGTGATCGCCCACGGGCACTACAGCCCCGGGGGCGGGTTCCAGGGCGGGGTCGTGCTGGGGGCGTCGTTCATCCTGATGGTGATCGCCTTCGACCTGAAGACCTCGCTTCGCTTCTTCAGCCTCCGGGCCAACGCCGTCATGGCCTCCTCCGGCGTGTTCATCTACACCGGCACGGGCGTGCTGTGCGCCCTGCTCGGGGGGCTTTTCCTCGACTACAGCGCGATGGACGCCCTCCTGGCGCTCGGGCCGGTCGAGTGGCGTTCCATGGGGGTGTTCATCGTCGAGCTGGGCGTGGGGTTCGCGGTCACGAGCATCATGGCGTCTCTGTTCTGGGATCTCTCCTCGGGCGGGGACATGGAGAAGGGGCTCTAAGATGGAAGCGGTCCTGGACGAGATCATCGCCAAATACAACTACTGGATCTACGTCGTGCTGATGATGATCGGCTTCTACGCGATGATCG
>CAYZKT010000047.1:14249-16697 GCA_964478885.1 uncultured Syntrophaceae bacterium | reverse complement strand
TCCATCCGGGAGAAACTCCCCTACGAGATCGACGGGATCGTCCTCAAGGTCAATTCCCTGTCCCTCCAGGATCAACTGGGCATGGTCTCCCGGAGCCCCCGCTGGGCCATCGCAGTCAAGTTCGCCCCCACGCAGGCCACGACGGTGATCGAGGACATCATCGTCGGGATCGGGCGCACCGGCGTCCTCACGCCCGTGGCAGTCATGCAGCCCGTCCAGGTCGGGGGGGTGACCGTCACCCACGCCACGCTCCACAACGAGGACGAGATCCTGAAAAAAGGCGTCCACGTGGGGGACACGGTCGTCGTCCAGAGGGCGGGCGACGTGATCCCCGAGGTGGTGAAGGTCGTCGAGTCCAAGCGCACGGGGGGCGAGAAACCCTTTCGCATGCCCCGGCGATGCCCCTTCTGCGATGCCCCCGTCGTCCGGCCCGAGGGGGAAGCCGCCTACCGCTGCGTGAACCCGGACTGCGGCGCCCAGCTGAGGGAGCGGATCAAGCACTTCGTGTCCCGCAACGGGATGGACATCGAGGGGATCGGCGACAAGATCGTCAACCGCCTGCTGGAGTCCGGCATTATCCGGGACGCGGCGGACCTGTACCGCATCACCAAGGAGCAGCTCCTCGAGCTCGAGCGATTCGCCGACAAGTCCGCGGAGAACCTGGTCGCGGCCATCACCGGATCGAAGCGGCCGCCGCTCGAACGGTTCCTGTTCGCCCTGGGGATCCGGCACGTGGGCGAATACGTGGCGAAGACCCTGACGAAGAGATTCGGCAGCATCGGGGCGATCGAGGCGGCAAGCCAGGAGGAGCTCACGGCGGTCGAGGGGATCGGCCCCACCATTGCCGAAAGCATCTTTGCGTTCTTTCACGAGCCGCACAACCTGTCCGTCCTCAGGAAGCTCGAGCAGGCAGGCGTAATGCCCGTTTCGGAGCAGAAGCCAACCTCGTCGGCCCTCGCGGGCAAGACCTTCGTCTTCACCGGCGGGCTCAGCGGCTTTTCCCGGGAGAAGGCCAGGGAAATGGTGGAATCCCTCGGCGGGACGGCCACGTCGTCGGTGTCGAAAAAGACGGACTACGTCGTCGCAGGCGCCGACCCCGGCTCGAAGTTCGAGAAGGCCAAGTCCCTGGGCGTGACGATCCTCGACGAGGAGGGGTTCCTCAAACTCATCCGTGACACGGAAAAGATGTAGACGAGGATGAAGCCTTTAGCCTCGAGCCGATTCGTATGAAGAGAGTCCGCGTCATCGTCACCGGCATGGTGCAGGGCGTCTTCTTCCGGGCCAAGACCCGCAACGAAGCCATCCGGAACAGCGTCCGGGGCTGGGTGCGGAATCTCCCCGACGGGCGCGTCGAGGCCGTGTTCGAGGGTAAGCCCGACGACGTCGACCGGGTCGTCGCATGGTGCCGCATCGGCCCCAGCCATGCCGTCGTCGACCACGTGGAGGCTGTCGAGGAGGCCTACACGGGAGCCTTCCAGGACTTCAGCATCCGCTACGGGCCCTGAAGGGCGCCCCGCGCCGGGCAGCCGATCCCGATAACGTTTGATCCAGACATGAGGAGGGAAATGCGATGAAGAGAAGGTGTCTGTTGCGCGCGGCCCTGTGGAGCCTGCTCCTCGTCCTGGCCCTGGGCCACCAGGCCCTTGCGGCCGGCGAAGGCGCGAGGCTTGCCGAGTTGTATCTCAAGAAACAGCCGGCGCCGGCCCTCGAACCGGCCCCGACTCTCGAGCAGGCCATGAAGATCCAGGCCGAGTACGTCGCCGCGATCATGCCGGCATACGGCAGGGTGATCGGCTACAAGGCGGGCCTGACGAACCCCGGCGTCCAGAAAATCTTCGGCGTCAGTGCACCGGTTCGCGGGACGCTCCTGGAGAAGATGATCCTCCGATCGGGCACGACGATCGAGGCGACTTTCGGGGCGAGGCCTCTTTACGAGGGGGACCTGATCCTGCGGGTCGGCAGCGAAACGCTCAACGCGGCGAAAACCCCGATGGAGGCGCTTGCCGGCATCGACGCGGCCATCCCCTTCATCGAGCTGCCCGATCTCGTCTACGCGAAGGACGTGAAGATCAACGGTGCCCTGCTTGCCGCCGTCAACGTCGCCGCCCGCTACGGAGTCGTGGGGGAGCCCATCCCGGTCCAGGCGACGCCCGAGTGGATGGAAAGGCTCAAGAGCTTCACGTGCCGGATCTACGACGAGAAGGGGACGATGCTGATCGAGGCCCCCGGATCGAGCCTGCTCGAACACCCGGTCAACGTCGTCCTCTGGATCCGTGACTCCCTCAGGTCCGACGGCATTGCGCTGAAGAAGGGGGACCTGCTGTCCCTCGGCACGATCACGAAACTCACCCCCACGGCGCCCAACACGATCGTCAAGGCCCGCTACGTCGGCCTCGACCCCAAGGGCCCCGTCGAGATCTCGGTGATCTTCAAGTAGCCCGGCATCCC
>CAYZKT010000047.1:10730-14149 GCA_964478885.1 uncultured Syntrophaceae bacterium | reverse complement strand
CCGGCCTGTCGCCTCTCCTTGACAGGCCGGCGAAACTCCTTTACAGTGCGGGACGTGCAGTTCCGGACGACGTCCGGGTCTTCGCAGGAGACGAATCCCGGTACGGCGAACCGATCAACCCATGAAACCAACCGACAAGACAAACCCCGTCGCAGAACCGCGAACGCAGCCCGAAGCCGGCCCCCCTTCCCCCGCCCGAGCCCGAAGCAGCGACCACATCTTCCGGACCCTCACGGAGAAATCTTTCGTGGGCATGTACGTGGCCCAGAACAGCCTGTTCGTGCGCGTCAACCCGATCATCGCCTCCGTGTCCGGCTACGCGATCGAAGAACTCGAGGGACGGCGGGCCGACAGCCTCATCCACCCCGACGACGTGGAGTTCGTCAAGCGGATGGCGCGGGAGATGCTCCGCGGCAAGCGCATGACCGCCCACGAGTTCCGCATCGTCACCTCCACGGGGGACATCCGATGGGTGATGGAGGCGGTCACCCCGATCACCTATACGGGGCGGCCCGCGATCTTCGGCCATTTCATGGACATCACCGACCGCAAGGGCATGGAGGAGAAGCTCCGCGAGTCGGAGACCCTGTACCGCACCATCTTCGAGACGACGGGCACGGCCACGATCATCATCGAGGAGGACACGACCGTCTCCCTCGTCAACTCGGAGTTCGAGCGCCTCTACGGGGCGCCCAAGGAGTACTGGGAGGGCAAGCGCAGCTGGCTGGAATTCGCGGCGGAGAAGGAACGCGACCGGATGCTGCGGTACCACAATCAGCGCAGGGTGAACCCCGCAGCCGCTCCGAGCCGTTACGAATTCCGCTTCGTCGACCGGAAAGGCAACGTGAAGGACGTCCTCGTGACCATCTCCATGATCCCGGGGACCCGTCGCAGCGTCTCCTCCCACGCCGACATCACGGAGCTGAAGCGCCAGGAGAAGGCCCTGATCCGGCGCGAGGGGGAGATCCAGGCCAAGTCGCGCAACCTCGAGGAGATGAACACGGCCCTGAAGGTCCTTCTCAAGCAGCGCGAGCAGGACCAGCGCGACATGGAGGACAAGGTGCTCGCCAACATCAAGCACCTCGTGATCCCCTACCTCGGCAAGCTCAAGGCGGGTCGTCTCGGCGAGCGGGAACGGTCCTGCGTCAAGGTCCTGGAGTCGAACCTGCTGAGCATCATTTCGCCCTTCTCCCAGCGGCTCTCGTCGAAGTTTCTCAATCTCACCCCCAAGGAACTCCAGGTGGCCAACCTCGTCAAGGAGGGCCGGACGAGCAAGGAGATCGGCGAGCTGCTGGACGTCTCGCCGGCCACGGTCGCCCTCTACCGCAACCGCATTCGCAAAAAGCTCGCCGTCACAGGCAAGAAGGTCAACCTCCGCACGTACCTCGCCTCCCTGAACTGAGTGTATATTTTTCATATACGGTTTACCTTCATTCTTATCCCATTGCCCTTCCCGACGACCTGCTTTACACTGCATACCGTCATCGGACGTCAGGCTGTCCACCCGATCCGAAGGCCCCCCTTCGGCGGTTCCCAAGACGCGTATGTGTGTCCTTCGGCCTGGCTTCCCGGCGTTGAGTCCCCACGCCAGGATGTCGAACAACGGAGGTCATCGCTCCCATGATTCCCACCAAGGCCCGCATGGTTCCCCCGATTTGAGCCGTATTCCGTTTTTCCCGGGTTGACGATCGCCCCGAGCGCCCCGTCCGGGCCGCTGCAGGCGTGCCGCGTGCCGCCGTCGGTGCGAAGAGACCACCCGGCAACGAGCGGTCCCGGGTACGAGCGGAAGCGCGCAGCCTTGATGAACCCATTTTGCGGGATCCGGATATCCCGCTGCCCGGCGGAGCCGAGCGACGGTTCAGAGCACCCGTTGGAGTTCGCAAGGACAGAGACACTGTGCCTTGAGCCACATAAAATATCTGTAGAGGAGATCCGTTATGAATTTTGCGCTGACCGAAGAACAACAGATGGTGAAAGACCAGGTAACCAAGTTCGCCGAAGCGAAGATCAAGCCCATCGCGGCGGAGCTGGACCACACCCACCGGCACCCGGAAGAGATCTGCCGGGCCCTGGGCGAGATGGGCGTCATGGGCGTCGCGATCCCCACGGAGTACGGCGGGGCCGGCATGGACAACGTGACGTACGTCCACGCCATGATCGCCATCTCGAAGGCCTGTGCGAGCTGTGGCGTCATCGTCTCCGTCAACAACTCGCTCTACGGATTCCCCGTGAAGACGTTCGGAACCCACGAGCAGAAGCTGAAGTACCTCGCCCCCGTGGCCGGCGGCAAGGTCGAAGGCTGCTATGCCCTGACGGAGGCCGGCGCCGGCTCGGATGCCGCGTCGCTTGCCTGCAAGGCCGTGCTGAAGGGCGACAAGTACATCGTCAACGGCGCGAAGCGCTTCATCACGAACGGCAACGTGGCCCGCTACTGCGTGCTGGCCGCCACGACGGACCCCTCCATCGGTTACAAGGGCGTCGTGAATTTCATCGTCGACCTGAAGGAGACAAAGGGCTTCTCGCTGGGCAAGATCGAGGAGAAGATGGGCATCCTGGCCTCCGGCACGGCGGAGCTCGTGTTCGAGGACGCCGAGGTTCCGGCGGACAACCTGCTGGGTAAGGTGGGCCAGGGCTTCAAGCAGATGATGATGGGCCTCGATTGCGGCCGGATCGGGATCGGCTCCCAGGCCTGCGGCATCGGCAAGGCGGCCCTCGAGGATGCGCTGAACTACGCGAAGGAGCGCGTACAGTTCGGCAAGCCCATCTCCACCTTCCAGGCGATCCAGTTCAAGCTCGCCGACATGGCCACGGAGCTCGACGCGGCGGAACTGCTGCTCCTGCGTGCCGCGTGGATGGAGGACAACGGTCTGAACTACGAGAAGGAGTCCGCCATGGCGAAGATGTACGCCTCGGACGTTGCCATGAGGGCCGCCGTCGAGGGCGTCCAGATCTTCGGCGGCTACGGCTACTGCAAGGAGTACCCCGCGGAGCGCCACATGAGAGACGCCAAGATCTGCCAGATCTACGAGGGCACCAACGAGATCCAGCGCGTCGTCATCGCCCGCAACCTGCTTCGCTAGGAGGACTCGATCGATGAGTTACGCCGCGGAATACCAGAAGAAACACGTAACGCCGGAAGAGGCCGTCCGGGTGGTCCGTTCGGGGGACTGGGTGGAGTACGGTCAGTTCGCCGTCTCGACCGTCGCGCTCGACAGGGCGCTCGCGGCCCGCAGGGACGAACTTCTCGACGTCAAGATTCGTGCCACCACGAGGGCCTTCGGGATCCCCGAGACGGTCAAGGCCGACCCGACGACGGAGCACTTCGCCTATCACAACCTCCACTTCAGCGGCCACGACCGCAAGGCCCACGACCAGGGGCTGTGCTGGTTCGTTCCCATCCTCTACCACGAGGTGCCCCG
>CAYZKT010000047.1:0-10630 GCA_964478885.1 uncultured Syntrophaceae bacterium | reverse complement strand
GTGGACCGCAAGATCGCCTCGCTCATCGTGGCCGAGCTGCGGGACGGCTGCTGCATCCAGCTGGGCATCGGCGGGATGCCCAACGCCGTGGGGTCCATGATCGCCCGGTCGGATCTCAAGGACCTGGGCATCCACACGGAGATGTTCTGCGACTCCATGATGGAAATGGCCCTGGCGGGCCGCGTGACGGGCGCCCGCAAGGCGACGGACCGGGGCAAGATCGCCTACACGTTCTGCCTGGGCTCGAAGGCCTGCTACGACTTCCTCGACCGCAACCCGCTGTGCGCGTCCTACCCCGTTAACTACACGAACGACCCCTTCGTGATCGCGCAGAACGACAGCTTCATCGCCATCAACAACTGCGTGGAGATCGATCTGTTCGGCCAGGTCTGCTCGGAATCTTCGGGCACGCGGCACATCAGCGGCACGGGCGGCCAGGTGGATTTCACCTGCGGCGCGTACCGCTCGAAGGGCGGAAAGGCGTTCCTGTGTATGAGTTCCACCTTCGAGAAGAAGGGGACGGTCGTCTCGCGGGTCAAGCCGCTGCTCACGGCAGGGTCCATCGTGACGGACCCGAGAGCGATGGTGTCCTACGTCGTGACGGAGTACGGCATCGTGAACCTCAAGGGCAAGTCGACGTGGGAACGGGCCGAGGCCCTGATCTCGATCGCGCACCCCGATTTCCGGGACGAGCTGGTCCGCGAGGCGGAAAAGATGGGGATCTGGCGGCGCGCCAACCGCGCCCGCACCGAGTCGGCCACGGTGGTGGCATTTCGACGCTGACCTTCCCCGTAACGGTCCCTCTGCAACTCCCGACCCGTCACGCCACGGGCCAGGGGAGCGGGCACGTTACACCTCCTCTCGAGAGGGTCGGCAACTCGCCAGGGTACCCGCATCCCTTTTCGGATGGGACACCACCTCCCTCCGTCCTGCCGGAAAGGGATGCGGCCATGCCCTGGACGTTCCGCGAATGCCCAACAGGCGTATCGAAACGGAGAGGGTCTCATAAAGGGGCCGGGCTTCGTGCCCGCCCCTGCCCTCCCTGTATTGCGAGCCGGGTCACGCCCCGCAGATCACGGAGATCTCGATGGCGGCATCCCTGGGCAGACGGGCGATCTGGACGGTCTCCCGGGCCGGGGGATCGACGGGGAAATAGCGCGCGTAGATCGCGTTGAACGCCGCGAAATCGTTCATGTCCCTCAGGAACACCGTGGATTTCAGCACGTTCGCCAGGGTCATACCGGCAGCCCCGACAATGGCCTTGAGATTTTCAAGGACTCTTTCGGCCTGCGCCTCGATGCCCGCCCCGGCGAATTCGCCCGTCTTCGGGTCCATCCCGAGCGTCCCCGACACGAACAGCAGGTTCCCGTGCAGGATGGCCTGCGAATAGGGCCCGATCGCAGCGGGGGCCCCGGCGGTCGTCACGATGGTCTTCATGTCGCGATCCTCCTTTCCGGTACGGTTTTCCGACTATACCACGGAACGGTCGGCGGGTTCACCGAAAACCCCGCGGGCGGGCCCGCCCAATTTTCTGTTGACACTCCCGGCCTTTCCTTATAAAAAAACGAAGATTTAACCGCCGGAGGTCAGGTCATGAAAAAGCTTGCCGTGCTCGTCGCCGTCATCGCGGTTGTCGCGTTTGCGGCCGCCCCGTCCGCCCGTGCCGCCGAAACCATCAAG
Source organism: uncultured Syntrophaceae bacterium (assembly GCA_964478885.1). Taxonomy (GTDB): domain Bacteria; phylum Desulfobacterota; class Syntrophia; order Syntrophales; family UBA2192; genus UBA2192. Next base: position 8,950 of record CAYZKT010000047.1, on the reverse strand, counting down.
ATCGGGGCCGCCTTCGCCCTGTCGGGAAGCATCGCCGTCTACGGCGAGGGCTTCAAGAAATGCATCGATCTCGCCGTCGAGGAAATCAACGCCAAGGGCGGCATCAAGGGCAAGAAGATCGAGATCGTCTACGAGGACAACAAGAGCAACCCGAAAGACTGCGTCACGGCGGTGCGCAAGCTCATCACCGTCGACAAGGTCCCCGTGATCTTCGGGCCCGCCGGCAGCTCCAATTTCATGGCCACCGCCCCCGTCGCCCAGGAAAACAAAATCGTGCTGATCTCGGCCCAGGGCGCGGCCGTGGGCCTGACCAAGGCGGGGGAGTACATTTTCCGGGTCTTCCCCTCCGACACCCTCCAGGGCCCCCACCTGGCGAAGCTGGCCATGAGCAAGGGTTACAAGAAGGTGCCCGTCATGTACGTCAACAACGACTGGGGCCTCGGGCTGAAGAACGCCTTCGTGGACGCCTACAAGAAGATGGGCGGCACGGTGACGGATATCATCGCCTACGACGAGAAGAAGACGGACTACCGCACGGAGCTTCTCCGCGCCAGCAAGGGCAATCCCCCGGCCATCGTCAACCTGACCTACATCAACGAGGGCGCCGTGCAGTTCAAACAGGCCTTCGAGATGGGCATCAAGACCCAGTGGCTCTGCGGCTCCGCCGCGAGGGCCCCCAAGATGGTGGAGCTGGCCGGCAAGGCCGCCGAAGGCGTCATCGGCACCTATCCCTCGGTGCCGCAGAACACGAAGCTCTACCGGACCTTCAAGGAAGCGTACAAGAAAAAATACGGCGACGACAAGATCCCCATCTTCGGCGACTACAACTACGACATGGTCTACGTGACGGCCCGTGCGATCGAGAGGGGCGGATACACGGCCGACGGCATCCGCAAGGCACTTCCTCAGGCCGCGAAGGGCTACAAGGGCGTGACGGGCGACAAGACCTTCGACAACGAGCGGAGCCCGAAATTCGCCGAGTACGGCATCTGGGTCGTCAAGGACGGCAAGATCGAAGACTACAAGAAATAACCGGGACATAGAAGATCATCGGATCGAGCGCAGGAGGGTTCCGGCCGTCGTTTCGGCCGGAACCTCCTTTTTTTCATATGGATTCCATCAGCTACTACCTCCAGACCGTCCTCAACGGCATCCTCGCGGGCTGCATCTACGCCCTGTTCGCCATGGGGCTCACCCTCATCTACGGTGTGCTGAACTTCGTGAACTTCGCCCACGGGGAGCTGATCATGTGGGGGGCCTACTTCCTGTTCCTGTTCATGGGAGAGCCTTTCGGCCTTCCCCTGTACGTCGCCATCCTCCCGGCCCTCGCCCTCACGGGCTGCCTGGGGCTCGCGATGGACTACTCCGTGTTCCGCCCCATCCGCAGGGCCAACCGCCTGACGCTCCTCATCGCGGCGATGGGCCTCTCCGTCCTCCTGCGCAACGCGGCGCAGTTCTTCTGGGGGGCCGAGGTGAGGACCTACGGCCTCGAGGTGACGGCCGGGATGCGATTCTTCGGCCTAACCATCACGGCTCCCCAGATGGCCATCATCGCCGTCACAATCCTCTGCGTGGCCGCGGTGTACCTGCTCTTCTTCAAGTCGCGCCTCGGCAAGTCGATGCGGGCCCTCTCGGACAACCTCGATCTCGCGAGAATCTCGGGGATCGACACGAAACGGGCGATCCTCTCGGCCTGGGTCATCTCGGCGGTCCTGGCGGCCGTGGGGGGCATCCTGCTCGCGCTCGACACGAACCTCTCCCCCGAGATGGGCGTCATCAACCTGATCAAGGCCTTCGCCGCGACGCTCATCGGCGGCGTGGGGAACCTCTGGGGGGCGCTGCTCGGGGGGATGCTCATCGGCCTGGCCGAGAACCTGGGCGTGCTGTTCATCTCGCCCGGCTACAAGGACGCCGTCGCCTTCGTCATCATGGTGATCATCCTGCTGGCCCGCCCCTACGTGATCATCGGGGAAAGGAGCGACTGAGATGGACCTGCTTCTTCACCTCGCCATCGTCGTCGCCATCTACGCCATCTTCGCGCTGAGCCTCAACGTGGAAGTGGGCTACACGGGGCTGTTCAACTTCGGCCACGTGGCCTTCTTCGCCATCGGTGCCTATACGTCGGCCCTGCTGACGCTGGCCGGCATCCCCTTCGCCATCGGCCTCCTTGCAGGCCTTTTCCTGGCGGGCCTCTGCGGGTTCCTGCTCAGCATCCCGGCCCTCAAGCTCCAGGGGGACTACTTCGGGATCGCTACCCTGGGATTCGGCGAGATCCTCCGGATGGTCGTCAACAACGAGGTCTGGCTCACGAAGGGGCCCATGGGACTTCCGGGCATCCCTCGGCCCGATCTCTTCGGCGTCGTCTTCGACACCCTTCCGGGCTACCTCGCCCTCTCGGGGGGCTTTGCGATTGCGACCTTCGCCATCCTGGCCTTCGTCGTCCTGAGCCCCTTCGGCCGCGCCCTGAAAGCGGTGCGCGACGACGAGACGGCGGCGGAGATCCTCGGCAAGAACGCCTTCCGGTTCAAGATCAAGTCCTTCGTCATCGGCTCCGTCTTCGCGGGACTGGCGGGCGTGCTCTGGGCCCACTACACGACCTTCATCGGCCCCGGCGACTTCACCCTCACCGAGACCATCCTCGTTCTGCTCATCGTCGTCATGGGCGGCAAGGGGACCTTCCTCGGGCCCGTGGTGGGAGCCGTCGCCCTGATCTTCTTCCAGGAGTCGGTGCGGTTCCTGCGCCTTCCGCCCGAGTGGACGCGGCTGCTGGGACCGCTGCAGCAGATGGTCTTCGGGTTGCTGCTCGTCGTCCTCATGGTCTTCCGCCCCGAGGGGATTATCCGCGAAAAGGGGGGCCGGCGCGGTGATTGAGATCCGCAGCGTCACGAAAACCTTCGGCGGCACGCGCGCCGTCTCGGACTGCACGATCAGCCTGGACGGCCTCGGCATCACGGGGCTCATCGGCCCCAACGGCAGCGGCAAGACGACCCTTTTCAACCTGATCACGGGCCTGCTCAAGCCCGACAGCGGGGAGATCCGGTTTCTCGGCGACCGGATCGACGGCCGCCTGCCCCACGACATGGCCCGGCTGGGCCTCATCCGCACGTTCCAGCTCTCGCGGGTCTTCCCGCGCATGACGGTGCTGGAGAACATGCTGCTGGCGCCCCAGGGACAGACGGGGGAGCGCTTCCTCTCACTGTGGTTCCGGCTGCCGAAGATCCGGAGCGAAGAGTCGGAAAACCGCGAGCGGGCCCTCGAACTGCTCGACCTGCTGGGTCTGACGAGGCTGCACGACCAGTTCGCCGAGAACCTCTCCTACGGTCAGCAGAAGCTCCTGGAGCTGGGCCGGGCCCTCATGGCGAAGCCCAGGATGATCCTCCTGGACGAGCCGACGGCCGGGATCAACCCGACGCTGATCCGGACGATGATCGAGATGATCCTGACGATGAGGGAACGGGGCCAGGTCTTCTTCATCATCGAGCACAACATGGACGTGGTCATCGAGGTCTGCGAGAAGGTCTTCGTCCTCGACCACGGCGAGAAGATCGCCGAGGGGAGGCCGGCAGAGATCCAGAAAGACCCCCGCGTGATCGAGGCCTACCTGGGATGCTGAAACTGGAAGCGAAGGATATCTACGCCGGCTACGGCAAGATCGAGGTCCTGCACGGGGCGTCCATCCGCGCTGCGACGGGCGAGATCATCTGCATCATCGGCCCCAACGGCTCCGGGAAGTCGACGCTCCTCAAGACCGTCTTCGGCCTCATCAAGCCGACGAAAGGCACCGTGAGCTTCGACGGGAAGGACATCACCCGGCTCGACCCGGAGCAGAAGGTGCCCCTCGGGATCGCCTTCATCCCCCAGGGTCGCAACGTCTTCCCGTCGCTGACGGTCCGGGAGAACCTCGAGATGGGCGGCTCTGTGCTCCACAGCGAAAAGGCGGTACGCCTGGCCATCGAGGAGGCGGTGGAAGCCTACCCCCTGCTGAAGAAGAAGATCCGCGAGCGTGCCGGGAACCTCTCGGGCGGCGAGAAACAGATCCTCTCGCTGGCCCGCGCCGACATGATCAAGCCGGGTCTCATCCTCATGGACGAACCCTCCATCGGGCTCTCGCCCAAGATGATCGACGAGGTCTACATCAAGATCGTGGAGATCAACCGCCGGGGCACCACCTTCGCCATCGTCGAGCAGAATGCCCGCAAGGCCCTCTCGATCGCCCATCGCGGCTACGTGCTGGACCTGGGGCAGACACGCCTCGAGGACACGGGCGCCGGGCTTCTGGACAACGAGGACGTGAAAAAGCTCTACCTCGGCGGCTGAGCATCAGGGTTCAGGGGACAGGGTCCAGGCAAAGACAATGTAAATCGTTTACTTCGGCCGTCTCTCGACAATACTTCACAATCACCTGCCACCATGCTAAACTGTAACCACGTTTAACCGCTGGCCAGCACATCGCTTCGCCTGCTTGCAGACCTTTTTTTGAGACCGAATAGGCGGAATAGACCGAATAGACGGAACAGACTGAACAGACCGAATAGACCATCTTACGGGAGGATCGCATGAAACCCATCGGACCCCTGATGTGGGAGCATCGGCTGATCGAGCAGATGGTGGGCCTTCTCCGCGGGGAGATCGACCGGATCACGAGCCGCAAGACGGTCAACGTGATCCTCATCGAACAGGCCGTCGATTTCTTCCGGACCTACGCCGACCGGACCCACCACGGCAAGGAGGAAGAGATCCTGTTCCGCGATCTCGCGGGAAAGAAATTGTCCCCCGAACACCGGGCCGTCATGGAGGAGTTGATCCGCGAGCACGTCCACGGCCGCGAGCTGGTGCGCAAACTCGTCGAGGCGAAGGACCTCCACGTCAACGGCTACGCCGAGGCGCTGCCCCACATCGCCAGGGAACTCAAGGAACTCGTCGATTTCTACCCGGGGCACATCGAGAAGGAGGACAAGCGGTTCTTCTTCCCCTGCATGGCCTATTTCACGCAGGCCGAGCAGGATCGCATGCTCGGGGAGTTCCGGGCCTTCGACCGGAACATGATTCACGAGAAGTACCGCGGAGTGGTGGAAAATTTCCTGGGGAAAAAGGTGAAACGACCGGCCCGGGCAGACTGACGGTCAGGGCGTGTCCGATTTCCTGCGCTTGCCGACGGAGGCGAGGTAGATCGTGAACTCCTCCCTGCCGTCCACGCGCAGGAGTCGGTCCATGGCCTCCTGGTCGTAGGCAGCCACGGCGCAGGTCCCCGCGCCGACGGCCTCGCAGGCCAGGTAGAGATTCTGGCAGACATGCCCGGCATCCAGGGCGATGACCTTGGCGGCAGCCAGGCTGTAGCGCCACTCCATGCGGTAAGGAACGGCCGTCCAGACGAAGGTCACCGCCGACTGTGCCGGGTAGGGCTGTCCGAATATGGCTTCCACCACCTTCGCCCCGATGTTCTCGTCGGCACGTTCCAGCAGCAGCTGGTGCTCGACGGGAAGATATCGATAGGTCCCCGCCAGAAGGCCCTTCACCCGTACCACGCACAGGTAGGTCTCGATCGCGTGCCGGCATCCTGCGGACGGAACCATCCGGTAGGCGTGCCCTTCGTCGAGCTTCGTCCGGATCCCCTGGGTGGCCCACAGCAGGAAGCTCAGCTCGTCCAGGGTCATCTCCTCCCGGGTATAGACGCGCCGACTCTTGCGATTCCGGATGGCCTTCACCAGGTCGACAGCCGGGATGTCCCGCCACTTGCCGAACTTGGCCAGATCGATCCGCACCGCGTCCGCCGGGTACGGCTTCTCGATGGGCGGGGCCGCCACGCCCCGGTTCTGGTCGGTCTCCGCGAAATCGATCTTTTTCCGGATGCTGTCCTTCAGGAAGAACCGGAACTGTTCGATGAGTTTCCTGTCCATGTCACATCCCTTCCCCGGCTCCCGCGGGCCTACTTCCGGAACTGCCGGATGACCTCGCCGAACCCCTTGAGGGAGTCGACGATGGTCTTGTCCTCCACGCAGTAGGCGATCCGGAAGTAGCCCGGCGCCCCGAATCCGCTTCCCGGCACGGTGAGGATGTTCTTTTTCTGCAGGGCCCGGACGAACTCCACGTCGTCTGCGATGGGCGACTTCGGGAACAGGTAGAAGGCGCCCTCGGGTCTGGTGAACTCGTAGCCGCAGGCGGCAAGGCCGTCACAGAGGAGGTCGCGCTTGCGCTGGTAATCCGCCACGTTGACCTCGACGTCCAGGACCCTGGGCAGGACCCGCTGGATGAAGGCCGGCGCGTTGACGAATCCGAGCGTGCGGTTGCACATGACGAGGCCGCCGAGCAGCAGATCGAGGCCGTCGGCTTCCGGGTTCACGGCAATGAAGCCGATCCGCTCGCCGGGGATGGAGAGCGTCTTCGAGTAGGAGTTCGCGACCAGGCTGTTCCGGTAAGCCTTCAGCAGGCTCGGGACCTTCGCGCCGTCGTAGACGATCTTGTCGTAGGGCTCGTCGGAAATGAGGTGGATCGCCCGGTCGATCTTCTTCCCCCTGTCCTCCAACAGGGACGCCAGGGCCCGGATCGACGTCTCGTCGTAAACGCGCCCCGTGGGGTTGTTCGGCGTGTTGATGAGGACGGCCTTCGTCTTCTCCGTGATGGCTTCCTCGACAGCCCACAGATCGAGGGAAAAGTCCTCTTTCGACTTGACCAGCCGGACGGCCCCGCCGTGGTTGTCCACGTAGGACTGGTACTCGACGAAGTACGGGGCGGGGATAATGACCTCGTCGCCCGGGTCGAGGAGGGTCTTCAGGATCACGTTGAGGGCCCCCGCGGCCCCGCAGGTCATGATCACGTGATCGGCGGAGAGCTTCACCCCGTGGTCCCGGCTCAGCTTCGACGCCACGGCGGCGCGGGTTTCAGGGTATCCCGCGTTGGGCATGTAGGCGTGCACGCCGGGGCGTTCGTCCTTCGCCACATCCAGGAGGGCTTTCTTGAGCTCCGGAGGCGGCGGCACGTTCGGGTTTCCCAGGCTGAAGTCGAAGACGTTCTCCGCCCCGAACTGCTGCTTGAGCCGGATGCCGTCCTCGAACATTTTGCGGATCCACGAGGATTTCGTGATCATCCCCTCGATCTTCTTCGATACCGCCATGGGTCACTCCTTTCAAAAAAACAGGCAAAAGGCTCATGGCAAAAGGCCAACGGCATCCTTCGCTTTCTTCCGCCCTTCGCCTTACGCCTTATGCCTTATGCCTTTCGCCTGACTCACTAACACATCCGACCGACGCGCGTCAACAGGAGAGTCCCGAAACTGCTTGACATTTCAAAGCCCTTCTTCTAACATGCCGACCGGTTTGGAGGGGGGTGCGCGGTCGCCATGATCATCCAGAAGGCCGGCAAAATCGTCGAGGGTCTCTACGCCCTGGCGGACATCGATCTGCCCGCCTGGCTCGTTGCGGCCGAGACCCCGTCGCTCTTCGACGCCGGGATCACCTTCATGGGGCCGTCCTACCTCCGCGAGGTCCGGCAGTACCTCGGCGACGAGAGCCGGTTGCGCTGGGTCTTCATCACCCACGCCCACTTCGACCACGCCGGAACGGCTCCCTACCTCAAGCGCCGAATCCCCGGGCTCCAGGTGGCCGCAAGCCGCCTGTCCGCCGACATTTTCAAAAAGCCCAATGCCGTCAGCCTGATCCAGAGCCTCAGCCGGGACTACGAGGAGCAGCACAGGGCTCTTTTCGGTAGCGAAAACGTCTCCTTCGACGCCCTCGCGGTGGACCGCATCCTCGAGGACGGCGAGACGGTCGACCTCGGCGGCGGATGGAGCTTCCGGGTGATCGCCACGCCGGGGCACACGCGGGACGGCGTCTCCTTTTACTTCCCGGGCATCAAGGCCCTCATCTGCGGCGAGGCCGCGGGGGTGCCCGACCGCAATTTCAGGATCCACCCCGAGTTTCTCGCCAGCTACAAAGACTACGTGGCCTCCCTCGAGAAACTGGCCGCCCTGGACGTGGAGATCATCATGCTGAGCCACCACTACGTACTCACCGGGGTGGACGCCCGGCATTATCTAAAAAATTCCCTCGAGAGCACCTTCGCCTTCGCGGAGAGGATCCGGAACTGCCTGGCCGCAGCCGGCGGCGACCAGGAGAGCGTGGTGAAGCGGATTTTCAAGGAGGACCACCGGAACACGGGAGCGATCCAGCAGGCCGAAAGGCCCTACCTGATCAACCTTGCGGCCAAGGTGAAAGCCGTGGCCGAGAACAGATAAGGGAGAGAGACGAACGATCATCACGAAAGGAGCGAGAGGTACATGAACATCCTGATATTCGGACCCAACGGCAGCGGCAAGGGAACCCAGGGCGCCATCGTCCAGAAGAAGTACGGCGTTCCCCACATCGAGACGGGCGTGATCTTCCGCGAGAACATCTCGAAGGGCACGGAACTCGGCAAGAAGGCGAAGGCCTACATCGACAAGGGTGATCTCGTTCCCGACGACATCACGATCCCCATGATCCTCGACCGGCTCCAGGAGCCCGACTGCGCGAAGGGCTGGCTTCTCGACGGCTTCCCCCGCAACCTCGCCCAGGCCGAAGCCATGTGGAAAGCCCTGCAGGCGCGCAACATGAAGCTCGACTTCGTCGTCGAGATCCTGCTGGCCCGCGACATCGCCAAGAAGCGCATCATGGGCCGCAGGCTCTGCCCGGCGGACAACAACCACCCGAACAATATCTTCATCGACGCCATCAAGCCCGCCGAGAAGGGCGGAAAGACGGTGTGCCGGGTCTGCGGCGCCGACAACCTCAAGACCCGCGCCGACGACCAGGATGAGGGAGCCATCGACAAGCGCCACGGCATCTACTACGACACCAAGACCGGATCGCTTGCGGCCGTGAACTTCTTCAAGGAGCGCGTGAAGGTCATCGAGGTGGACGGCACACCCGGCGTGAAGGAAGTCTCCGAGGACCTCATGAAAAAACTGGGTTGATTT
>CAYZKT010000046.1:0-16858 GCA_964478885.1 uncultured Syntrophaceae bacterium | reverse complement strand
AGCCGCAGCGTCACGCGGTTCTCGTCGAGCAGGCGGATCGTGGCCGCCTTGACGTAGAGGGCCTGCGCCACGTCCTCCGTGAGGGTCTGGAGGATCGTCTTGATGTCCGTGCTGGCCGTGATGTTCGCCGCCATGTCGAGGAAGATGCGCGTGGCGTTCCGCAACCGCTCGATGAGGCAGGCCTTCTGGATCGCCATGCCGCCTTGCTCGGCGAGCACCGTGAGGAACTCGATCTCCTTCTCCGAGAAGTCGCGGATGTCGGCGGTGTAGAGCGCGAGGCTCCCGATCAGTTCATCCTCCGAGAGGACGGGAACGACCAGGATGGAGCCGATTCCCTCCTTCACCTTGGCCTCCTTGTTCTGGACGCGCTCGTCCTTCCGGGCGTCCCGGTAATGGATGAACCCGTCCTTCCGGAGCAGTTTCATCGTCGGGGACATCCGGCCCGGCACCGCGTGGATGTAATGCTTGGAGAGCCCCGTCTGGGCAACGGCGATGTACTGGTCGTCCGCCTCGTCGCTGGCCAGGAACAGGCAGGCCGCTTTCGCTTTCATCGTGTCGACGGCGGACGTCACGATCATCTGCAGGAGCTTGTCCCGCTCGATCGTCGAGCCCAGGGCCCGGCTTACTTTGCTGATCGCCTTGATGTAATCGTTACGCTCGCTCATAGATTTTCCTCTTCCTTTCCGATGTTATTCCTCGTCGGCCGCGGGCGCGGCCTTTTTCTTTTTTGAGCCGGTCTTCTTCGCTTCGTCGTGCGCCGGCTCGGGCGACTCGTCGCGCTCCGTGAGCCAGCGGATGATCTTCGGGCCGAACTGGCGTTGCGTTTTGGAACTCACGTAGATGCCGATGTGGCCCGTGTCGAGGCAGAGGTCCTCCTTGTCCGTGCTGCCGATCTTGCCTGTCGTCTGATCGCAGGCCGCCGGCGGCACGAGGTGGTCGTATTTGCCGTAGATGTTGAGCACGGGCATGGTGATGTTCTTGAGGTCCACCTTTTTCCCGCCCAGGACGAGCTCGTTCTTGATGAGCCGGTTCTCGATGAACATCCACTGGATGAAGTCCCGGAAGGCTTCTCCGGGCAGGTCGGGGCTGTCGAAGATCCACCGCTCCATGCGGACGAAGTTCTCCACGAAGTCCCTGTTGTGGATGTTCTCCATCAGCCCCACGTACTTGTCGATCATGAGCCGCGCCGGGTTCAGGAGCAGGAACCCCAGGTTCATGATGTCGCCGGGGATGTTTCCGTAGGAGGCCACCAGCTTGTCGGGGTCCAGCGAGCGCGCCCAGACGTTGAGCAGCCCCGCATCGTGGTCGAAGTTCGTCGGCGTGACCGTCAGCACCAGGTTCTTCACCTTCTCCGGGTGCAGCGCCGCGTACATGACGCTCATCGTCCCGCCCTGGCAGATCGCCATGAGATTGATCTGTTCGAGGCCGTTCTCCTCCAGGATGAAATCCACGGCGCCGTCGATGTAGCCGTTGACGTGGTCGTCGAGGTCGAGAAACCGGTCCTTGCGGGTCGGGTACCCCCAGTCGAGCATGTAGATGTCGATGCCGGCGGCAAGAATGGTCTCCACGACGCTGCGGCCCGGCTGAAGGTCGAGCATCGTCTCGCGGTTGACCTGGGCGTACACGATGAACAGCGGGGTCTTGAGGGATCGCTCCGCCCGGGGCCGGTAGTGCTTGAGCTTGACCCGGTCCTCTTCCCAGACCACGTCATAGGGGGTCACGGCGATGTCCGTCTCCAGCGGGCTCAGGAGAACCTCCTTGGCTTTGCGCACCTGGTCGTAGAACTTTGCCGAGTCGCCGGCCACGCGGGCCATGATCAGCTCGCCCGCCATGATGTAGGGGGCCATCAGTTCGGAGAGTTGTGGCTTCTTATCGCTTGGCATCTCGCTTCACCTTCCTCTCGAGTTCTTTGACCCTCTTCTTGAGGATGTGCAGGTCCTTGTACAGCTCGTCCATGTCCTTGTTGGTGGGGATGGGCAGGTTCTGCAGCAGGTCCATGAAGAATTCCGCCCGGGCCGCCCGGTAGTCGTGGAGGCAGTTGAGCGTTTCCCGCAACGTGTTCATGTAATCGTCGGAGCGCAGCAGGGCCATGTAGTGGTCCTCGAGCTTCTGGATCCAGAGCTGGTAGAGGCCCCGCGAGTCCTTGATCGCCGCCTTGCCCTCCTTCTCCAGCTTGGCGATTTCCTCCTGGACCGCGTAGTAGGACTTCTCCACGGGGATCATGAGCAGCTGCAGGAACTCGGTGAGCGCCGACTGGTAATCCGAGGCTTTCTCGATGGCCTTGTTGAAGCGCTCCTGGTAGTAGCGGTTGAGGCCCAGCTGGGGAACGTTCAGGATCTTCCGGAAATCCTCCGCCTGACCGTCGTAGAAGGTCTTCGTCATCTGCTTGACGATTTCGGCCATGTTCTCGGGCTCGCCCGTGGCCGTCGCGCCCGTCATCTCCGCCCACTGCTTCTGGAGCTTGATGGAGTACCCCCAGAAGGGCTGGAGCATTTTGACCATCAGGTCCGGGACGGATTTGGCGGACTGGAAATCGCCCGGCCTCGGCGTGCCGGCAATCGAGGAGAGCGCCTGGAAGAATTCGAAGAGGCCCTTCCCGATCTCGTCGGGAGTCGGCTGTTTTGCCGGTTCCCCGTCGCCTCCGGGCGCGGCGTGGAGGGGGGCCTGCCAGGCCTGGGCGGTGCGCTTCACGGCTTCTTCCCAAGCGCCTACCTGGCTCTTGACCCAGTCCGCGTACACGACGTGCTGCGCGCTCTGTTGATTCTTTTCCTGTTCGCTCATGGTCTACCCTCTCTTTTTCGGCGCTTCGGGCGCGTGGTGTTCCGATGATTTCCTGCCCGGCTTTTTCGCCTCGTAGAGCTTCCCGTAGGAAGCCATCAGGTCCTGAAACTGCTCGGCCTGCTTTTTCATGAGCCCCTCGAAGCCCTTGACGACCTCGGCGGGGTCCACGTCCTTGCCGCCGGGCTTCTTGCGCCCCCGCCGCAGGGACTCCTCGAGGTCTTCGACCTTCTTCTTCAGGGCCTGGTTTTCCCTGGACAGGGCCTCATAGTCCTCCCGGGGGACCATGCCCATGACCCCCATGAACTCCTGGTAGGATTTCATGAAGTCCGAGGCGGCTTGCGTCCACATCTCGGCATACGGGGTGGAAGGGTCGGGTTTTTTGTCGAGGCCGTAGAATTTCTGGAAGAGGGCGAGCTGCTGCTCGAAGGTCTTGAACCCTTCGCTGGCGAGGCGGTTCAGGTTCTCGACCTGTTCCTGCCCCTTAGCGGCGCTTAGCAGAACGTTGCCCCAGAACTCGAGGAATTTCCTGTCCATGGAAGAGGTTCCCCCTCGGTGGTGTGGAGCCGGAGGTCAGGGCGCATGCCCGGGTCACGCCCGGGGCCTACTTGCCGCCGTCTCAGGTGAAGCCTTCCGGGATGCCGTCCAGGTCGAGCTGGTAACGGACGGGCCCGCGGTATCCCCCCTTGAAACACCGGTGCAGGGCGCACTCGGAAGTCGGCAGGGACCAGGACGTGGCGATGGCCCCGTGCCCTTTGGGAAACACGGTGACCTCGACGTCGATGAAGTCCGCCGGTGCGAGCGCCGCGTCCCTGTCGACGAGGTCGTCGCCTTCAGCATAGCAGAGCAGCCACGGGATTCCCATCTCCTTGATGCGCTTGAAATTCAGGGGCCTGCCGAAGAGCCTGACCGGCAGCGTGCCGTCGTCGGCGACGGGCTTGGTGTAGGAATCGAAGCTCAACTGGGTGATCCCGATGGGCAGGTCGTTGCGCTCGAAGATGAGCCAGTAGTTCAGCGCCGCGGCCGTCGGGGTGATCCGGATGTGCTCGAGGTCTTCGCGGTTGAACAGGGTGAGGTCGCGGTAGTACGTGAAAATGGGCGCCTCGCGATCCATGCTCTTGAGCTTGTAGACCCAGCTCATGACCTTGCCGTCCACGATCAGGTTGCCGTTCGGTAATGCCTTTTCGGCATAGCCCAGGTCCCGGAACCGGGGGGGGATGTGCTCGAGGTACTCCACGAGGGCCTTGCTGCGCGTGCCGTCCATGGGGGCCACGCAGGTGACGAAAGCGTCCACGAGCCCGTCGAGCTCACCGGACATCAGGTTGAGGGCCGCCACGAACCCGCCCTGGCAGAACCCGTTGAGGGTCACCGGTTTGCCGTGGCGCTCCCGGATGACCTCGCAGAAGCGTTTCATGTCCAGGCAGTCGTCCTCCCCGGTCATGGTCTGGACGGCCGGGGTGGTGTTGATGTCCTTCATGATGCGGATGTACGTCGGGATCCCCTGGTTGGCGAAGCAGTGCGTGTAGCTCTTGTTCTCGCCCGGCAGGAAGGCGAGGATCGAGGCCCCCAGGACGTAGGGTGGGATGATGAGGACGGGTTTTCCGCCCCTGCGCACTTCCGCGCATCCCTTCCAGGGCAGCACCTGGTAGAGGGTGAAGCGGTCCGTCTCGGCCGCCTTGACGTACCCGCCGTCGTCGAAGTGGAACCCGAAGTGGGGCTCGATGTCCCGGATGGCCTTCGGGTACTCGCTGGTGAGGAGTTTGACGAGGTGGGAGAGACGCTCCGCGTGCTGGGCGATGTCTTCTCCCTCGCGGTCAAACAGGGTGTTGATCCAGGCAGAGTGCCGCCTCTGCATCTCGCGGGCGTGGAACCGGTTCATCGACCGCATCGTGCTGAGAAGGCCCTTCCTGGCGATCTCCATGTTGAAGTGAAGCAGTTCGAGATAGTCCCGGGCCGTTTCCTGCGGCCGGTGCTCGACGATCTTCCTCTTTTCGGTCCGCTGGAAGGAGTTGAGCGCCACCCAGTAGGGGGTCATGAAGTCGAAATAGTAGCTGGTGACCCCGTTGACGTAGGTCTGCGAAGCCTTGAGGAGCTCCGCCGAGGACAGGGCCATTTTCAGGCTGACCTCGGCGGGCTTCAGGGGCAGATTGAAAAGGGTCCCCATGAGGTCCCTGGACGGCACGCGCGTGAAAGGATACATCGTAGACCCTTCCCTTCCTCCGATCGATCCCGATGCCGGAACCGCTCGCTACTTTTTCTCCTGGAAGAAGGCTTCCATCTTCTTGAAGTTTTCGTCCACGAGCTTCTTGTAGTCGTCATAGCCCTTCTTGTACATCGAGGACCACTCCTTGGCCGCCTTCTTGCCTTCCTCGGACATCCCCGAGGCCTGGTCGATGTAGAGGTTGATGACCTTCTCCATCTGCTCCTGGAGCATGTTCATGTTCTTGAACGCGTTCTCGTAGGCCGACTTGTTGAAGTCGATCATCTGCTTGAGCATGTCCTTGGGCTGCATCATATCATCCCTCCTTGATGAAATCAGCGGGTTTTACTTCACGGACTTCGCCGCCTCGGCGAAAAAGTCCTCGACCTTCTTGAAGCTCTCGTCCACGGCGGCCTTGAAGTCCTCGCCGCCCTTCTTGTAGGCCCTGATCCACTCCTGCACGGCCTTCTTGCCCTCTTCGGGGAAGCCCTGCGTCTGGTCCAGGTACATTTCGACCATCTTCTGGTTCTGCTCCTGGAGCATCGTCATGGCGTTGTAGGTGTTCTCGAACGTCGACTTGTAGAAATCGAAGGTCTGCTTGACTACTTTCTTCGGGTCCATGGAAACATCCTCCTTGGGTGCTTGGGTTGTTGTGATGGCAATATAACCCGCCCCAGGGGACTTGTCAAGAAAAAATGTTGCAACGCAGCAAATAGATTTCTTCCTGCGCAATTCTAAATATAATATAATAATGACAAGTATTTATAAATATACGATGCGTTATTTTCTTCGGCATTTGTGGGTTTTATATCGCAGTGTAGCATTTTGTTCCCCCTCCGGGGCTGCCGGCGCCGGGCGGGGGGGGCCCAGGGCAATTCAGCTGCAAGGGTTCTCGGTCGGCGGGGAGTGCAATCGGGTGCTGAAATCGTGAGGCTCGGTGGAAGTGCGGCGCAACATCAGGTGTCCCCGCGGCACGCCGGTAAACTGTACATGAAACCGGTGCATCCTGGCAACGATTAAAAACGCGTTCTACCGGTCGCTGCGCTCGAGCAGAAAACGGATGACCCGGCTGTAGTAAAGATCCAGCACGGTGCGGGAGCGGAACAGCCCCATGTGACCCGCGTCGCAGCACAGGACGAGTCGGTCGGCGGGGGCGACGCCTTCGATGAGGTCCACATGGCCGATGGCCTGCCCGCAGGGGGCGATGTTGTCCTGCGTGCCTCCGAGGGCCCAGATCGGGACGGTTGCGGGGTAGTCCTTCACGCCGATCTGCCGCCCCCGGATGCGCAGGGCGCCCCGGATGAGCTCGTTGCGGACGAAGACCTTCTTGTAGGTGTCGCGGAGGAAGCTCGCCGGGAAGTCGTGGCTGTAGTTGTACCACTGGTAGAAGGCCATCTGGCGGCTTGCAGTTTCCTCGTTGCCGTCCCTGAGGTCCGTGAGGAGTTTTTTCAAATTGTCGAAATGCTGGGGCATGCCCAGGATGTAGAACCCGAGGACCTGCAGCCGGCCGTCATAGATGTCCCGGCCTTCGCCGGGAAGCCCCTTCGGGACCCGGCTTCCCAGGGCCGCTGTGAGCAGGTCGATGTAAGGCTCACCCATGGTCCTCGCAAAATCCGAGAGAAACCCCCTTTCGGCCTCGGTGTTCATGGGGGCTCCCGCGGAACCGAAGGTCCTTCCAAGATGCGGGTAGAGGATCAGGGTCGTCATCAGGAGAGGCCCCGGTTGGCAGACGGCCACGAGGTGTGCGGGGTGCCCGGTCTTTTCCCTGAGGGTCTCCAGGATGGTCCGGTACTGCTCCACCTGGCCCTCGAAATCCTCGTGATGCCGCTTTCCGTCCACGTAGAGGGGGATCTCCTGGGCGCATTTCTGCTCCACGATCGCCATTCGCGTCAGGCCGTGGTCCCGCATGTGGAGGGCGACGCGCTCGGCGATGTTGGAGTGGTGCCCGGCCCGGGGGGCGAATACGACCGTGTAGTTGCCGATCTCGTGCCGCTCGTCCTTCGAGATATCGATGAGCCGCATGCCGGGAAGATCGACGAGCACTTCTCCCGCCTCGTCGAAGCACTGGCAGGGCGGCGCCTCGCAGAAAAGTTTCAGGAACTCGGCTTCGCCGTGCCGCGTTCGCTCGTAGCGCCGGGCCGGCATGGAGAGAACATCCGCCATTGCCCGGGCCATCCCCCGCTCCATCCCGTCCAGGCTGTCCGCCAGGAGACCGACGGGCCGCTCGGCGAGCGTGCCGGTGATGAGAAACCGCCACATTTCGAGACCGATGCTGCTCGCCGCGGTGAGCGAGTCGAGCCAGAGAAGGGACCATCGGTTGCCCAGGCTGACCATGTCGGCGGACAGGTCCAGCGAAGACCGGACGGATTTGATCGACGTGGCTAAGGCCGGGGCAAGGGTGTTGATCGTATTGGGCATGTTCCTTCCTCTGCGTACCAATGGATTCGCCGGGCGTTCAGAAAGCGGATCATTCTTCCGGCCCGGATCGAGACAGAAGGTAAGAAGGTGAGAGGGTGAGAGAAGAAGGAGGACAGTGTCCCGGTTCTGTGCAACATGTTCCGGGCAAGTCCAACCTTCTCGGTTTTTCACCTTCTCACGTTCTCAACCTCTCCCTGCGCGGGGCGCGCAGGCGCCTACTCCTCGTAATAGAGATGGAAGGGTTTGAACCCCTCGTCGATGACGCCTTTCATGGCGGTTGTCTGCTGGCGGAACGCCTCGAACCAGTCGCTGATTGCCCGCTTTCCCTCGTGGGGGATGACGGGGGACGTCTCGAGCAATATCTCCATCGTTTTCTCTGACTGCGACTGCACGGCGAGCGCCGCGTCGAGGGCCCCGGTAAGGGCGGTGTGGCAGAACTGAAGGGTATGCTTTGCAACGGGGTTTGTTTCCATGTTCATTGCCTCCTCGGGAATGATGTCCGTTATTCTTCGAGCGCTGTTTGTATGATATCAACGGCGTCTTGTCAAGCGTCATATTGCAAGGCAGCATCGTGGGGCTTGGCAGATCACGGCCCTCAAGTATTTTAAGATATTGAATTTCAATGCATTATGTGATATTAAAAAAACGACAGCCAAGGAAGGGCCCGATTTGTTGCGGTGTTGCATCACCGTAACTGTATGCAGGTTGCAATCAGGGCGGGAGGGAGATGAAAATGGCGGACCGAGTGGTGATCAAGAAGTACAACAACCGTCGCCTCTATGACACCGAGAAGAACGCCTACGTGACCCTCGCCGCCTTGTCGGAGATGATCAAGGAGGGACGGCAGATCGAGGTGATCGACGCCCAGACCAAGGAGGACGTGACGGCCTTCACCCTCACCCAGATCATCCTGGAGGAGGCAAAGAGCAAGCAGTTCCTGCTTCCCGTCCCGCTTCTGCACCTCATGATCCAGTTCGGAGAGACTGTGCTGGCCGAGTTTTTCGAGAAATACCTGCAGCAGGTCGTCCGCAACTACCTGGCCTACAAGACCTCGGTCGACGCGCAGTTTGCCAAGTGGCTGGACATGGGGGCGCAGCTCTCCCAGCAGGCCCCGCAGGTGGCGCCGCCCTTCAACCCCTTCCTGGGAGTTTTCGACATGTTCCCCAAGACCACGGGGGAGAAACCCAAGACAAAGAAGAAGGGGGAGTGAGGAATGGGGCGCATCGGTTCCATGCGTCATGAAATGCGGGGTTGCCAATGAGTAAATTCGACGTCATCGACCCCTGGCATCAAGACGGCCGCTACACCTATTCCACGGCGGTCAGGCGGGGCCCCTTTCTCTTCATCTCCGGGATGATCGCGCGGGATCCCGGGACGGGCAAGGTCGTAGGGAGGGGGGACATCGTCGCGCAGGCGGACTTCATCTTCCGCAAGATCGGGGAAATCCTGGAAGAGGCGGGCGGGTCCTTCGACGACGTGGTGAAGACCACGGACTACGTGACCACCCTCGAGGGGTACAGCGGGACGGCTGCCGTTCGGCGGAAGTATTTCCTGAACGGGTTTCCCGCCGCTACGGGAGTGGTCGTCAAGGCGCTGGTGAATGCGGAGGCACTCATCGAAATCGACGCAATTGCCATCATAGAAAAATAGGGTATCGGGTTTCGGGTACAGGGTATAGGGCCCGAAGGTACTAAAGATTTTTTCTGAAATCCTATTCCTTCCCGAGACCCGAATCCCTATACCCGATACCCCTCTTCAGATCTCCCGAGACCCGAACCCCTATACCCGATACCCTGCGGCGGCTGCTGCCGCCGCAGCCGCAGGAACATTTTTTGCTTGCTTATCGGGGTGTGTCTGTTCACAATGTCTGCGAGGAGATCGAACTTGATGATGCTCACCCTCTTGTTCCGGTTCCTGACGCTCGCCGTCTGTCTTGCCCTGGCGGGCTGCTGACCGCTGCGTTGAAACGGGGCGGGTGCCGTCCCGAGGCGTTTGCGAGTCCCCTTCCCGCGGCTGCCGCGGTTTCGGGGGTCCCGAGGATTTGCCGTTGCACAGAGAAACAGAAAGCCCTCTTTCCCGTTGTTGCCCCTGGAGATTCCTCCTGACAGCGGGCGTTCTTTTTGCCGGCCTGAGCCTGTTTGCCGGTCCCGCCCGGGCAACGATGCCCGTGCCCGTCCACGAATTCCCCTCCGCCATGCTGCTCTGCGGGGAGAAGGTCCCTTTCGAGAGACAGGATGTCTGGGAGATGATGGACCAGGCTTTCGTGCTCTCCGTCTACAACCACGAGCAGGTCATCCTCTGGATCAAGCGCGCCAACCGGTATTTCCCCCACATCGAGAGGCGGCTGCGCGAACGGAACATGCCCGACGACCTGAAGTACGTGGCCGTCGTGGAGAGCTCGCTGAGGACTCACGCCGTCTCTTCGGCAAAGGCCACGGGGCCCTGGCAGTTCATGGAGAAGACCGCGAAGCGGTACGGGCTTCGCGTGGACGGCGCGATCGACGAGCGGCTCAGCTTCGAGAAGGCCACGGAAGCGGCGCTCAACTACCTCGAGGATCTCCACCGGCAGTTCGGAAACTGGGGTCTCGCCATGGCGGCGTACAATTGCGGCGAGGACCGCGTCGCAAAGAGCCTCGAGATGCAGCGGGCGGCCGGTTATTACGATCTGGACCTGCCCCAGGAGACGGAACGGTACATCTTCCGCATCCTCTCGGCCAAGGTGATCCTCACCAACCCCGAGCGCTACGGCTACCGGACCTCCACGATCCGGGTCTATCCCGTCGTCGAGACGGATCGCATCGACCTGCACGCCCACCGCGAGGTGCACGTCAACGTCATCGCGCGCGCCTGCGGGACCAACTACAAGACCATCCGCGAACTCAACCCCGAGATCCGGAACTCGTCCCTGCCGCAGGGTCGCTACAGCCTGAAGGTCCCGAAGGGGACGGCCAGGGATTTCCGCGATAACTTCGAGAAGGCCCTCTCGCAGGAGGCGCCCCCCAACGGCCAGAAGAAGAAAATGTGAACTCAGGGTCCAGGGGACAGGGGCCAGGGCTCAGGGAAAGACGCTGAAAGCAACGGGACCGAGGAGTAATCTCACCGGTCCTTTTCATTTCATTTCCCCCCGGACTCTTATAAACCCTGGACCCGTACACCTTCTTGTGATTATTCTTCACCCTGAACCCTGTACCCGGGACCCTGAACCCTGCGTTTCGCCCATGCACTACACCGTCATCCGCTCGCGAAGGAAAACGATCGCCATCGAGATTTCGAGGGAAGGGGAGATCCTCGTCCGCGCGCCCCTGCGGCTTGCAACCCGCGAGGTGGCGGCCTTTGTGGATCGTCACAGCGGCTGGGTCGACCGGAAGCTCGCCCAGGCAAGGCTGCGCGGGGGGCCGGGAGAGCCGCGGACGTTTTGCGAGGGGGAACGTTTCCCCTTCCTGGGCGAGATGCTTTGCCTTCGTCTTGTCGAAGGAGGGGAGTATCTGCGGAGGGAGAACGGGGAGTTCCTGCTGGGCGCCGACCTGGTCCCCAGGGCGCGCGATCTGTTCCGCACCTGGTACCGGGCGAGGGCGCGGGAGATTTTCGAAGACCGGGTGGAACACTTCGCCCGGCAGATGGGACTCGCGGTGCGGGGTGTCCGGATCACCGGCGCCCGGGAGCGGTGGGGCTCCTGCAGTCCCTCGGGGACCCTGAATTTCGCCTGGCGGCTCGTCACGGCGCCGCCGGGTATCATCGAGTACGTCATCGTCCACGAACTGGCCCACCTTGTCGAGATGAACCACTCCCGGCGCTTCTGGGAGCAGGTGGGGCGCATCCTGCCCGACTTTGCGGAGCGGCGGGCGTGGCTCAGGAAAAACGAGCACCGGCTTGGCTTTTGAGCGGGTCGGGAAACCCCGCCGAGAAGGTCGCGGCGCTCCTGTCCGCGGCCGGCACGGACCTTTCCCGCCCCCGTCCCCGCAGGCTCGAAAACGTGCTTGACAAACCCCGCCGATGTGATAGAGGGATTGCATACAAAATACAATTTCCGCGTGAGAGGGACCGCCCCGGAAGGGAATGCCGACGGGCGACGGTCCTGCCGAATCCGGTTCGAAGGAAGACTCAGCCATCACGAGACAGGAGGGTGACATGAAGAGAAGGTTGGTTCTCAGGACGGTAGCGTGTCTCATGATCGCCGTTGCCTTCGGCGCCTGGAACGCCGAGGCCGCGACGATTCTGAAGTTCAGCCACACGGACCAGATGCAGGGCGCCCGCCAGGCGGCCGCGGAGCTGTTTGCCAAGAAGGTCAAGGAGTACACCCAGGGCCGCTATGAAGTCCGGGTGTTCTGCTGCAGCCAGCTCGGCAACGACCCGAAGAACATCGAGCAACTCGCCCTGGGCGGGATCGACTTCACCGTGTCGAGCACCGGGTCCTACGCTCCCCACGTGGAGACGCTCAACCTCACCATGCTGCCCTTCCTCGTCGACAACTACGAGCAGGGCTGGAAGCTCTACGACACGTCGAAATGGCTCAAAAAGCAGTTCGACAAGGCCCCGGCCAAGGGGTTCCGCTTCCTCTCCACCTTCGAGGCGGGCTTCCGCTGCATGACCACCAAGGACCCGCTCCGCACGCCCGAGGATGCCAAGGGCAAGAAGCTGCGCACCTTCCCCAACGAGATGCAGCGATGGACCTTGGAAGCCGTGGGGTTCACGGTCCAGATCATGCCGCTGCCCGAGGTCTACCTCGCCATCCAGCAGGGCACCGTGAGCGGCCAGGAAAACCCCATCGACACCATCTTCTCCAACAAGTTCTACGAGGTGGCGCCCTACGTGACGCTGACCAAGCACGTCTACAGCCCGATCCCGCTGGCGATTTCCGAGAAGACCTGGCAGAAGCTCTCCGCCGCAGACAAGGCGGCCGTGACGAAGGCGGCGAAGGAGGCGGCGGACTGGAGCCGCAAGGAGATCGTGGCCACCGAGGACAAGCAGATCAAGGAGATGACGGCCAAGGGCGCGAAGGTCACGTCGCCCTCCCTCGAGCCCTTCCGCGTGGCCGTACAGCCCGTCTACGCCAAGGCGCGCGAGAAGTACGGCAAGGCCGACGTGGACGAGTTCCTGGCCGATGCCGAGGCTGTCCGCAAGGCGCCCGCAAAGGCCCCCGCCAAGGCGGCTCCGAAGAAGAAGTAACCGCAATCCGAATCTGACGCGGCGCCGGCCCTCGAAAGGGGCCGGCGCGTTTCGGGAGACCTTCGATGCCCCTGCTGCCCCCCGGACCTCCGGGCCCGGCGCCCATCCGCTTACTCTCGGCTCTCGTCGACCATGCCGTCGTCCTGATCGGCGCCGCGATGGTGGCCCTCGTCTTCGTCAACGTGGTCCTGCACGTCTTTCACCACGACATCGCCTGGACGATCGAGTTCTGCGAGTTCATGATGGTCTGGGCGTCCTTCCTGGGAGGGGCGGCGGCGGCCCGGCGCGGCGCGCACATGACGATCACCGAGTTCATCGACAAGCTGCACGGCCTGCCGAGACGCGCGGCCGATGCGGCCGTCCAGGCCATGGCGCTCGGGGTGCTTGCTCTACTCGTCTGGTTCGGCTGGGGCATCGTCATGGCCAACTGGGGCAACGTGCTCACGGTGCTCGACTGGCCCATGGCCTTCCAGTACATGGCGCTGCCCGTCGGGGCCGGGGCCTCCTTCATCTTCGTGTCCTACGACCTGGTCCAGATCCTGCGCGGCAGGACGCCCGAGGAGCGCTACGGAGCCTGAGGCATGTTTGCACTGATCATCTTCGTCGTCTTCTTCGTCATCGCGCTGGCCGGCGTGCCGCTCATGTATTCCCTGCTGGCGACGACGGTCGGGATGATCTGGGTGAACGACCTGGGCCACCCGCTGGAGACGATCTTCCTGAGCTTCATCTCCGGCGTGGAGCCCTTCATCCTCATCGCCGTGCCGCTGTTCATCTTCGGCGGCGAGCTGCTGTCCCGCGGCGGCGTGGGCAAGAGGATCGTGGAGTTCGCCCGCACTCTCTTTGGCTTTCTCCCCGGCGGGCTCGGCGTCGTCACCGTTGTGTCGTGCCTCATGTTCGGCGGCATCTCGGGGTCGGCCATTGCCGACACGGCGGCCATCGGCTCGCTCGTGATCCCCATGATGGTCCAGCGGGGCTATCCCCCCGCTTTCGCGGCGGCGCTGCTCTCCGTGGCGGGAACACTCGCTCTGCTCATGCCGCTCTCGATCCCGTTTCTCGTCTACGCCTTCATCTCGGGCGTGTCGATGCGTCAGCTCTCCATGTCCGGCGTCATCCCCGCGTTCATCATGGCGGCAGCCCTCATCCTCGTCTGCATCTGGTACGGGAAGAAGACGGGGTGCGACAGCGGCGACCAGCGGGCCTCGGCAGCCGAGATCTGGTCGGCCTTCAAGGCGACGGGGCCCGCCCTGCTGATGCCCGTCATCATCGTGGGCGGCATCTGGTCCGGGCAGTTCACGCCCACCGAGGCGGCCTCGGTGGCCGTCGTCTACGGCCTCGTGATCTCGTTGTACTTCTACCGGGACATCACCTGGAGGGACCTGCCCCCGATCATCCTGCGGTCGTTCCAGACGAGCGCGGTGGTGCTCCTCGTCATCGGCGCGACGGGCTGCCTCGCGTGGCTCATCACGGTGGAGCAGGTGGCCGTGCAGCTCTCCGAGTGGGTCCAGAGCGTGGCGCACCAGCCCTGGATCTTCCTGCTGCTGCTCAACGTCTGCCTGCTGCTGCTGGGCATCTTCATCGAGCCCCTGCCGGCGATGCTCCTGACGACCCCCCTGTTCCTGCCGCTGGCCCTGGCCTTCAAGATCGACCTCGTGCACCTCGGGGTCGTGATCACGGCCAATCTCGCCATCGCCCTCTACACGCCGCCCGTCGGCGGCACGCTCTTCGTTGCCGCGAGCATCGCGAAGGCGGGGATCGGCCCCGTGTCGCGGCACCTGATCCCGCTGATGGCGGCGGCGGTCGTGGTCCTGTTCATCGTGACCTACGTGCCGGAGCTGACGCAGGTGATCTTCAGGCTGATTATAGGATAGGGTTCAGGGGACAGGGTAGAGGGGGCGCATCCCTAGCGTGGTAAGAGAAGTTGTGAAGTTGAGAAGTTATGAAGCTTGGAGTGGCTGAAAGTCAGCGCAGGTTGACTGCCTTTCCGAACTTCATAACTTCAAAGCTTCTTAACTTCCGTGATGTCGGGGCACTTAACATCCATGCCGTCTAGACATCCATCGCAACGAGCAGCGGACTTGGTGAGGAAGGAAGGGGAGGGAGCAAGTCCCTCTTGGATAAGGAAAGGGCCCCCGGGTAACCGGAGGCCCTTTCCTTATCAGGCGCCCTGCGCGGTCAGCCGTAGATCCCGGGGTTGAGGCAGTCGGGGGGGCGCTCGCCCTTCAGCATGGCCAGCAGGTTCGTGGCGGCCTTCACGGACATGCCAGAGCGGGACGACCGCGTTGCCGAGGCCGTGTGAGGGGCGATAACGACGTTGGCGAGCTCCGCCAGGCCGGGCACCATCTTCGGCTCGAACTCGTAGACGTCGAGGGCGGCCCCGGCGATGACGTTTCTGCGGAGCGCCTCGACCAACTCGGCTTCGTGGATGACGGGGCCCCGCGAGGTGTTGACGAGGTAGGCCGTGGGCTTCATCATCGCGAGGGTCTTCGCGTTGAACAGGTGCCGCGTGCTCGGGATGAGGGGCACGTGGATGCTCACGAAATCCGACTCCCGCAGCAGCTCCTCGAAGGGGACCTTGCGGGCCCCCAGCTCCTTTTCGAGGACGGGGTTGGCGACCTCGTCGGCGTAGAGGACCTTCATGGCGAACCCCTTGGACATGCGGGCCATGGCCGTGCCGATCCGGCCCGCCCCGACGATGCCGAGGGTCTTCCCCGTGACGTCGCCGCCGATGAACTGCATGGGCCCCCAGCCCTGCCAGGCGCCCGAGCGCATGACCTTCTCCGATTCGATGAGGCGCCGGGCGACGGCGAACAGCAGCGCCCAGGCCATCTCCGCCGTGGCCAGCGTGAGCACGCCGGGCGTGTTCGACAGCGGGATCTTCCGTTCCGTGGCGGCCTTCACATCCAGGTTGTCGAAGCCGACGGCGTAGTTGGCAAAGCCCCTGACCCCCTTTGCGGCGTCCATGACCTCGCCGTCGATGCGGTCGGTCAGCAGGGTGATCACGCCGTCGCGGCCTCTCACGTTCCGCAGCAGCTCCTCCCGGGTGAGGGGGCGGTCCTCGGGGTTGATCTCCACGTTGCAGGTCTCCCGCAGCAGGGTCAGGCCCTCCACGGGGATGAGGCGCGTGACGTAGACGTTGAACTTGTGCATGCGTTTCTCCTTCTTTGAGGCTGTTGACGTTGGGTGCCCCCGGGTTGAAGAGAAGCTTTGAAGCCGGGCAGTTGGGAAGTTGGGAAGCTTGGACGTGCCCGAGCGAGAATCAGAACCCCCGGTTTATCCGAGCTTCTTAACTTCTCAACTTCCGAACTTCGTGTTCGCCCGGCATGGCCCTGCATCCCTCGCTGCTCAAGCAGGCGTTTCCGACACGCTACTTCAGCCCCAGGAACTCCCGCTCGATGAACTTCCACGTCTTGAGGTAGTCGTCCCCCGCGATGAGCCTCGAGAAGGCCTTGTCGTCGATCCGGTCGAGCATGGACCAGATGCGGTTCGTGATCCGGCTGTTGGCCTCGAAGGTTCCCCGGATGTCCCAGCGCGTGGGGGAGGTGTCGGAGGTCAGGTAGTCCCGGTAGCCGATCTTTTTCAGCCAGTAGAGGAACTCGACGTACTCCAGGAAGTGCCGCGTTCCGCAGAAGTAGTCCCAGTCCCAGCGGCCGTCGTTGTCGTTGATATGCACGTAGAGCCGGTAGGGGCTCGACGCCACGAGGGCCACGGCCTCGGCGGGCTGCTCGCCGCCGTAGACGGAGTGGCCGAAATCGAGGGTGACGCCCATGCTCTCGAGCCCGACATCGTGCAGCAGGCACAGCGTCTTGGCCGCCGAGTCGATGAAGCACTTCCCGCGCGTCTCGCTCGGCTTGTACTCGACGAAGAGGGGGATCTCGGGGCGGTAGGCGCCGCACTCGCCGAAGGCGTCGACAAGGCGCGTCCACATCTTGCGGTAGTCGCACTGGAAGGCGAACTCGAAGCCGTCGCCGAGGGGGCAGCAGGTCACCTTGTCGGCGCCGACGCCCGCTGCGAAGTCCTTGGCCTCCCGGATGAACCGGATCGCCTTTTCGCGCACCGCCTTTTTCGTCGCGGTGAGGCCGCCGTTGAGGAACTCCGGCTCCGCCTTGACGTTCACGTTCACCGCGGCGACCTTCAGTCGGTGCTTCTTCAGCAGCCCCCGCGCGAAGGCCGCGTCGCTGACCTCGTAGGGGTAGACGACCTCGACGCCGTCGTAGCCCCGGATCTTCGCCATGAGCGCGAATTTCTGCTCGACGCTCCTGGGCTCGTTGTACAGGTGGAACCGGTCTTTCGTCTGGC
>CAYZKT010000045.1:0-17062 GCA_964478885.1 uncultured Syntrophaceae bacterium | reverse complement strand
CGGCCGGACGCTCCCGCGGGTCCTGGGTGCTGAGCGCCGCCGCGATGACGAGGATATCGGCCAGGCAGCCCTCCTTTTCGGCCTCGAGGATCATCCGGGAGATCCGGGGGTCCAGCGGCAGGCGCGCCATCCGGCGGCCCCGTTCGGTAAGGCGCCAGCGGGGGGTCCCGTTTCCGCTCTCCTCGCGCTCGGTGGCGCCGAGCTCTTCGAGGATGTCGTAACCGCTGCGGATGCTCTTCGGCACAGGCGGGTCCACGAAGGGGAACACCGCGGGATCGTCTATCCGCAGGGCAAGCATCCGGAGAATAACCTCGGCCAGGTTGGAGCGCAGGATCTCGGGGGGCGTGTAAAGGGCCCGGCTCTCGTAGTCCTCGCGGGAGAATAGTCGGATGCACACGCCGTGCTCCAAGCGGCCGCAGCGGCCCGCCCGCTGGTCGGCGCTGCTTCGGGAGATGGGCCGGACGGGAAGTCCCGAGGTCCTCGTCCGGGGGTTGTAATAGGCGATGCGGGCCAGCCCCGTGTCGACGACGAAGCGGATGCCGGGGATCGTGATGGACGTCTCGGCGATATTGGTGGCCACGACGACCTTGCGTTCCTGGATCGGGACAAAGACCCGGCGCTGTTCCTGCGAGGGGAGCCTTGCGTACATGGGCAGGATCCTGACATTCCGGCGGTCGCGCCCCTCCAGCAGGTCGCAGGTCTCGCGGATGTCCTGCTCCGTGGGCATGAAGACAAGGATGTCCCCGCTTCCGCTTTCATCGAGGATCCCGTCGACCACCCGCACGGCGGCCTCGACATGGTTGATCTCCTCGGGGTCTTCCTCGGGGGGTTCGTAGCGGATCTCGACGGGGTACATGCGCCCCGAGACCTCGAGGATGGGGGCCCCCCCGAATGAGGCGGAGAACTTATCCGTGTCGATCGTGGCGGAGGTGATGACGATCTTGAGGTCCCGGCGCCGCCGCAGGAGGTTTTTCAGGATGCCCAGCACGAAGTCGATGTTGAGACTGCGCTCGTGGGCCTCGTCCACGATGATCGTGTCGTACTCGTTGAGGAAAGGGTCGGCCTGGGCCTCCATGAGGAGGATCCCGTCGGTCATGATCTTGATGAAGCCATCGGGAGACGTCCGGTCCTCGAAGCGGATCTTGTAGCCCACCGAGCGGCCGAGGTCCTCCCCCATCTCCTCGGCGATCCGCTGGCTTACCGTGACGGCGGCCACCCTGCGCGGCTGGGTGCATCCGATCCGGCCGTCGAGGCCACGGCCCGCCTCGAGGCACATCTTGGGGATCTGCGTCGTCTTGCCCGATCCGGTCTCACCGGTGATGATGACCACGGGGTTTTCGCGGATGGCCCTGACGATGTCGGCCCGCCTCGCGGCGATGGGAAGGGCGCCGGGGTAGCTCACGCGGGGTAGATTCGCCCGGCGCTTTTCCTTCTTCGCGGCGGCAAGGCCCAGCCGCTTCTCCATCCGGGCCGCGGCCTGCTCGAGATCCCCGGGGTTCTTCATGGACTGCAGCTTCCCCAGGTCCCGGAGCAGGGCGACGCGGTCTGCCCGCATCACGGTGTGCAGCTTTGCCCGGAGGCGCTTCAGTCTATCCGATGGCGACGGCAATGCTCTCAATCCCCCTTTACGCTGAGGACCTCATATAGGGAAAGAGGGGGTCCTGTCAACGGGTGTCGACGCGGCCCGCTTCTTCGAGCGCTGAAGGCGGCGACGGCCAGCCCGCAAGGCAGAGGGTGACGGGTTGTAAACGGGCCGCGACTTCTGCTAAAATCGTGTCAAGCAATCCGACAATCCGTACGGGTTCGGAGCCCAGCCATGGCCCACCAGCACCTCAAGAACGCCTATCACCGCCTCGCGGAGCGCATCAACCGGTTCCCCCAGGGGGCCCCTCCGTCGGAGCTTCTCTACGGGATCCTCAGGATGCTGTTCTCGGAGAAGGAGGCCGAACTCGTCTCTCTGCTGCCCATCCGGCCCTTCGATGCGAGGAAGGCCGCCGCGGTCTGGAACGTGGCGGAAGGGGCGGCCGTGGGCATCCTGGACGGTCTTGCCGATCGGGGGATCCTGCTGGACATCGTGGAGAACGGCAATCGGGTCTACATCCTGCCGCCTCCGATGGCGGGCTTTTTCGAGTTTTCGCTCATGCGCCTGCGTGCCGATCTCGACCAGAAGGCCTTGAGCGAGCTGTACTACCAGTACATCAACGTGGAGGAGGATTTCATCAAGGCCCTCTTCGTCGCCGGCGAGACCCAGCTGGGGCGCGCGCTAGTCCAGGAACCGGCCCTGCCCGTCGACAGCGGCCTTCACGTGCTCGACTACGAGCGGGCAAGCCACATCATCCGGACGGCCACGCACATCGGCATCGCCATGTGCTACTGCCGGCACAAGATGGGCCACGTGGGGAAGGCCTGCGACGCCCCCATGGACATCTGCATGACCTTCAACCGCCCCGCCGCCTCCCTCATCCGCCACGGGATCATTCGCCCCGTGACGGTGTCGGAGTGCATGGACCTCCTGGAGAGGGCTTACGAGCACAACCTCGTCCAGTTCGGCGAGAACGTCCAGCGGCAGGTGAGCTTCATCTGCAACTGCTGCGGCTGCTGCTGCGAGGCGATGATCGCCACCCGCAAGTTCGCCCACCTGCACCCCGTCCACACGACCAACTTCCTGCCTGTCGTGGACGAGGGTGCGTGCACGGGCTGCGGCCGGTGTGTCGGCGTCTGCCCCATCGGGGCCGTGGCCCTCGTCTCCGCCGCGGACCCGAAAAGGCGCACGAAAAAGAAGGCCCGCATCGACGAGGACGCCTGCCTGGGCTGCGGCGTGTGCGTCCGAAACTGCAAGGCGGGCGCCATGACCCTCGAGGGCCGCCCCGAGCGGGTGATCACGCCCGTCGACTCGGCCCGCAGGTTGCTCCTCATGGCCGTGGAGCGGGGGAAACTGCAGAACCTGATCTTCGACACCCAGGCCCTGCTGAGCCACCGGGTGATGGCGTCCATCCTGGGGGCCATCCTGAAGCTGCCCCCGATGAAACGGGCGCTTGCCTCGAGGCAGATGAATTCCCGGTACCTCGACCGCCTCATCGACCGCTACGACGAATACCGGCTTGCGGAACGCGTCGAGGCGTGAGATAAATACATAATATGGTGCTGAGGGCAAACAAACCGGAAAGCAGAGGCCCATGGTAAGCGACGGAACCCGAAACCTCCTCTGCCTGCTCCTGATTCCCGCCCTGATCGGGTGTGCCGGCGTCCTGCAGGAGGAGGCCGTGAAGGCCCCGGAACCGATGGCCCAGCAGGAGATCGCGGCCCCGGCCCCGGCAGCGCCTGTCCCGGACGAGGCGGAAATCGCCCGCCAGCGCGGCAAGGAGATGCTGCTCGGCAAGTGGCGGCGCGATGCACAGGGCGGGGACATGATCGAATTCCTCGACGACGGCACGGTCACATTCTTCAGTGCCGTGGAAAAAAGGGCCTACCCCGGCAGCTTCCGCGTTCTCGACAGGGACAAGGTCGAGATCCAGATGAAAAGCGGGGCGCCCCTGACATGGGGGTACGCCGTGACGAGGGGGGAATTGACCCTTACCACCCCGACGGGCGTGGGCATGAAGTACAAGCATTTCCGAGGCAAATAGAACCTCCAACCCTTTTTCGAGCGAGCGCGGCAAGCCGCGACCCCGACACTCGGGCGTTTCCATCGAACGCTCCACCGAATGCTCTGCAACGCCGGACCCCCGACCCGTCGCGAGGCCCGGCGACATCCCCGGAGACCTTTTATGAGTGCCTTTGCCTACCTGAGCAGTCTGCTGCAGGATCGTTACGTCGCCTCCGTGGTGCCCACGTCCCGATTCGCCGTGGAAAAAATCTGCTCCCGGATCGACCTGCAATCGGCACGGGTCGTGATCGAGTACGGGCCGGGCACCGGGGTCTTCACCCGCGCCCTGCTGCGACGGATGAGCCCCGATGCCCGCCTGGTGGCGATCGAGCGCAACGAAGCCTTGTCCAATCTCCTGAGGAGAAACTGCAGGGATACGAGGCTCCAGATCTACAACGACTGCGCGGGCAACATTCTAGATATCGTCCGGCGCTCCGATGCCGGGCAGGCAGACTGCGTGCTCTCCGGGATCCCCTTCTCCTTCCTTCTGCCCGAAACCCGCGTCGAACTCCTCCGGAACACCCACCGAATTCTCAGGAAAGGCGGAAAATTTTTGGCCTATCAGACTTTCTACCAGCCCCCCGGCCACCTGCGGGCCCCGGTGCGTGAACTGTTCCCCTCCGTCAGCACCGGGTTCGCCATCCTGTGCGTTCCCCCGCTGCTGCTCCTGGAGGCAACCAAGTAGCCGGAACTTTTCGCCGGCATCCGGGCGATCTCGGCCCCCGTTGCACCCTCAAGGTTCGCCCGGGCAATCCGATGTATGTATGATAGAGGAAGCAAGACCCCTCACCGCGGGCCCGGCGACGGGACCGCCCGGGCGGGTCGGAATCGAGGCTGTGCAATTGAAG
This sequence comes from uncultured Syntrophaceae bacterium, assembly GCA_964478885.1. Taxonomy (GTDB): domain Bacteria; phylum Desulfobacterota; class Syntrophia; order Syntrophales; family UBA2192; genus UBA2192. The sequence continues at coordinate 12,568 of CAYZKT010000045.1, read as the reverse complement.
CGAAAGGCCATGTACTGGTTATTCTGGTTTTTTCTCGTGGGGGGACTCCTGTTTTCCGTAACCCACACGGCCCTGTCGTAGGCATCCGTCCGCGGGGAGGAAACCCGGTCCGCCACGCAGGGACGCCGGAAGCTTTGACCCCCTCCTCCACCCCTTCCACGACAGGCCCTGACGGCGTGCAAAGACCGCTCTCGGCGCTATCTAAGCATTTGTAATCAAAAGGGGAAAAGCCCATCTTTTTTTTCTCGACAGTCCTTTCGAAATGCGATAATCTTCACCCATCCATGATATGAAACCAACACGAAAGGGGGTCTGTCATATCAGGATGTGAAGCCCCGGGGCGCGCCTGCGAGAGAGCCGGTTACGGCGCTTGGGCTTTGCGTTCGATTGCGACAGGAGGTCATTCAAACATGTCAACGGTTGATCGCGGAGGTCCTTCCGCCGGGCAGGGCGGCACGTCCGAAAACCGGGCAGCCCAGGTCATCGACTTCGATCTCGCCCGTTGCAGGAGGATCATTTCCGATCTCCACTACAGGCTCACCCGCTTTTCCAATTCCGATCGGTTTTACGAGGAGTACGAGCTCGCTCTCTACGAGTACTTCGAGGGGCGGGGCGTTTACGGCGAAGACGAAGACGAGCTCTACGACAACTTCCAGAGCGAGGAGGAGTTCTCCCGGTTTCTCTCCTGGTACTCGCTGTACTTCGTCACCGACGAATACGACAAGACCTTTCCGGAACTGTACCTGGATCGCAGGAAGAACCAGCTTTCCGCGCTGGAACGGGAGATTCTGCAGAGTTATTCCCGTTCCGTGCTGAGCGTCTACGAGGTCCAGCGGATCGATCCGGGGAAAGGGGTCGAGGTCCGGGACATCTTTGCCGACCGGGCGTTCACCCTCGTCGACGCGTTCGCCGCGAAGACGCTCTGCAAATGGGATCTTCTCTACGGCGGCCTCATCGAGATCCGCGGCTACCAGCTGCTCGGGGGCATGCCCATCACGGTCATACCCCAGAAGCTTCGGCGGTTCATCGAGATCAACCTTCTCGAGATCTACAACGAGGAGAGGGAGAACTACCGAAACTTCCGCGATTACCTGAAGCGCGCCTCGGCGGAGATCTGTGCCCTCGTCGAAAATGCCGTGCGCAATGCCGAGCGGCCCGAGACGCCCGCCGACCCCGAGGGCGACAAGTCCACCCTCACGAGCCTTCTGTACCGGGTGGACGACTACAACGCGTTTCTCGACACCATCGAGCGGTCCCCCGTGTTCGCACCCTCGGAGCCGCGCAAACCCGGCGCGACCCTGCCTGCGAAAGTGCTTCGCTTCTACTGGCTTCAGCGGGAGGGAACGAAAGGGTCTCTCCAGAGCGCCCCGGGCGTCCTCTTCCTGAAGCGGGATTCCCTCGTGGCCCAGTGCACGTCGGCAAAACGGGCGGAGACCCTGCGCGCCATCCTGGACAGGATGTTCGGGACGGCCATCGTCTACCGGACAACCATCCACAAGAGCGTCGAGAAGCCGGCCGAAGCGGCCGCACCGGAAAAATCCGCCGGCTTCCCGGATGGGGTATCGATCGGCCGCGAGGCGACGTCCCGGCCGTTCGAGAACTGGATCGACGAGAAGATCTCGGCCATCGGCAACATCACCCCGCGGGAGGCCGTAAAGACCCCCGAGGGGAAACGGCGTCTGATCGATCTTCTCAAGGATTTCGAGAACCAGAACGAACGGGCCCTTCTTAGGGGGCTCAAGGGCCAGGACGCCATCTTCTTCCCTGTCGAGCAGATACGCAAGGAACTGGGTCTATAGCGGTTGCGCGTTGCGTGCATGGAAGTTATGAAGTCGAGAGTTTGAGAAGCTTGGACAGACCGGGAGACAATCGTCTGCATCCCGTTTGCCGAACTTCTTAACTTCACAACTTCCTAACTTCTGTCTTCTCACGCGTAGCCCGTATCCGGCCAACGTCAATACCCTCGAGGAATCGAATCGGACAACCATGAACTGGGATCTCTTTGCCCCGAAACGCAAAGACGGGGAACATGTCTCCCATTACCACAAGGGCCAAGTCCGGGAGAGGCGCAATTACCTCAAGGGGAAGCTCGACGGGATCTACGAGTCCTACTACGAGAACGGGCAGCTCCTGGTCAGGATGTCCTTCAAGGACGGCCAGCGGCACGGGGAGGCAGCCTCGTACTATCGCGACGGAAAGGTCCGGGAGACGTGCACCTTCGAGAAGGACAGGATCGTCGGCGAGTACACGTCCTACTACGAGACGGGGCAGCTCCGGGAGAAGGAGTTCTACAACCGCGACGGCCGGCTCGAGGGGGAGTACCTGCTCTACTACCGAAACGGCCAGCTCAAGGAAAAGGAAACCTTCCTCGACGGGAAGTTCGAGGGGGAGTACATCTCCTACTACAAAAACGGCCAGGTCCGCGAGAAGGGAACCTTTCGTAGCGAAAAGCGCGAAGGCCCTTACGCCTCCTTTGACCGGGACGGCCGGCTCCTGGAGCAGGCGACCTTCAAAGGCGGGAAAACCGTCGGCGCCCACACGATGCTGGCAGCCGGTTCGGCTGCGGCCCTGACCATCGGGCAGGGCGACGAGGACCTCGACGAAAACGAGTTCGACCGGATGCTCAGGAAGCTGGCCGACTTCGAGAAGAAGGCCGACGACGGCGCCGCCAAGGCAAAGGGTGCCGATCCGGATGAGGACGAAGAGGAGGACGACTGATGTTCCGGGACATCCTCATCCCCACGGACGGGTCGGACTACAGCCGGACGGCCCTCGAATACGGGATCTACGTCGCCCAAAGACTCGATGCCCGCCTCACGGGCCTCCACGTGATCGACATCAAGGTGCTCCAGGGCCCCGTGCTCAACGACATCTGCAGCGCGGCAAGCCTGTGCCCGGGCCCCGAATTTTTCTCCGTTATCGAAAAGGCGCTCGAGGCGCGCGCCGACAACATCCTGGGCAAGTTCCGCAGGCATTGCGAGGCGCAGGGGCTCAAGGCCGACGTCCGGAAGGTCACGGGGATCATCGACGAGGAGATCATCCGCGAAGGCCAGGGGGCCGACCTCATCCTGCTGGCCCAGCGGGGCGAGCACTATCCCTTGAGCCACAGCGTGCTGCTGGGCTCCACGGCCGAGGCGGTGGTGCGGAAGGCCGGCAAGCCCGTCCTGGTGACGCCGGTGAAGTTCGTCGAGATCGAGAGCATGGGCATCGCCTACGACGGCAGCCCGTCCGCCGAGCGCGCCCTGAAGATCGCCGCCGAACTCTCCGACAAGGCCCGATGGCCGCTCACGGTGCTCATCGTGACGGACCAGGCCGGGCTCTCGGCGGATTTGAGTGCGAAGGTGGAGGCCGCCCTGGACGACTACATCATCGACAAGGACGTCGTCATTCTCGGGGGGAAGGAGGAGAAGGAGATCCTCAAGTTCATCGACGAGGGGGCCGTGGAGCTGATGCTGATGGGGACCCACGGGCACAGCCGCTTCAAGGAGCTCCTGCTCGGGAGCACCACTTCCCACGTCGTACGCAAGAGCCGGATCCCGGTGCTGCTGACCCGCTAAAAAATCTCCCTCGTTCCCCCTCTTATAAAGGGGGACGTAAGGGGGATTTTCTTTGCCTTGTGGCTTGCTGCTTGAGGCTTGCAGCTCTCATGGCGTGAGCTTCCCGATCGTTCCCCTCAGCTCCTCCATCACGTCGTAGCGCGTCAGGTCGTAGTAGATGGGCGTGATGGAGATCATGCCGTTGCGCAGGGCCAGGAAATCCGTCCCGTTGTCCTCCGAGTCCGTGACCTGCGTCTCCCCCGCAAGCCAGTAGTAGACATTTTCCCGGGGATCGGTGCGCCGCTCGAACTGCTCCATGAGCCGGGCCTGCCCCTGGCGGGTGACGACGACGCCTTTGATGTCCTTCTCCGGGACGGCGGGGACGTTCACGTTCAGGGGGATGTGGCGGTTCGGGTTGTGCTCGAGCATGAACCGGGCCACCTTGCGGGCGAAGCGGGCGGCGAAGCCGAAGTCCGCATCCCGGCTGTGCGTGCCCAGCGAGACGGCGATCGAGGGGACCCCCAGGATCGCGCCTTCCGTCGCGGCCGAGACGGTTCCCGAGTACAGGACGTTGATGCCCACGTTGGCCCCGAGGTTGATGCCCGAGACGACGAGATCCACGGGCTTGTCCGAGAGCTCCCTCAGTCCGATCTTGACGCAGTCCGCGGGCGTCCCTGCCACGGCCCAGCCCATGAACTGGCCGTTCTTCCGGGCGGGCCGGACCATCAGGGGCCTCGCGATCGTGATGGCGTGCCCCACGGCGCTCTGCTCGATCTCGGGGGCCACGACGAGACAGTCGGCGTCCCTGGACAGCTCCTGGTAGAGCGCGCCCAGTCCGCGCGCGTAGATCCCGTCATCGTTGGTCAGCAAAAATCGCATGATTGTTTTCCGGTATTTTCCTTCCCGATACCCGAACCCCTAGACCCGATACCCCTTTTTCAGTACGCCGGGGTGATATCCACGATGTTCTTCCCCTCCACCTTCAGGATGAACGATTTGCGCTGCATCTGCCCCGTTCTGGAAACGCTCACCCAGCCGGTGACGCCCTCGAACGCCTCGATCTTTCTGAAGCGGTCCCGCAACGTTTCCCGGTCCTTGACGTTTCGGTCCCGGAGGGCCTCCGCCAGCATCCGGGCCGTGTCGAAGGCCAGCGCCTCGCGGTAATCCGGCTCCCTCCCCGTGGCCCCGAAGATGGTGTCCGCAAAGTCCCTCACCGCCGGTTTGTCGCTCTCGGCAAAGAAGGGCGCCGTCAGGACGGCGCCTTCGAAGAACTCCGCCTCCCTGCGGATCCCCTCGGGGGAGTACCAGAGGGACGTGCCGAGAAGCTGGGCCCCCCGCACGTCGTGGAACGTGAGTTGCGGGAGGATCATCCGCAGCCTCGAAAATGCATCCGGGATGTAGAGCGCATCGAAATCGAGCTTCGGGGGAGGAACGGGCTTTGCCGCCTCGGGCCCTTTCTTCTTCGCAGGAGGCCGCGGGTTCCTGAAAGACGCCAGCTTCCGGATCTCGACGGAGAAATCGGTCTGGTCCGTCCTGTAGGCCTGGACACGGCGAACCTTGCCGCCCAGGCGCTGGACTTCCTCCCGGAATGCGCCCATCATGGCCGTTCCGTAGGCGTTGTCGGGGTAGAAGATCGCGAGGCGGGAAAGGCCCAGATCCTTGACGGCGTAAGTGGCGAGGGTCACGGCTTCCCGCTGGTCGGAGCGAAGCTCGCTGAAGACGTAATCCCGCGATCCATCGGGCAGATCGACGGGCCCCAGGACGAGAAGGGGAATCCGGGCCGCCTGCGCGGCCCTGGCGGCCTCGCGCGCCGCGTCGGTCTCGGGCGGGCCGAGGATGGCCATCAGCCCGGGTTCCGCGGCGAGCTTTTCCACGGCCCGGGCGGCGTCCGCAGGGTTTTCCCCGTAGTTCTCGATGCGCAGCGCGGACACCGCGGGCCGCTTGCCGTCGAAGAGCCCCAGCCCCGCGATGATCCCGTCGAGGGTCCGGTTGCCCAGGGCCGCCTGCTTTCCCGTGAGCGGCAGCAGCGCCCCGACGGATACCCGCTCATCGGCCGCAGCGACACCCCCTGCGGCGACGGCCAGGACCGCCAGGACAAGCGCGAGAAACTGGAGGGGTTTGCGAATCATCTTCCGCTCTATATACCTTTTTGCCTGGAGATTTCAACCCGCGCTCCGGTGCCCCGGGCTAAAGGGCGCGACCGCAATAAAAAAGGCCCGGCACTCGCCGGGAGTGCCGGGCCTTCCGGGTGATGTCCCGTTACTTGTTTTCCTCGAATTCCGCGTCGACGACGTTCTCGTCCTTCTTGCCGCCGGCCTTGGGCCCGGCCTCGGGGCCTGCGCCGGGGCCCGCCCCTGGCTGCTGGCCCGCCGTCTTGGCGTACATGGCCTCGGCGAGCTTGTGGGAGGCCCGGGCGAGTTCGTCCTGGGCGCTGCGGATGGCTCCTGCGTCGTCTCCCTCCAGGGCCTTCTTGACCCTGGCCACGTGCTCTTCGATCTTCGCCTTTTCCGAGGCGTCGATCTTGTCGCCGAATTCCTTGATGTTCTTCTCGATCTGGTAGACGAGGGAATCGGCCTGGTTGCGGGCCTCGATGAGGTCCTTCTTGCGCTTGTCGTCCTCCACGTGGGACTCGGCCTCGCGCACGAGCTTGTCGATCTCCTCCTTGGAGAGGCCGCTCGAGGCGGTGATCCGGATGCTCTGCTCTTTGCCGGTGCCGAGGTCCTTGGCGGAGACGTGGACGATGCCGTTGGCGTCGATGTCGAAGGTGACCTCGATCTGCGGCACCCCGCGCGGCGCCGGCGGGATCCCCACCAGCTCGAAGCGCCCGAGGGTCTTGTTGTCCCCGGCCATGGCCCGCTCGCCCTGGAGCACGTGGATGCTCACGGCGGGCTGGTTGTCGGCCGCCGTGGAGAAGATCTGGCTCTTGCGGGTCGGGATCGTCGTGTTCTTCTCGATGAGCTTCGTGTGCACGCCGCCCAGCGTCTCGATCCCCAGGGAAAGGGGCGTGACGTCCAGCAGAAGCACGTCCTTCACCTCGCCGGCCAGCACGCCCGCCTGGATGGCGGCGCCCACGGCCACGACCTCGTCGGGGTTGACGCCCCGGTGGGGCTCCTTCCCGAAAATTTCGCGGACCTTCTGCTGAACGCGGGGCATGCGCGTCATGCCGCCCACGAGGATCACCTCGTCGATGTCCTTCGGGGAGAGCCCGGCATCCTTCAGGGCAGTCTGGCAGGGAGGCACGATCTTTTGGATCAGTTCTTCCACCAGCGCCTCGAGCTTGGCCCGGGTGAGCTTCATCAGGAGGTGTTTCGGACCGGCGGCATCGGCCGTGATGAAGGGCAGGTTGATGTCCGTCTCCATGGCCGTCGAGAGCTCCATCTTTGCCTTTTCGGCGGCTTCTTTGATGCGCTGCAGGGCCATGCGGTCCTTGCGCAGATTGATGCCCTGCTCCTTGTTGAACTCGTCGCAGACGTAATCCATCAGGCGCTGGTCGAAGTCCTCGCCGCCCAGGTGGGTGTCGCCGTGGGTGGACTTCACTTCGAAGACGCCCTCGCCGAGCTCCAGGATGGAGATATCGAAGGTCCCGCCGCCGAGGTCGAAGACGGCGATCTTCTCGTCCTTCTTCTTGTCGAGTCCGTAGGCCAGCGAGGCCGCCGTCGGCTCGTTGATGATGCGCAGGACGTTGAGGCCGGCGATCTTGCCGGCGTCCTTCGTGGCCTGGCGCTGCGAGTCGTCGAAGTAGGCGGGAACGGTGATGACGGCATCGGTCACCTTTTCGCCCAGGTAATCCTCGGCGGTCTGCTTCATTTTCATGAGGATGAAGGCCGAGATCTCCGCCGGGCTGTAGCTGCGGTCCCGGATGGTGACCTGGGCGTCGCCGTTGGGGGCCTCCGTGATCTTGTAGGCAACGATCCCCTTGTCGTACTGGACTTCCCGGGACGTGAACTTCCGCCCGATAAGCCGCTTGATGGCGTAGACGGTGTTCTCGGGGTTCGTGACGGCCTGCCGCTTGGCGGACTGGCCCACCAGCCTCTCCCCCTTGTCGGTGAAGGCCACCATCGACGGGGTGGTCCTGCTGCCCTCCTGGTTCGCGATGACGACAGGGTCACCGCCCTCCATGACGGCCACGCAGGAGTTCGTCGTGCCCAAATCGATTCCGATCACTTTTCCCATGGTGCTCAAACCTCCTGTTGCTGCTCGAAGTGCTGGGTTACTGCCCCTCAGTGTCCTGCGAGACGTTCTTCGAAACGGATACCTTGGAAGGCCTCAGCAGCCTCCCGTGCAGCGTGTAGCCGCTCTCGTACTCGTCGACGACCCGGTTGCTCTCCATCTCCGGCGTTTGCACCTGCATGAGGGCCTCGTGCTTCTCCGGGTCGAATTCCTCGCCCTTGGCCTCGATCTTCACGACCCCGTGCCGCTCCAGGCAACCCAGGATCTGCGAGTGGATGAGTTCGAGCCCCTGCTGGAAGGCCTCGAAGTTGTTCCGGGCCGACAGGTCCGACGTCTGGTGAAGGGCCCTGTCCAGGCTGTCCAGGATGGGCAGGATGTCCTTGATCAGTTTCTCGTTGCCGTACCTGATCGCGTCTTCCTTGTCCCGGGCCGCCCTCTTGCGGTAGTTGTCCAGCTCCGCCGCGGCCCGCAGGTAGCGGTCGTAGTTCTCCGCAGCCTCTTTTTCCCTGGCCTCCAGGCGCGCGCGGAAATCCTCGTCGGGCCCGGTCTCCGTGGCCGTCGTCGCGGCCGCCGCCTCGACGGGCCTTGCCTCGGGCGCGTCGGCCTTTACCGTTTCGTTCTCCTTCTTGTGCTTCGATTTGCCTGCCATGTTCGTCCGGTGCCCCTTTCCTTCCCTGCTATCTGTGATCGGGCCGCTGGAACAGGCGCCAGTCAACCAGCTCGCAGATCGCGTGCGAAACGACGATGTGGACTTCCTGCACGCGGGGTGTGACGTTCGAAGGCACGTTGAGGTGATAGTCCGAAATCATCCCCACCGTGCCGCCGTCGCGACCCGTGAACCCGATCGTGACGAGTCCCATCTTCTTGGCCGCCTCGAGGGCCCGGATGACGTTGACGGAGCCGCCGCTGGTGCTGAACCCCCAGGCGATGTCCCCTTCCTGGCCCAGGGCCCGGATCTGCTTGGAGAAAACCTCAGCGAAATCGTAGTCGTTGCCGATGCTCGTCAGCACCGACGTGTCCGTCGTCAGCGCGATGGCCGGCAGGGGCGGCCGCTCGATCAGAAAGCGGTTCACGAACTCCCCGGCTATGTGCTGCGCATCGGCCGCGCTGCCCCCGTTGCCGAACAGGAGGATCTTGTTGCCCTTTTTCAAGGCGTCCGTGATGACCTCGACGACCCGCGCGATCTTTTCGAGGTTGTCCCGCAGGAAGGTTTCCTTGATCTGGATGCTCTCCCGAAAGATTCTCTTGATGATATCGTCGATGTTCTCCATCCGGAGCCCCTTGCGGCAATGCGCGCGTCCCGTCAGGCCCCTGCGGGAGGGAGCCGACCGTATGTCTCTGATTTAAGAGGGATTTGCTTCTCGACGCCCGGAGCATCCGGCGTCCTCGACCTGCAATTTAGGCATCGGTCACTGCGATGTCAAGGAAGCCCGGGAGATAAAAGCGGAATTGTCGCGTGCGCAGGGGTCGGGCGCATCCTCGTGCGGATCCGCTCGGCGGTTGCCTACCCGAGGGCGCCGGTGCGGAAGGTGTCGCGCAGCTCCGCGATCTTTCCCCGGTTCAGGCGGGAGGTGTGCGTCAGGTACCCGCCGACGCGGCTGACCCCCTCGACGCGGCCGGAGCCGCAGCGGGGGCAGACCGGCTTCAGGCCGCGGGCCGTCTGCCTGCAGGCGGGGCAGACCGTGAATTCGGGCGAGAAGACGAGCTGGCTGCTCGAGGTTTCCCGGAACGTCTTCTCCACGAACCGCGCCAGCGACTCGGCCGACGGCCTGGAGTCCCCGAGCCAGACCGAGGTGATCGCATTGCCCTCGATGAGGGGGTGAAAGGTCCCCTCGCTGCGGACGCGGTCGAGGGGGGCCGTTTGCGCCGCGATGTTGAGCTGCGTCGAGTTGGTGTAGTAGAGCTCGCCCCGGGCGATGTCGCCCCGCACGAGGCGCCCCGACCGGGGGGAGTGGTACTTCAGGTCGAGCCGGGCGAAGCGGTACGCGGTGCTCTCCGCGGGGCTCTGCTCGAGGATGAACCGCAGGTTGTGCTTCCGGCCGAGCTTGGCCGCCACCTTCCGGATGTGGCCGAGGACCTTGAGCCCGAATGCGAGGGCTTTCTCGTTCTCGTGAAGCTGCGCCCCCCGGTGCGCCAGCACGAGCTCGTTGAGACCCACCATGCCGATGAGGTGGGTGGCGTTCTCGAGCCGCAGGTAGGTCGAGCCCTCGCAGTCCATGGACAGCAGGGCCAGGGGGCCGCCTTCGCCTGCCGCCATGAGCCTTTCGATGAACTGCCGCTTCTGGGCGTGGGCCTTCGCGACGAGTTCCATGCGCTCGGAGATCAGGGAGAAAAGGCGCGTGTCGTCGCCCCCGGAGAGAACCCCCAGCCGCGGGAGGTTGAGCGTCACGTTCTGGATCGAGGCGTAGCGCATCTGCCAGGGCTTTCGGGCGTCTTCCCGGGCCCGGGGATCGCGCTTGAAATCGAGGAGGCCGCAGCGCAGGACCTTGTGCGTTCCGTTGCGGTCGAAGAGGAAATGGGGGTTTCCCTTCTCGGCGGCCGCGTCGCAGACATGCAGGAGGAACTCCTCGTGGCCGGGCGTCTCGAAAAAGTCCTCCGTGATCCTCAGCAGGGGCTTGGGGAAAAAGAAGGGGCTCCCCAGAGCGTCGCCGTCCCGGTAGATCTCGAACAGGGCCCGGGCAAAGCGCTGAGAGGCCTTTTCGTAGTCCCCGTACGCCCTGCCCGTGAACTCCCCGCCGGGCCCGATGGCGGGCACGTCCCGCAGGTGCCGGGGGATCTCCCAGTTCACGCCGATTTCCGTGAAGATGGCCTGCCCGCCGCGCGAGACGGCAAGCTGGGAGAACTCGAAGACGAGCATCTGGGCGATCTGTTCGATCTCCCGGTCCGAAAGGCTCTCCAGGTAGGGGGCGAAGAAGACGTTCACCGCGTCCCATCCGATCGTGCCCGAGAAGTACCCCTGCAGCACGGCGCTGTATCGCACCATGTGCGCCAGGAGGACCTCGGCGTGTTTTGCCGGTTTCGAGGCCGAGAAGGTGTTGGGCAGCGAGATCCCGAACTTCTTGACGAACTCCAGGGTCTGGCTTGAGCTGTAGGGCCGGTCGACGTAGCCCAGGTCGTGCAGGTGGATGTCGCCCCTCACGTGGGCGTCGCCGACCTCGGGGGAGAACACGCCGTGCAGGGCGTACTCCTTCTTGATCCCCTCGGCGAGGATGAGGTTGGAGGCCTCGGGGCCGTGGGGCAGGTTGGCGTTCTCCTTGTTCTGGTGGAGAATGAGCTGGCTGACGTCGTAGAGCGGGAATCCGAGGCGCGTGTGCATGCTCCGGGCCTGCTCGAGGCCGCGTTCCATCAGCTTCGCGTCGACGAGTTCGCGGATCAGGGGGGCCGTGAGGTGCATGAGGCCCGAGGCCATGATCTGCCTCTCCACGTCGAGGCTGATCGCCTCGGCCGTGTCGGCGTCGACGTAGGTCTCCAGCATGAGGGCGTCGACGATGCGCTTGCGGTCCCAGTGGGCGATCTCCTCGTCGGAGGTCCGGACGAAGAGCGTGATGTCGGTCGTTTCCTTCGCAGCCACAACAGTTCCTTTCGGATGAAGGGAACCTTTTTAACAGCTTGGCTGGGTACTGTCAATCAAAGGTCCATCCATCGTCTTCCGCATCCGCTCGAGACATGAAAATCCCCCTCTTTCCCCCTTTTGCAAAGGGGGAGTAAAGGGGGATTTTCTCTGATTCCTGGACCCTGCACCCTGCACCCTGGACCCTGGACGGGCTTTGTCCGTCAGATGTTTGTTTTGGATTGTCCCGCTAAGGACCCCAGCGCCTTCTCGGCGGCCCTTGTCAGGGCCTCGTCGTGGGCGTGGGTGAGGGCGAAGACGCGGAAGTGGACCACCCGCGCCGGGATGAACCGGTAGAGGTCGACGAGCGGCTCCGGCGAGGTGATCCCCGTGGAAGGGTTGTAGATGTTGATCCGCTTGTTTTCCTCCGTGATGGGGTTGAGCGGTCTCGGGTCCTGCGTGGCGAGATCGACGCGGAAGGGTTTTCTTCGCAGCTCCCGGGACAGCTGCCTGCGGATTGCGTCCTCGTAGTCTTTTTCCCCCGAGAAACGGATGCCGCGGGGCAGCTCGTCGATGGAGAGTTCCGTGACGAAGGACATCTTCCACTTGACCTCGCGGTTGTGCAGCTTCTCCCACTCCCGCCCCAGCCTACGCTTTTGCGGGTCCTTGTCGCGCGGCCAGCGCTGGACTTCACGGAAGAGCGTCCACTCGTCGCACTCGAGGTAGTCCTCGAGGGCCTTCGAGGGGTCCCCGGGGAGAAGCAGGCTCATCGTGTCGCGGAAGATCTCCTGCAGGTGCAAATCGAGCGCCCTCGTGGTCCGGTGGTAGTAGACGTTTCGGTAGAGGTTGATGCGGGCGTTCAGAAACCGGGACAGCGCCGAGATGCCCGCCTGGTGAAGGGTGATCCCCTTCTCGGTGAAAAACGTGTAGAAGCGCAGGCGCGAGATGTCCACCATGTCCAGCGAAAACCCCGTCATGAAGGCGTCCCGCTGGACGTAGTCGAGGTTGTCCGCCGTGTAGATGCCCGAGAAGAGCTGGCGCAGGAGCGCGAGCCACCGCGGCCGCTTCCCGTCCCGCCCGTCGGGCATCTTGATCAGGTAGGAGATGTGGGCCGGGTCGAGAGTCTCCCCTTTTTCGAAAGGGCCCGTCGGGCTGCGCCGGATGGCGGCAATCGTCCGGGCCAGTTTCTTCGTGATGATCTTTTGCCCCAGATCCTCGTGGGTCAGCCCGTAGCGGTCGAGGAAGTGATCGTCGAAAAAGTGGCCGAAGGGGCCGTGCCCCACGTCGTGCAGGAGGCCCGCCAGGCGCGCCA
>CAYZKT010000044.1:12412-17261 GCA_964478885.1 uncultured Syntrophaceae bacterium | reverse complement strand
CATCATCTCCATCGAGGACGGACTGGCCGAGGGCGACTGGGACGGCTGGAAGCTGATGACGGAGGAACTGGGCAAGAAGGTCCAGATCGTCGGCGACGACATCTTCGTGACGAACAAGAAGATCCTCGAAAAGGGCATCCGGCTGGGCATCGCCAACTCGGTCCTCATCAAGCTCAACCAGATCGGCACCCTCTCCGAGACGCTCGAGACGATCGAGATGGCCAAGACGGCGGGCTACACGACCGTCGTATCCCACCGATCGGGCGAAACGGAGGACACCGCCATGGCCGACGTGGCCGTGGCCATGAACTGCGGCCAGATCAAGAGCGGATCCACCTCCCGCAGCGAGCGCCTGGCAAAGTACAACCGCCTCCTGCGAATCGAGGAGGAGCTGGCCACGGCGGCGGTCTACCCGGGGCGCAAGGCGCTCTACAGCACAAAATAGGCGCAAGGCAAAAGGCTTAAGGTAAGGATGAAAAAAGCCCGATTCAGTCAATTGAATCGGGCTTTGTGTTTTTCACCCTTAGCCCTTTGCCCTTCGCCTTTAGCCTTTTCTTACAAGAACCGGAAGATCCGCTGCCGCACGGCCTCGATGCGGCTCTTGTTCTCCGTGAGGGTGTAGAAGGTCTTCGTTTCCTTCTTCTCCCTGCGCTCGACGGCCTTCAGGATCTCCTCGTCGACGAGCGCCTTCACGGCGTTCTGGTAGTTCGACATGCTCTGGGCCTCGTTGCGCAGGATCTCGCCCTTGCGGTACATCCGGGTCCCCAGTTTCTGCACCAGCTTGAGGAACTCTTTGTCGGCGCGCATGTCCCTCTTCAGGTACGAGGACCCGCGGGTGACGACCCAGTAGGACTCGATGTAGTTCTGGATGAGCCCCGCGTAGGGCCTCAGGTTGGTGCGCCCCTTGCCCTTCACCTCGATCCAGGCCTCACCCCCTTTCTCGAGGCCCGCCACCATGCCCCGGTCTAGCAGGTAGGCCAGGGCCTCGTGGACCTCTTCGGCGTCCCCTTTTCGGTGATCGAAAATGAACTCGTGCCGGAAGAGGCGCTTGAAGAACTTGTAGTCCCCCATGATCGTCTCGAGCGGGATCGACTCCTCGTGGGTCGAGAGAATGGAGGCCGCCACGAAGGACAGGGGCACGAAAAAGTGAAGGATGTTGTTCTTGTAGTACTCCAGGTGCAGCCGCTTCTCCTCGTCCAGCGAGTAGACGACCTCGGCGAACTCGTCCTCCTCGCCCTCCTCGGCGCCCATCTCGGAGATGAACCCCGCGGCCTTGAACTGCTCGAGGGCGTCCTCGATGGCGTGCTCGGGGTTCGCGAACGTGGTGGCGATGGGCACGCCGCGGGCGGCAAGGAAGTGGAAGAGTTCGTGGATGATCTCCAGCAGGTCGTTGCGGGTCAGGCCGCGCTTGTAGTGGCACAGCAGCGCCGCAGCCACCAGCGCGAAGGGGGTCACCACGGAGACGCGGCTGATCTCGCTGACGACCTCGTAGCTGATCTTGCGGTAGAAACTGCGCCGCTCGTCGGTTCCCATGTCCTCCGGCGTCCTGTCCTGAGCCTGCAGGGAGGCGCACATGTAGATCGGCTCCCCCACGTTCATGTAGACGCGGCCGTAGCGCTTGTCGAGGAGCTTGCGGCTCTTGATGACCGAGCTGGCCTTCTCCTTCTCCTTCTGGGCGCCGCCCAGCTCCTGGATGTAGGACTTCTCTTCGAGGACGCGGTCGTAGCCGATGAAGACAGGGATGAGGGCGACGTCCCGGTGCAGCTCCGTGCAGGCCTGGATCACCATGGAGAGCATCCCGTACTTGGGCATGACCATCTTGCCCGTCCGGCTCCGCCCCCCCTCGATGAAGAACTCGATGGGGTAGCCCTCGCGGAGCATGGTCCGGATGTAGGTCTCCATCACCTGCCGGTAGACGACGTTGCCGCCGAAGGTGCGGCGGATGAAGAAGGCGCCGGCTTTTCGGAAAACGTGACCCAGGGGCCAGAACATGAGGTTCGTCCCCGCGGCGATGAAGGGCAGCGGGATGTTGTGCTTGTAGAAGACGTAGGACAGCAGCAGGTAGTCGATGTGGCTGCGGTGGCAGGGGATGATGACGCAGGGCATGCGCCGAGAAAGGTCCCGGACACGGGCGAGTCCCTCCCGGTCGAAGACGACGCCGTCGTAGATGTTGTTCCAGAGCCAGGTGAGGGCCTTGTCCCAGAGTTCGACGTAGAAATCGCTGTAGTCCGCGGCGATCTCCTCGAGATACCGCCGGGCCTGCTTTTGGATCGAAGGCAGGTCTTTCTTCGCCGCTGCGGCCTGCTCCTCCATGAACCGGACGAGCGCCGGGTCGTTCATCGCGATCCGGATGATCTCGTCGCGCGCCTTGACCCGCGGCCCCAGGGCGGCCCTCTTCTCCCGGTCGACCCGGCCGATCAGTTCGGCCCTCACCCCGCCGGCGATCTCCTGCAGGGGCCCGCCGGCCGTCTCCTCCAGGATGCGGGAGAGGTCGATCGGCTCCGCGGCGATGACGGAGGTGCGGTTCTTGTACCGGATGAAGGCGATGAGCCTCCTGAGCGACCCCGGGTGCTCCTGGTCGCCGAAGAAGATGTCCACCAGGGGGCGCTCCTTCTTCTCCCGCCGCGGGCCGTAGGTGACGGCCATGGGAACGACCGTGACGGGAACGCCAAGGGCCTTCTGTGCGGTCAGGAGCTGGACGAGGGGGTCCGAGGCGTCGTCGCGTTCCGAGCCGCGGAGGTAGATCACGGAGCTGCGGCGAAGGCGGGTCAGGCGGTCGAGAATGCCCGTGGAGTCCGGCTCTGCAGGCCGGCTCTTCAGCAGGGCACGGACAATCTTCGTGGCGCGCCTCCAGAGCGGCGAGCCCATGCCGTGGCAATGCAGGGGCTGGGGGATGTTCATCCTCCGGCCCAGGTCGTGGAGAATGAGGCAGTTCAGGCGGCTGGGGTATTTGAGGGCGTAGACCACGACGCCCTTGCGGGCAAGCTCCCCGATGGCGCGCTCTCCCTCGGGGTCCAGCTCGACCTGGGAGAGGTACCGCGAGAGAAACCGGTGGAAGAGGATGTCGACCTTCTCTCCGGGTTCGACGCCGGGAGGGTCCCCGACGCCGGCAGGCATGCTGTGGGTGTCCGGGTTCATGGTCCCTCCGGTGTCAATCCGCCGCTTCGAAATCGTCCGTGAACTTCCGACGCATGGTCTCCCGGACGAAGAACTCGATCTCGGAGGCCGTGTTGAAGGACATGACCTGATCGACCAGCTTCCGGCACTCCTTCATCGATACGGCGCGGATGATCTTCTTGATGCGCGGGATCACCAGGGCGTTCATGCTCAGCTCGTCGAGCCCGAGCCCCAGCAGGACCATGGTGTAGACGGGCTCCCCGGCCATCTCCCCGCACATGGCGACCTCGATGCCCGCCTTGTGCCCCTCCTCGACCATGTGCCGGATGAGCTTCAGGACCGCCGGGTGCAGGGGCTCGTAGAGGTAGCTGACGCGCTCGTTGACCCGGTCGATGGCCAGGGTGTACTGGATCAGGTCGTTGGTGCCGATGCTGAAAAAATCCACCTCGCGGGCGAGGTCCCCGGCGATGAGCGCCGCCGACGGGACCTCCATCATGATCCCGATCTTCACGTCCTTGCCGTAGGGGATTCCGTCGCGCTTGAGCTCCTTCTTCACCTCGTTGAAGATCCGCTTGGTCTCCAGCAGCTCCTCCATCCCCGAGATCATGGGGAAGAGAACCCGTGTCCGTCCGTAGGCGCTGGCGCGGAGGATGGCCCGCAGCTGCACCTTGAAGAGGTCCACCTCCCGCAGGCAGAACCGGATGGCCCGCAGGCCCATGACGGGGTTCATCTCGGCGGCCAGCCGCGGGTCGGAGATGAACTTGTCGCCGCCCAGGTCGAAGGTTCGGATCGTGGCCCAGCGGATGCCCTTCGATTCCACGACCTTTTTGTATGTGCAGAAGTGCTCCTCTTCGGTAGGGAGCCGGTCGCGGTTGATGTAAATGAATTCCGTCCGGTACAGGCCGATGCCGTCGGTGCCGTGCTGGACGGCCGAGGCGATCTCCTCGGTGAACTCGATGTTGGCCCCGATGAGCATCCGGTGCCTGTCCACCGTGACGGCGGGCTTTCGGGCGTGCTTGAGAAGGCTGTCCTCGATCGTCTCGTAGTGCCGCTTCTTCTCCTCGTAGCGGCGCACGATCTCGGGGTCGGGGTTGACGATGACGGCGCCCGCCGTGCCGTCGATGATGACGAGGTCCCCGGTCCTGGCCTCCGTCGTGACCTTCTCGAGGCCCACGACGGCGGGGATCTCGTAGGCCCGGGCGACGATGGCGGTGTGCGAGGTCTTGCCGCCCATGTCGGTGGCGAACCCCTGGATTTTCTCCACCTTCATCTGCATCGTGTCGGCGGGGGAGAGGTCGCGGGCGATGATGATGGCGTTGTTCCCGATTCCCGACACGGTCTCGTGATGCTCCCCGGCGAGGTTGCGCAGGATCCTCTGCCCCGCGTATTCCACGTCGCTCACGCGCTCGCGCAGGTACTCGTCGTCGACCTTGCTGAACACGTCGCGGTACTTGTCGAGGGTCATCCGAAGGGCCCATTCGGCATTGACCCCCTTTTCCTCTATGTTCTGGATCGTCTGCCGGATGAGCATCCGGTCGCGGAGGATCATGATGTGGACATCGAGAATGTAAAGGGTCTCGAGGCCCTCCTGGTCCTTGAACTTGCGCTTGATCTCCAGGAGCTGGTTCTCGGAGTCCTTGATGGCCTTGCGGAAACGGCGGATTTCCTCGGCGACGAGGCTCTTGCCCTCGATCTGGTAACGAGAGATGGGGGCATCGATGCGCCGGATCAG
>CAYZKT010000044.1:0-12402 GCA_964478885.1 uncultured Syntrophaceae bacterium | reverse complement strand
AGGTGGGCCGTGCCGATGGCGATGCCGGGGGAAACCCCCATGCCCTGCAGGATGACTGTTCTCTTGATCTCGCCGGCTGTCATGCGGCCTCCCCGAACCTGCTTTCGACGAGTTTCTCGATGCTCTCGACCACTTCTCGGGCGTCGTCGCCGTCGGCGCGCACCACGATCCGGCTGTCCTTCGGACAGGCCAGGGTCAAAATGTCGAGCAGGCTCCTGGCGTCGACGGTGGTCCCGTCCCGCTCCAGGGAGACCTTCGAGCGGCAGCCCTCGACGGCGCGAACAATCATCGCGGCCGACCGTGCGTGAAGGCCCAGCTCGTTCTTGATCGTGAGGGTTTTCTGAACGATCATCGCATCCACACGACAACGGCGCAAAGCGCCACAGCCCCGTACAGAATCGCAAGGGCGGGAAGCCCTTTTTTCACGGCCCCGTAACTGGCCAGAACGACGAGCAGGCCGGCCGCCTGAACCCGGAGTCCGGGTTCCAGCGTGTCCGGAAGCGTCCCTCTCGACGAGGCCAGAATTGCCAGGCCCCCGAGGACGACCGCGCTTCCCCAGCGGACCCACCGCGTTTTCTCCGGCAGCTCGAGACGGCGGACGAAGTCGATCCCGTCTTTCCCGTGCCGCCAGCCTTCCAGGAACCCCCGGATGCGCACCCAGAGGTGCGGGGGGTTGTACAGGGCCAGGAACACGACCGGCGCGAGCACATGGCCCTGGACGGCGAGGCACAGGGCCGCCACGGCAGAAAAGGGCCTGAGCGCGCCCCAGAAGAAGGGATCCCCCAGCGCCGCGTAGGGGCCCATGAGGGCATTCTTCAGCTCCGCCGCCTCTGCATGCCTGTTTGCGAGTTCGAGCCGGGTGACCGCTCCGATAATGGGGGCGGCCATGTAGGGATGGGTGTTGAATCTCTGCAGGTGCCTGCCCAGAAGGGCTTGCGCTTCCGGGCTGTCGGCATCCCCTTTCCCCTTCGCCAGGGGCGCCGTCGCGTAGGCAAAACCGAGGCTCTGCATCCGCGAGACATTCCATGAGGCCTGTATCAGGAGCGACCTCAAGAAGATTTTCGCGAGTTCTTTCCTTTTCAACACTTGACCGCTGCCGGATCGTTGATAGATTTACAGCGAACGTTGCATCGCAGGGGTCGTGCAGCCGACTTCCTCGCCATATGAGGGAGCAAAACGCAACAGGAGGAACGCGATCCCCCCTGCTCGCTGCGGACCGGATTCTCCCGGCTCAAACGGAAAAAACCGTAACACGAACCGGGGCATTAGTCAATGCATGTCGCCGGTATACCCTTGAATTTTTCGGGTTTTTGCCGTTCTTTTTCCCTTGACAGGCCTTTTTTTTTCTGTTAATTACGCCTGCCGGTAAACATAAAGGCAAAAGCGGGTTCGAAGCCATCCTCTCCGGGATGGCCGTTTTTTGCGGAGCCCGAAAGGAGTTCCCGAGAAATCCCGGATTGTCCATCCGGTTTTTTTGCACTCATTCAACCTCGTGAGGAAAATCGACGGGAGGTGTCAACAGTGGTCTGCCAGACAGTGAAAGTAGGTGTCGAGTGTGCGTTCATGACGAAAAACGGCTGCGGCTTCGTGGGCGGCAGCTGCCAGAAGATCGTTGAGCAGTGCGAGAGCTGCGGCAAGGTGATCGAGTACTCCGGCGGGAAGTACTGCATGGTCTACCCCAACCCCGCGGGCAAATGGTCCATGGGCGGATGCCCCCAGGCGACGCACAAGAAGGTCGTCAAGGAAGAGACCGTCCAGAAGGTCAACCCCCTCAAGGCCTCCAAGCGCTCCGCAAAGAAGTAATCCCGGCTCGCGGGCGAAAACGCCTGCAGCCCCTGCAGGAAGGCAAGAAAAAGCCGGCCCGAAAGGTGGGAACCCTTCGGGCCGGCTTTCTGTTCCGATTCTCTTCCCGTTCAGCTCAAGAGATCCCGGATCGCCGTCAGCTCCTTCTTGATCGAGCGGAGTTTCTCCCGGCAGCCCTCGTCGGGCAACCGGGCCGCCTCGGGATCGTGGCTGAGTTCCTGCAGCTTTTTCTTCGCCCCGGCAATGGTAAACCGGTCCTGGTAGAGCAGCTTCTTGATGAGGGCGAGCGCCTCGAGGTCTTTTCGCCTGTAGAGCCGCTGTTCGGATCGGGTGCGGATGGGTCTCACGATCCGGAATTCGGTCTCCCAGTACCGGACGACGTGCGGTTCCACACCCAGGATCTTGCTGATCTCACCGATGCGGAAGTAGGTTTTGTCGGGGATCTCGATGTCCACGAGACGACCTCTCACCGGAAGATGCCCGTCGGGAACCCGCTCCCGTCCTCAGTGGAGAGGACCTGATGATCGCCCCGGCTACTTGCTGTTCAGGGCTTTTTTGAGGACCTGGCTGGACTTGAACGTGAGCACCCGCCGGGCCGATATCTCGATCTCCGCGCCTGTCTGGGGGTTGCGCCCCCTGCGCGAGTTCTTGTCCTTGACGACGAAATTTCCAAAGCCCGAGATCTTTACCTTTTGTCCCTTGGCTAGCTCATCCTTCATGATGTCGAAAACCGACTCAACGATGCGGGCCGAATCTTTCTTCGAAAACCCCAGTTTGTCGCAGACATTCTGAATGATGTCTATCTTCGTCATCGCCTTCCTCCTCTTTTCCTGGCCTCGGTGTCCTGTTACCCTTCCCCCCTGATCCTGGCGCCGGTCGTTTCGACGATCTTTTTCACGATCCGGCCGTGAGCCTGACCCGTTTCCTCGTCGGTCAATGTCTTCGATGCGGATCGGTAGGTAAACCGCAGGCCAAGACTCTTCATGCCCCCGGGAATACCCTTGCCGCTATATACATCAAAAACATCAACCTTTTCAAGCAATTCTTCCCCCGCCGCTCCGGCCAGGGCGATCATCTTCGCGGCCTCCGTCTCCAGCCCGACGAGGAACGCCACGTCGCGGATCATGGAGGGGAACCGGGAGTACTCGCGGTAACGGACCTCCCCTTCGTCCCCGCCCGTCAGCGGCTCCGCCTCGACTTCGAGCACGAAGGCTCGCCCGCGCAGGTCCATGCGGCCCGCCGCGTCGGGGTGAAGTTCCCCGAATGCGCCGATCTCCCTTTCGCCGACGAACACGCGCGCCGCGCGGCCCGGGTGCAGCCAGGGGATGTCCGAGGCGGCCTCGCACCTCAGCCCCCCGACGCGGAATGCCCCGGCAAGGGTCTCGAGAGCCCCCTTGATGTCGTAGAAATCAGCCGAGAGGGACTGGAAATGCCAGTTCTCCCCGTAGCGGGATCCCGTCAGGAGCAGGGCGACCTTGTCGATTTCCCGGGGCAGTTCCCCATCGCCGGCGGCGATGAAGATCTTTCCCAGCTCGAAGAGCTTGAGATCCGGCGAGCCGGCATTGACGTTGCGCCGCATCGTTTCCAGCAGACCGTAGAGCAGTGTCGTACGCATGACGGCCTGGTCCTCGGTGAGCGGGTTCGCGATCCGGACGAAGCGGCGGCGCCCGTCGCCCTCGGGGAAGCCGAGCGCATCGGCCGAGTTCGGCGAAATGAAGCTGTAATTGAGAACCTCCGTGAAGCCAAACCCGTTCAGGGCCGAACGCACGGCCGACTCGAATTCGCGCTTGCGGTCGTGGAGCTCTCCGGGTACGGGGATGGCCGGGACCGTCACGGGGATCTTGTCGAAGCCGTGAATCCGCGCGATCTCCTCGATGAGATCGATCTCGCGCCACAGGTCCACGCGAAACGTGGGCGGGGTGACGGAGAGGACCCCCCTGCCCTCTTTTTTCACGGACATCTCGAGGCCCCTGAAGATGGCCGTGGCCTCCGAGGCCTTCACGGGGGTGCCGAGAATCGCCTCGACCCGGTCCATCCGGAGCCGGATGGGGCCCGAGACGGGGACCTTCCCGGGGTATGTGTCGATGTGCCCCTTGCAGACGCGACCGCCCGAGAGATCGGCGATGAGCTGAGCGGCCCGGTCGAGGGCCCGCACGACCCCCTCGGGGTCGATCCCCCGTTCGAACCGGAAGGCGGCGTCCGTCCCCATGCCGAGGAACCTCGCCCCCCGCCTGATCGTGGAGGGGTTGAAGTAGGCGCTCTCGAGGAGCACCGTCTCCGTGTCTTCCTTCACCTCGGAGTTCTCGCCGCCCATGATCCCGGCGATGGCCACGGGCTTGCGGCCGTCGCAGATCATCAGGGTCTCGGCATTCAGGGTCCGCGTCTTGCCGTCGAGCGACACGAAAGGCTCGCCCTCGCGGGAGCGGCGCACGACGATCCGCCCCTCCTCGAGGAAGCGGAAATCGAAGGCATGCAGCGGCTGCCCGAGTTCCATCATGACGAAGTTCGTCACGTCGACGACGTTGTTGATGGCCCTCAGCCCTACGGCTTCGAGGCGCTCTCGCACCCACTTCGGCGAGGGCTGGATCTTCACGCCCTTGATCATGCGGGCCGTGTACCGGGGGCAGAAATCGGGGTCCAGGATCTCGACGGAGGTGAGAGACCGGATGTCTTCGGCGGACTCCTTGAAGGAGATCTTCGGGTAGCGGAGCTTCTTGCCGCACAGGACGGCCGCCTCGCGGGCGATGCCGACGATGCTCAGGCAGTCGGCCCGGTTGGGCGTGATCCCAATGTCGAGAACCGTGTCCCGCAGGTCCAGGACGTCGATGAGATTTTCGCCCAGGGGCGTGTCAGGCGGCAGGATGAGGAGACCCGACGCGTCGGGCCCGATCCCGAGTTCGTCCTCGGAGCACAGCATGCCTTCCGAGGCCTCCCCGCGGATCTTCGAGCTCTTGATCGTGTAACCGCCGGGGATCACCGCCCCGACCGTGGCGAGGGCCACCACGTCGCCCGGTTTCATGTTCGGGGCGCCGCACACGATGGGGAGCGGCTCGCCGCCCGCGGTCACCTCGAGGAGGTGCAGCTTGTCGGCGTCGGGATGGCGCCGCATGGTCAGGATCCTGGCCGTGACGACCCCGGTGAAGGCGGGGGTGTATTGCTCTACGGCATCCACCTCGAGGCCGGCCATCGTGAGACGGTCCGCCAGTTCCTGCGGGGTGATGTCGATGTCGACGTAATCTCTGAGCCACCGTAGACTGACTTTCATAAGTACCTTAAAAACCTCGGCTCAGGGCTAAGGGCGAATGGCTTAAGGTCTCGAGGAATTGGCCTTTAGCCTTTAGCCTGTTCGTTAGAACTGTTCCAGGAACCGGCGGTCGTTTTCCGTAAAGAGCCGGATGTCCGAGATGCCGTACCGAAGCATGGCGATCCGCTCGACACCGAGGCCGAAGGCAAAGCCCGTGTACTCCTCGCTGTCGTACCCCACGGCCTTGAACACCTCGGGGTCTACCATGCCGGAACCCAGGATCTCGAGCCAGCCGCTCTGGCCGCACACCCGGCAGCCCTTGCCGCGGCACATGACGCACTGGATGTCGACCTCGGCGCTGGGCTCCGTGAAGGGGAAGAAGCTGGGCCGGAAGCGCACGCCGATCTCCTCGCCGAAGACATGCTTCAGGAAGAACGTGAGGGTGCCCTTCAGGTCCCCGAAGGTGACCCCCCTGTCGACGTAGAGCCCCTCGATCTGGTGAAACATGGGGGAATGGGAAATGTCGGCGTCGGGCCGGTACACCTTGCCGGGCGCAATGACCCGCACGGGCGGCTTCAGCTTTTCCATCACGCGGACCTGGACCGGCGAGGTGTGCGTCCTCAGCAGCAGGTTCTCCGTGATATAGAAGGTCGCCTGCATGTCGCGCGACGGGTGGTCCTTGGCCATGTTGAGGGCTTCGAAGTTGTAGTAGTCCAGCTCGACCTCGGGCCCTTCGGCGATGGCGAAGCCCAGCGAGGCGAAGATCCCACAGATCTCCTGCGTCACCTGGGTGATGGGATGAAGCGTGCCCCGGGCCACCCCCCGTCCGGGCAGGGTCACATCGACCCTCTCCTGAAGGAGCCGGCTGTCCTGCTTCGAGGCGGCGATGCCCTCGAGGACCGCGTCGATGCGCTGCGAGAGGGCCTCCTTGACCTGGTTGGCCAGCTGCCCCATCGCGGGCCGCTCCTCCGGCGGCACGGACCCCAGCCCCCTCAGGATGGACGTGAGCACGCCCTTGCGGCCCAGATACTTCGTCCGGATCGCCTGGATCGCCTCGTCTGTCCGGGCCCCGAGAAGCTCCTCCCCGGCGTCCCGTTGAAGCTTCTCCAGCTGTTCTCTCATCCCTTCTTCTCACCTGCCGCGATGCCGGCGATGGCGGCGAACGCCCTCGGGTCGTGGACGGCGATGTCCGCCAGGACCTTGCGGTCGATGGCCACGCCCGCCTTCTTGAGCCCGTCGACGAACCGGCTGTAGGAAAGGTTGTTCAGTCTCGCCGCGGCGTTGATCCGCGCGATCCAGAGGCTGCGGAACTCGCGCTTGCGGGCCTTGCGGTCGCGGAAGGCAAAGGCCAGGGCGCGGTTGACGGACTCCGTCGCCAGGCGGTACGCCCTGCGGCGGGCCCCGAAGAAGCCCTTGGCCAGCTTCATGATCTTCCTGCGTTTCTTTCTTCCCGTCACACTTCGCTTTACACGTGCCATGATGAATCTCCTGCATCGGGCATCGGGTATCGGGTCTCGGGTATCGGGGCGGAAGGAATTGTGCTTCCTTACCACTCCAACACCGTTTTCCTGACGCCGATTGCCTGTTTTGTCTAATGAAAATAGAGGGGAAGAGGCCCCTCTATGCGATGTCAACCCGTCGCCGTCCCCCCTTGCGGGATCCGCCCGCTAGGCGTAGGGAATCAGCCTCTTGACGCCCTTGGTGTCCCGGGCATCCAGGATCGTCGACTTCCTCAGGTTCCGCTTGCGCTTCGTCGTCTTCTTCGTCAGGATGTGGCTGTGAAAGGCCTTCTTACGCTTCACCTTGCCCGTCCCGGTGAGAGAAAAGCGTTTCGATGCTCCCTTGTGTGTCTTCTGCTTCGGCATGGACTGCTCCTCGACGCGTTATTTCTTGGGGGACACCACCATCACCATGCTTCGCCCTTCGATCCGGGGGTGCTGCTCCACGGTGGCGATGCCCTCCAGTTCTTCCCGAATGGACTCCATGATCTTGTAGCCGATCGACGTGTAGGCAATCTCGCGGCCTCGGAAGAGCATGGAGATCTTCACCTTGTCGCCCTCCTCGAGAAACTCCTTGACTTTCCGGATCTTGATTTCCCGGTCGTGCCCGTCGATCTTGGGCCGCAGGCGCATCTCCTTGATCTGGACGGTAGCCGCGCTTTTCCGCGCCACCTGCAGCTTCTTGCTCTGCTGGTAGCGGAACTTCCCGTAATCCATGATCCGGCACACGGGAGGACTGGAATTCGGGGCGACCTCCACCAGGTCCATCCCCACCTTACCCGCTTCCGCCAGGGCCTCGGCAATGGGCAGTATCCCGAGCTGCTTGCCTTCGAAGTCGATGACCCGCACCTGGGGTACCCTGATCCCCTGGTTGATCCGAAGATTTTTTTCTATTGGACACCTCCTGCCCGATGGCAATTTTCATCCCCCATGCGGGGATGGGGTTTCGTTACTCGTAGCGGCTGCACGTCTGGCGGACGAGATCGACGAAAGCGTCGGCCGTCATGGCGCCGAGGTTCTTGCCGTCGCGCTGCCGGGGGGAAACCGTCCCGGAGGCGACTTCCTTGTCCCCGATGACGAGCATGTAGGGGACCTTCTGGAGCTGCGCGGCGCGGATCTTGTGCCCCAGCTTCTCGTTC
This sequence comes from uncultured Syntrophaceae bacterium, assembly GCA_964478885.1. GTDB lineage: Bacteria > Desulfobacterota > Syntrophia > Syntrophales > UBA2192 > UBA2192. Next base: position 4,717 of record CAYZKT010000044.1, on the reverse strand, counting down.
TTGAAATCCTTCTCCACCCGAAGGCCCACGTCGATGAGCTTCCGGTACACCTCCTCGCCATAGGGAATCTGGTTGTCCGTCACGGTGACAAGCACGGCCTGCACGGGGGCCAGCCATACCGGGAACGCTCCCGCGTAGTGCTCGATGAGCACGCCGATGAACCGTTCGATCGAACCCAGGATGACCCGGTGAAGCATGACGGGGCGGTGGCGCTCGCCGTCGGTCCCCACGAAGTGCAAATCGAAACGCTCGGGCAGGGCGAAGTCGCACTGGATCGTGGCGCACTGCCACTTGCGCTTCAGGGCGTCCTTGAGCTTAAAGTCGATCTTGGGCCCGTAGAAGGCGCCGTCGCCCTCGTTGATGTCGTAGGCCATCCCGGTCTGCTTGAGCGAATGCTCGAGGGCCGCCGTGGCCATTTCCCAGTCCGCGTCGCTGCCGATGGAGTTCGAGGGCCGCGTGCTCAGCTCCACCTCGTACTCGAAGCCGAAGATGCCCATGGCGTACTTGACGAAATCGGCGATGGCAAGGATCTCCGAGTTCAGCTGATCGGGCGTGCAGAGGATGTGGGCGTCGTCCTGGGTGAACTGCCGCACGCGGGTCAAACCGTGGAGCACGCCGGTCTTTTCGTGGCGGTGCACGGTGCCCAGCTCGAAGTACCGCAGCGGCAGGTCCCGGTAGCTGCGGATCTTCGACTTGTAGATCATCATGTGGGAGAGGCAGTTCATGGGCTTGATCCCGTAGCCCTGATCCTCGACCTCGGTGAAGTACATGGACTCCTTGTAGTGGTCCATGTGGCCCGACTTGATCCACATGTGGTCCCGCAGGATCTGCGGGCCCAGGACGATGTCGTAGCCCCGCTTGAAGTGCTCCTTGCGCTCCCAGTCTTCGATGATGGTGCGCAGCATGGCGCCCTTGGGGTGCCATATGATGAGCCCCGGCCCCACTTCCTCGTTGACCTGGAAGAGGTCCAGTTCCTTGCCGAGCTTGCGGTGGTCGCGGCGCTTGGCCTCCTCGATGAAGGTGAGGTACTCGTCCATCTGTTTCGGGGTCGCAAAGCCCGTCCCGTAGATGCGCTGGAGCATCTTGTTGTGCTCGTCGCCTCGCCAGTAGGCGCCCGCCACGTTGAGGAGCTTGAAGGCCTTGATCTTGCCCGTTGCCGGAATGTGCGGCCCGCGGCACAAATCCGTGAAGCCGCCCTGCGTGTAGAGGCTCACCGTCTTGACGTCTGCGGGCAGGTCGTCGATCAGCTCCACCTTGTAGGGCTCGCCCTTCTTCCTGAAGAGTTCGACCGCCTCTTCCCGGGCCACCTCGCGGCGCGTGAAGGGCTCATCCTTGGCGGCGATCTCGGCCATCCGTTCTTCGATCTTTTTCAGGTCCTCGGGCGTGAAGGTCGACTCGTAGTCGAAATCGTAGTAGAAGCCGTCCTCGATGGAGGGGCCGATCGTGACCTTTACGTTCGGGAAGAGCTGCTGGACCGCCTCGGCCATGACGTGGGAGATGCTGTGGCGCAGCACGCCGACACCCTCCGGGGTGTTGATGTCCACGGCCTGAATGGACCCGTCCTCCGTCACCGGGCTCGCGAGGTCGATCATCCGATCGTTGAACTTCGCGGCGACGGCATCGCGGGCGGCCTCCTTCTTCCATGCGGCCAGGATTTCCCCTGCTGCCATCCCCGCATCGAAGGACTTCCGGGTGTCATCCGGGTATTGGATGTCGATTTTGCTCATTGGGCGATCCCCGATTCTTCCCCCTCACCGGCCCGGGCGAAGCCGCTCCGGTCATGGAAGAGGAACGTGCTGAAAACCTTCGGGTTTTAATTAAAGAAAGGGCACCAACGCTGCGACGTCTTGTGATGCCCTTCGCCTCAGAAAAAAAATTTAAATGGTAGGCACGCAGGGATTTGAACCCTGGACATCCACCGCGTCAAGATGGCGCTCTCCCCCTGAGCTACGTGCCTGTTTCCATGCATCATAAAACGGGTATTGAGTAACAAGAAAATGCAATGATGTCAAGACAAAATCACGTTTTTTCCGGACCGGCGCCTCCGCCCCCGATGAGCTTCATGCCCTTGAGTATGTAATCCCCTCCCGAGATCGCGGTGAAGACCGCCGTGAGCCAGCACAGGACCGAAAAGGCCTCGCGAAAGTGCCTGCCCCCATCCCCGACTTTGAGCAGGAGGGCAAAAAAAATGGCTGCAAGTTGAAGGGTTGTATTGATTTTGCTGACGTACGACGGCTTGATCTCGAGGTCGACGGACATGAGCGTCAGCACCAGGATCCCGCCCAGGATGATGCAGTCGCGGCTGATGACCACCACGGCAAGCCAGCCCGGGACCACTCCGACAATGGCAAGGGTGGTGAACATGCTGATCACGAGCGCCTTGTCCGCCACCGGGTCGAGGTAGGCCCCCACGACGGTCGTCTGGTTGAGAATCCGGGCCAGGAGCCCGTCCAGGCCGTCCGTCACCCCGGCGATGACAAAGCACACGAGGGCCTTCGCATAATGGCCCTGGATCAGCAGGATGACGATGACCGGAACGAGAACGATCCGGAGGACGGTCAGGGCATTGGGAATGTTCACAGCTCGGTCCCCTTCTCGGACCTCTTTTAGTTTTGTGCTTAATGCCGCGCGCTTATGTCGTCCTTATCCCATGCCGCTCACAGGGGACCGGCAGGCTCGAGGACAAAGGATCGAGGATAAAGGTTCTAATGTGTACCTCGGTCCTCGTTTCTCGGACCTCGAACCTTCTCAGCGCCTTCCCGGCCCGTCGGGGATTTTTTCGACGGCCTGCTTCACGGCCGCATAGACCACATCCTCGAAAATCTTCGTCGACCCCAGCTCGAGACTGTTCTTCGTGACCCCGTAGTCGCGGTCCATTGCGTGGGACTCGTACTTCCAGATCGTGTCGCCCGTCTTCGCGTTCCTGAGCTCAAAGAGGGCCCTTACGTTCACCGGCGCATAGACGTAGCGGTACGTCGTGTTCGCCTCGAGGAGCGTCGTGTACATGACGGCGTCGGCGCCGAGCATGCCCCCGATGACCTGGGGCTGGACCATCGAGCCCGGGGCGGACCCGTCCCGCTTCCGGACATCGGCCAGCGCGGCATCGACCAGTTCGAACGGGATTTTCGGGTATCCCTTGAAATAGAGTTCCTGGACGAGCTTGTCCCGGATCATCTTCGCCGCATCGGAGCTGCCAGCCCGGATGTCGACGGGCATCACGGCGATCATCCTCACCCCGAGACTGGGCGGAGGGCCCTGTGCCTCCTCCTCCGCGGGTGCGACAAAGGGCAGGTCCCTCAAGATGGGGATGTTGGCGAGGGTCGAGCAGCCCTGCATCAGAATGACCCCCAGAACCCATACGAAGACAAGCCCGATCGGCCTTGGTTTAATCACGGGAACCCCCTTTGCTGTTGAACGCCGCGAAGATCACCTCGACGCCGGACTGGACGATCCGCAGCGTCGTTCCCTTGAATCGCCGTTTCGAGAGCTCCCGGGCAATGAACTCCGTCTTCTCGGAGGCTTCGAGGAGCCACTCCGATGCATCCGGAGATATAAATACAGGCGTGACGCTCTGCACCCCCGGGATTCCGGAGACGAGATCCCGGAACGCCAGGTAGTCGTGATGACTGGCGAATGAGCCTTGGAGGACGAAAGCGATCCTGAATCCCGCTCCCCGGATCTCACCCGCCTTGCGGACCAGAATACCGTACCGGTGCAGGTCCTCCTTCAGCCCGGCCGCATCTACGGTGGCGGCGATCTTCACCGCGTAAGCCCCTTCCTGCTCCGCCTCCCGAAGGATGCGGAAACGGACGATGTAGCGCTCGGTCGACGGGTAGATTTTCTCGTTGAGGGCGTGCTTCCTGCCGGCGAGGACGTCCGGCGGCGCAGACGCGGCGATCACCTTTTCCAGAGCGTTCCGTAGGGCCTGAGAAAGGGCCAGGTCGCGGGCCTGGGCAAGGTTGCCGCTCTGAATGGCGGCGACCCCGTCGGCCTCGACGCTTTCCTGTTCCATGGCCGGCGCCGCAGAAGGGCCGGGAAGAAGGAGCAACAGGGCGCAACCGATGAGGATCGCCCGCAGGGCGGGGCGTGCGGGGTTATGGCGATTCATCTGCCGACTTCTTGAGGTTCTCGATCTCCTCGCGGATGATGCGCTCCGCGATTGCAGGGAACTGTTCTCTCGCGACCCGCTCCGCGATTTCTGCGACCTTCTTCATGATCTCGTCCTGCAGCCGGCCGCCGACGATGGCATCGATCCGGGGTTCTTCGACGACATCCCGGAGCTCGTACACCTTGCTCTTCGGGTCCCGAACCGGAGCTTCCGCTGCATTCCTGTTCTTCTCGTCCAATCCCGGCTCCCCTTTCCCGCTTCCCACCGATGAATCCATCGCGCAGAGCGCCCCGGTTCCTTTCACCGGGTCGCGATCCCGCCTTGCCGCTTACCTGCCGATGGAGTATCACACCTCCCCGGAGTCTTCAACCCTTTTTGCCAACCCCACATCGACAAAGAAGTTGAAAAGTTGGTACGTTATAAAGTTGGGATCCGTCATCGAGCCGATGAATATCCGCCGGCTGCTCCAAGCTTCCCAACTTCACATCTTCTCAGCTTCCGCCTTTGCCGCCCTGAGTCTCACGACGAGGTCGTAGACCCGCTTCCTGGGCAGGTCCAGTTCGGCGGCGATTCTCGACGCAAGATCCTTCGTGGAGAGGTCTTCCCTTT
>CAYZKT010000043.1:0-17263 GCA_964478885.1 uncultured Syntrophaceae bacterium | reverse complement strand
TGACGAGGGGGGCGTATTTCAGAATCAGCTTGTCCCGTTCCTTCTTGTTCACGTGATCCCTTACCCGCGCGGTTTCTCGACAATGGACTTCCAGAAGAATTTCAGGCTCCCCGACTCGCCCGCCTCGGGCTGGAGCCGGCAGAGCTTCCGGGCGATGGACTGCAGGCACTTGCTCGCCTTGGAGTCGGGGTAGACCTCCGCCAGGGCCCTCTGGCGCCGCACCGCCTCGGTGACCCGCGTGTCGTCCAGGACGTACCCGAGGTTCTCGATGGTGAGATTCAAGAAGTGCGAGGTCGCGTTGCTCACCTTGAGAAACACCTCCCGGGCCTCGCTGGAGTTCTTCACCATGTTCGCGAGGAGCATGAACCGCTTCTCGCCGTACTGGCGGTAGAGGATCTTGATCAGCGCGTAGGCATCGGTGATCGAGGTGGGCTCCGGGGAGGCCACGACGATGATCTCCCGGGCCGCCACGTTGAAGTAGATCACGTTGCCCGCAATGCCCGCCGCCGTGTCGATGAGCATGAAGTCCAGCGCGCCGCCCAACCCCTCCAGCTCGTCCACCAGGGCGAGCTTCTCGCCCCGGGAGAGCTCCGCCATCTCGGGAATGCCCGATGTGGCCGGCAGGATCTTCATGCCGCCGGGCCCCTCGACGATCACGTCGGCAAGCGGCTTCTCGCCGCGCAGGACGTGGTACAGGTTGTACTTCGGCGCGAGCCCCAGGATCACGTCGATGTTGGCGAGGCCCATGTCGGCGTCCAGGATGAGCGTCTTCTTCCCCATCCGGGAGAGATGGTAGGCCAGGTTCGCTGCGATGTTGGTCTTGCCCACGCCGCCCTTGCCGCTCGTGATGGCGATCACGCGGGTGGACCGCCGGGCCTCCCGCTTTACGGGCTCGTTCTCCGGGGATGGCGCAACCGCTCCGCCCCTGGGTTCCGATGCTTTTTTCATCCGCCTGAGCATTGACGCCTGATCCAAGTGAAAAGCACCTCCGTTTGATGACCTACGCGCTTCCGCTGCCGGCCCTTCGGCCACCGAAGCAAGGATTCTCTTACCCTCTTACCCTCTTACCCTCTGCCTTTCTCACTGCAGGGTGCTGGTCATGATCATTCTCGCCAGGCGCCCCGGGTCGATCTTTTCGATGTCCTGGGGGACATTCTGGCCGTTGGTGACCCAGGAAACGGGCTTGCGCTCCTGGTCGATGACGTTGTAGATCCTGCCGAAATGACGGCTCTCGTCGAGCTTGGTGAAGATGATCGACTGGTAGCCGACGGGCTTGAACCGCGCCACGTTTTCGGCCAGGTTGTCCTGGCTCGACGTCAGGGGCAGCAGCAGGCTGGCCTCCACGGGGGCATCGAGATGGAAGAGATCCCGCAGCCTGTCGATGTAGCCGGGCTCCGCCGAGTTCTTGCCGGGCGTGTCCACGAGGACGAGATCCCGGTCCGACAGCTTCGCCAGGGCCACGCGGAAGGCCGCCTTGTCGGAGGCCACCTCGATGGGGATCTGCATGATCCGCGCGTAGGTCTTGAGCTGCTCCGCCGCGGCGATGCGATAGGTGTCCGTCGTGACGAGGCCCACCTTCTTCTTCTCCTCGAGGGCCGCGCGGGCCGCGATCTTGGCCAGCGTCGTCGTCTTGCCCGCGCCGGTGGGCCCCACGAAGGCGCAGATGCGCTTCCGCTCCGCGCCGCGGTAGGAGAGGCCTATGGACATGGACAGCAGCTTCTCGGCCGTGCGGCCGAGCGCCGCCTCGTCCTGCAGCTTCCCGGGCGGGAGGTTGCGGTTCAGCGTGCTCACGAGCAGGAAGGCCTTCGGGCGCGACACGCCGATGGAGACCAGGTGGTGATAGATTTTCTGCAGGGCCCCGGGAAACTTCTCCTTCCGCTGGAATCCCATGGTGTCGAAGAAGGTGTCCAGCATCTCCCGCATCTCGAGGAACTCCCCGTAGGGAAAGGAGCGCAGGGCCGATTCGGCCAGCAGCGTCTTGATCTCCTCCACGTCGCGGCGCAGCTCTCGGGCCGCGGTCTCGTCCTCTTCGCGGGGCGGCGCGGGAGGCGCCTCGGGCGGCGCCGGGGCCTTCGCAGGGGCTGTTTGTCGCCGTGCAGTCGGACGCTCGTCGACGGCGGCGGTCACCTCGAACAGCGGGACCCGCCCGCTGCGGAGCTTCCGCGTCGAGAGCACCACGGCATCCGGCCCGAGCTCGTTCTTGATCTTCAACAAGGCTTCCTGCGTGCTGGCGGCTTCGAAACGCTTGATCTGCACGGCCCTACTCCACGATCCCCAGGGATTTGATGTTCACGTCGTGCGTGATCTCGTTGTGCGAGAGCACGATGATGTTCGGCACGAATTTCTCCAGGACCTTCCGGAAGTGGATCCTGGCCCCCGGCGAGCACAGCACGATGGGCTGCAGCCCCCGCGCCGCGAAGGTCCCGATGAACTTCTGGACGCCGCGGACGACCTTCTGGACCCAGCTCGGGTCGACCGTGAGGAACGACTCGAATTCCGTGTGCTGGACGGACTGGCTGATCCGGTCCTCGATCTCCGGCGAGAGCATGACCACGGTGATGCCCCCCTCGCTGTCCCGGTACTGCTTCGTGATGGACCTCGCCAGGGCCTGGCGCACATAGCCCGTCAGGATGTCGATATTCTTCGTCATCGGCGCGTAGTCGGCCAGCGTCTCCAGCACCGTCAGCAGGTCCCGGATGGAGATCCGCTCGCGCAGCAGCCGCTGCAGCACGCGGTGGAGCATCCCCGCGGAAACCACTTTGGGGATCAGCTCCTCGACCACCTTCGGGTAGGTCTTCGCGAGGTTGTCGATCAGGGCCTGGACCTCCTGGCGGCCCAGCAGTTCGTCGGCGTGGGCCTTGATGATCTCGGTCAGGTGCGTCGTCACCACCGTGGCGGGGTCCACGACGACCACGCCGCGCGCCTGGACGCTTTCCTTCTCCCTCTCCGTGATCCACACGGCGGGCAGCCCGAAGGCGGGTTCCCTGGTGTCGATCCCCTTGACGAGGGGGGTCTTGTCCGACGTGAGCGCCAGCCAGTGGCCGGGCATCAGCTCCCCGCGTGCGATCTCGACGCCCTTCAGGATGACGTTGTACTGGTTGGGCTTGAGCTGCAGGTTGTCCCGGATGTGGATGGCCGGGATCACAAAGCCCATCTCGACGGCCAGCTGCCGGCGAAGCGACTTGATGCGCTGCAGCAACTCCCCTCCCTGGGCCACGTCGACGTACCCGATGAGCCCGTAGCCCACCTCGATCTCCAGCAGGTCGAGAGGGAGCAGCAGGTCCACCGTCTCGATGGGCGCGGGCGGCGGCGCGTCCTCTTCGGCGGCCTCCTGCGCGGCCGGCGCGCTCCGGACCAACCTCCAGGCCAGGAAGCCCGCTCCCGCCGCGACGAGCAGGAAGGAGAGCTTCGGCATCCCGGGGATCAGGGCGAAGATGAAGAGGATGGCGGCGGCCGTTCCGATGGCCTTCGGCTGCACGAAGAGCTGCTCCGTGATGTCCTGCCCGAGATTGGACGACGAGGTGGAGCGCGTCACGAGCATGCCGGCGGCCGTGGAGACGATCAGGGCCGGCACCTGCGTCACCAGCCCGTCGCCGATCGTCAACAGCGTGTAGTTGCGGGCGGCATCGGTGATGTCCATCCCCTGCTGCAGCACGCCGATGATGAGCCCGCCCACGACGTTGATGAAGATGATCACGACCCCGGCGATCGCATCGCCGCGGACGAACTTGCTGGCGCCGTCCATGGCGCCGTAGAAATCGGCTTCCCGTTCGATCTCTCCGCGCCGGCGTCTCGCCTCGGTCTCGGAGATGAGCCCGGCGTTGAGGTCGGCGTCGATGCTCATCTGCTTTCCCGGCATGGCATCGAGGGTGAACCGGGCCGCCACCTCCGCGATGCGGGTGGCGCCCTTGGTGATCACGACGAAGTTGATCAGCGTGAGCACGGTGAAGACGATGAGCCCCACCACGTAGTTGCCGCCCACGACGAAGGTCCCGAAGGCCTTGATGACCTGGCCGGCCGCCCCGGTCCCCTCGTTGCCGTGCAGCAGGATGAGCCGCGACGAGGCCACGTTGAGCGAAAGGCGGAACAGGGTCACCGTGAGCAGGACGGAAGGGAAGACGGAGAAATCGAGCGGCTTGAGAACGAACATCGACATGAGCAGGATCACGATCGACGCCGTGATGCTCAGCGACAGCAGCAGGTCGATGACCAGCGGCGGCATCGGGATCAACATGACCATGATGATCGCGATGACCCCAACGCGCATCAGCGTCGCCTGGTTTTTCACCCAGTGGGGAACGGACCCCGTTTTCTCAATCGCTTCTGCCATGTACCTTCCGGGTTCAGGAGACAGGGTTCAGGGTCCAGGGTACGAATAATTCGTGATCCGCCTGGAATCGGGTAACCTGTCGTTATGTTGCAGCATCCTAAGGGGTCAGACGGCCTTTTCCTTGAGACCGTAGACATAGGCCAGAATTTCGGCCACTGCGCGATACAGGTCCTCCGGGATCGCGCGATCCACATCGACGGTTTTATACAATAGTTGTGCCACGGGTTTGTTCTCGACGACGGGCACCGCGTGCGCCCTGGCGATCTCCCGGATCTTCTCCGCCACGAAGCCCGCCCCCTTGGCCACGACGGTGGGCGCGTACATCTTTTCCGGGTCGTAGTGGATGGCCACGGCCAGGTGCGTCGGGTTCGTGATGACCACGTCGGCCTTGGGCACGTTGGCCATCATCCGCCTGCGGGCGGCCTCGCGCTGAATGCGCCGGATCCTCCCCTTGACGGCGGGGTTCCCCTCGGTCTGCTTGTATTCGTCCTTCACCTCCTGCTTGGACATCCGCAGCCCCTTCTCGTACTCCCAGCGCTGGTACATGTAGTCGAGGATGGCCAGCACGATAAGGATCCAGCAGGTCGTGATCAGGATCTTGAAGGATACCCGCCCCGCGTACAGGAGAATCCCCCACACGGATTCCTCCATGAGCGGAATCATGTTCGGGACTTCGTCCTTCATGGTGTACCAGACGACGGCGCCGACGATGGCCATCTTCAGGAGGCTTTTGATCAGTTCCACGAGCGACCGCAGGGTGAAAAGCCGCTGGAAGCCCTTGAGGGGGTCGATCTTGTCGAATTTCGGGGCCAGCGCCTCGGTGGAAAAGACGAACCCGATCTGGAGATAGTTGGCCAGCACGCCGGCCACCACCACGGTGAGCAGCAGCGGGCCCATGACGAGCAGAAGCTTCCAGGACCAGCCCCACAGCAGCGAGTGGATGTTGGTGAGGGTGACGGCCGTCGTGCCGCAGTCCCGCAACGTCCAGCGCGTCAGGTCCATCAGGCGCTCGACCATGCCGCCGGAGCAGAAGTAGAACAGGATCGTGCAGGACAGCAGGATCACCGCCGAGACCGCCTCGCGGCTCTGGGCGACCTGCCCCTTGCTTCGGGCTTCCTCGCGTCGCTTAGGCGACGCCTGTTCGCTTCGTTCCTGGTCCTTGTCGATGTCGGCCATGCATTCAGGGCTCAGGGGTCAGGGGTTCAGGGTCAATCCGAATGCCGCAAGAGCATTCAGCCATGCCATTCCGCAACCCGTGCAACGTCTTTCCGGGATGCTGACGCCGATGTCAAAAAAACAGGCCAGAATGCCCGGGATATCGGGCGAATAGCAGCGATGGACAGGATTGCAGAGTTCGTGCCGGAACAGCGCCCGGGATCCAGGATTCTGAAGTCGGGAATCGGGAAAATATCAGGGCTGGAAATCCAGGAAAACAGGCGTGTTCTTCGCCCGGTCTTTTCTTCTTTCCTGGAACCTGTCCCCGGCGTCTACATGGCCCTGAGCAGGAGACCCATCTGTGCGGGGAGATTCGAGAAGAGACCGGCCGCAAGTTGGAGGAACAGCGGCAGGGTGAGCCCGACCCCGATAAGACCGATGGCGATCTGGAGGGGGAAGCCGACGATGAAGATGTTGATCTGGGGGACGGTCCGCGCCACGAGCCCCAGGCCGATATTGGCAAACATCAGCGCCACGACGACTGGCGCCGAGATCTTCACGGCAACGACGAACATGTTCCGCGACAGCGCGACGAGGTTCTGTACGAGTTCCCCCGTCATGTGAAACCCCAGGATGGGCAGCACGCGGTAGCTTTCCGCGACGGCCTGGATCATCACGTGGTGGCCGTCGACGGCCAGGAAAAGAAGGCCCGCCAGCAGGTACTGGAATTCGGCGATGATCGACACCTGGCCGCTGGTTACGGGGTCGATGATGTTGACGATGGAAAAGCCCATCTGGAAGCCGACGAGCTGGCCCGCCAGCTGAATCCCGGCAAAAACGAGGCGCACGGCAAAGCCCAGGATGATCCCGATGCACACCTCCCCGGCCATGCTCAAGCCGAACGCGAACAGCTCATCCGCGGCCGCCGCGGGTCGATCGACAAAGGGGATGACGAGGGCGGCAATGAGGATTGCCAGGCCCCCCTTGACCCGCGCGGGGGTGGTCCGGTCCCCGAGGATCGGGATCATCGCCACGATCACGCTGATCCGCAGGAGGACCAGGAAGAAGAGCTCGACCTGGTCGAGGGTGAACACGGGGAATGTCATGGCCCCACTCGATCGGCATCGCCGGAACGCGCGGAAGGTTTGGGCCGCTCTTGATTCCGCACCCTGTACCCTGTACCCTGCACCCTGGCCCCTCTATTTGATGTAGTTCGGTATGTTCGAAAACAGGTTGTGCGTGAAGTTCACGAGCATGTCCAGCATCCAGGGCGCCGCGACGAGAAGGGCCAGCATGACGGCAATGATCTTGGGCACGAAGGTCAGCGTCATCTCGTGCACCTGCGTCACCGCCTGGAAGACGCTGATGACGATGCCCACGATGAGCCCGACGAGCAGGATGGGCGCCGATACGAAAAGGGTGACCTTCATCGTCTCGCCCGCGATCCCCATGATCAGATCCGTTGACATGCGTCCGCCTCCGCGCTCCGGCCCGTCAATGGAAGCTCTGGACGAGCGAGCCGATGATCAAATACCACCCGTCGACGAGCACGAACAGCAGCAGCTTGAAGGGAAGGCTGATCATGATCGGCGGCAGCATCATCATCCCCATCGAAAGCAGGATGCTGGCCACGACCATGTCGATGACCAGGAAGGGGATGTAGATGAGAAAGCCGATCTGAAACGCGGTCTTCAGCTCGCTGATGACAAAGGCCGGGATGAGCGCCGTGAGCGCCACGTCGGCGGGCTTCTCGGGCTTCTTGCCGCCGGAGATCTTGATGAACAGCTCCATGTCCTTCTCCCGCGTCTGCTTCAGCATGAAGTCCCGGATCGGCACCGTAGCCTTCTCGAAGGCCTGCTGGGTCGAGATCTCCTCGTTCATGTAGGGCTGGATGGCTTCGCTGTTGACCTTCTGCCAGACGGGCGTCATGATAAAAAACGTCAGGAACAGCGCCAGCCCGATGACGATCTGGTTCGCCGGCAGCTGCTGCGTTCCCAGGGCGTGACGCAGGATCGACAGCACGACGACGATGCGCGTGAAGGAGGTCACCATCATGAGAATCGCCGGGGCGAGCGACAGGACGGTCAGCAGCAGGAGCAGTTGTATCACCACGGCCACCCGGCCCGGCTCGCCGGAGCCGTCGCCGATGTTGAGGCTGACCGACGGGATGGGCATGTTCTGCGCAACCGCCGGCACCGCCGCAAGGATCGACACGGCAGCGAGCAGCAGCGCAGCGACAAGGAATATGGGGAAATGCTTCTTCATGGTCCTGTTCGCGGACATGCTCCTCGCGATGCAACGCTTCACTTCGGTTCGTTCTGTCCGCCCACGAGGCTCAGGGTTTTCAGCTTGCGCTTGTAGAGGCTGATCGGATCGAGAAAGGGTTGCGCGTCGCTCGCCCCGGGGCTCGCCGACCGGAGGCGCTCGAGGGAGTCCTCGTCGGTGATGGTCGTCAACAGGGTCATCTGCGTGCCGGAGACGCCGACGACGATCACGCTGCCCAGCACGTCGAGAAGCAGGATGCTCGACTTCGGTCCCAGGTACCGGGTGGAGAGGACCCGGATCATCCGGCCGTCGTCGACCTTTGCGCCGGTCTTGTTCATGAATCGCCTCACGGTCCAGAGACCGGCCAGCATGACCCCGAGCACGACGGCCAGGGCCGAGATCATCTTCAGCAGCGAAGCGAAGAAATCCAATGCGCTCATGGCGTTCCGGTCCCCTTCAGCGAAGTTTCAGGATGCGTTCGGCGGGGGAGATGATGTCCGTCAGGCGGACGCCGAACTTCTCGTTGATCACGACGACCTCCCCGCGCGCGATCAGGCGCTGGTTCACGTAGACGTCCATGGGTTCACCGGCGATCTTCTGCAGTTCCACGACGGACCCCTGGCCGAGCTGCAGCAGCTCGCTGATCAGCATCCGGCACCGGCCCAGCTCCACGGTGAGGCTCAGCGGAATGTCGAGGATGAAGTCGAGATCGAACCCCCCCTTGCCGCCCGGCGTTTTCTGCAGCTCGTTGAAGTCGGGCTCGCTGACCTCCGCAGCCGGGGCGGCCTGCCTGGATTTCTCCAGCTCGTCCTTGACGTCGTCCCAGCCGATCTCCCCGTCCCTTCCGGGCGGGGCGCCGCCGGTGTCCTTGTTGATTTCCTGCATCAAGCTGTCGACTTCATTCTGTTCCATAGTAGCGAGCCTCTTTTCCCTGAATCGTTCCCGCAATCTGGATCGCGGTGTTCCCCTTGTAGACGCCCGGGAAGGCGCAGAGTTTCTGAACGCCCTCCACGTAGACGTCGAGGGGGTCGACGCGGTAGCGCTCGAGCATGATGACGTCGCCCTTCTTGAGGCCGACCACCTCCTTGGCGCTGACCTCGGCGCGCCCGAGTTCCACGATGAGTTCCACCTTCGACGCGACGAGCCCGTCCTTGAACCGGTTGGCCCACTCGCGGTCCACTTCCAGCGCGTCGCTCTGGAAGCCGGCCTGCAGCTTCTCTCGTACGGGCTCCAGCATCGAGTAGGGGATGCAGATGGACACGATGCCCGAGGAGAACTCCATCTCGATCTCGAAGTGGACCACGACGACCACGTCCGTGAGCGGGACGATGTGGGCGAACTGGGGGTTGATCTCCGATCGCTGGTGGGAGATCTTCACGTCGACGATCGCCTTCCAGGCCTTCTCGAAATCCACCAGCGCGCTGAGAACGACCCGCTTGATCAGGCGGTTCTCTATGGCGGTGAACTCGCGGCCCTCGATCTTGAAGCTCGACTGCCCGGAACCGCCGAAAAGGATGTCCACAAGCGAGAAGATCACCTTGGATTCGACGACGAAGATCGCGCTGCCCCGCAGCGGGTCCATCCGGAAAATGTGCATGCTGGTCGGGACCGGGAGCGTCTTCAGGAACTCGCCGAACTTCATCATCTCCACGGACAGGGCGCTGACCCCGACGACCCGGCGCAGCAGCGACGAGAGGCTGAGCCGGAAGAGACGGGCGAACTTCTCCGTCGTCATCTCGAAGGTGGGCATCCGGCCCCGGATGATCCGGTCCTGGCTGGTCAGGTCATAGGGAAGAACATCGCCCGGCTCGTGCAGTTCGCCCCGGTCCGTGTCGATCTCCCCGCCGGAGAGCCCCTTTAAGAGAACGTCGACTTCTTCCTGGGATAGGATATTGGACATAGTCGATTCGGTCTGTTCCGTCTGTTCCGTCTGTTTCGCCCCAATCCCCCTCCGTCCCCTTTTTCAAAGGGGGCCGTCAGCGGGATTTCTACCTTTTGCCTTTCGCCTTCTACTGGACGACGAAGTCCGTAAAGTACACCTGGACCACCTTTCCCTTCGTGAGGTGGCTGTTCAGGCGCATGGCGATCTCTTCCTTGAGCCGCTGCTTGCCCTCGAAGTTGTTCAGGTCTTTGAATCCTTTCACGGTGAGGATGCCGAGGACCATGTCGCGCACCTTCGGCTTCATCTGGTCCAGTTCGGTCGCTGCAAGCGCGTCCGAGAGCTCGAAATTCATGGTGATCTTGAGGTAGCGGTCCGCGTCGGCGTCGGCCAGGTTGATGATGAACACGTCGGGCGCCCAGACGGCGCCGATGGGAGGCTTCGCTGGGGCCTGGGCCTCCCTGTTCGCCGATTTGCTCAGGAAGAAATAGGCCCCCGCGCCGCCGCCGCCCAGCACGAGCATGACGACCACCGCGATGAGGATCCACTTGAGTTTGGAGCCCTTCTTCTTTTCCTTGCCGCCCTCGGCAGCCTGTTCTTCCGGCTTGTTTTTCTCTGCGTCCTTGGCCATGGCTCCTGGGTTTACTCCTTCGTTTTTGCGTTTCCGGTCCGGACCGGGCGTGCGTGCGGCCGGCCGGATGCGGTCGGCCCACAATGCCTGTCCCGTCACCCTGCCGCCGCCGGGCCGATTCCACCGGACAGTCCACCGGGGCGGACCGCGGAGGCTGCGCGGGTGCACAGAGAGGTAGGAGCAAATTCCATACCAATCGAAAGGGCAGATTTTTCAAGCGATTCCGGCTTGCAGGGGCCGCCGGCAGAGGGGTGCGGGCCGGTGCGACGGCGGGGGCTGCCGCAGCGGCCTCGAGAGGGAATCCGGGAGCGTCCTGGAGCGGCCCCGGCGGGTCAACAAATTGACGGTGGGGGTCACGGGGCCTGGTTGCCCCCTTCGGGCGGCTTACCGCCGTCCAGGGGCAACCCGGCCCGTTGGGTTACCGTTTGATGTTCATCAATTCGGCCATCATGGCATCCGTCGTCGTGATGACCTTCGCGTTGGCCTGATAGGCCCTCTGCGCGGTGATCATGGTAATGAACTCCGTGCCGAGGTCCGTGTTGGCCATTTCCAGGGCGTTGGACGTGACCTCGCCCAACCCCCCGGCGCCCGGCGTGTTGATGATCGCCTGGCCCGAGGTGAGGGTGGAGCTGAAGAGGTTCGAGCCCATCTTCTTGAGGCCCCAGGGGTTGGGGAAGTCGCTCAGGGCGATCTGCCCCAGCGAGGCCGTCTGGCCGTTGGTGAAGAAGCCCGTGATCGTGCCGTCCTTCTCGATCGCGAGGCTCCGCAGCACGCCGGAGGGGTAGCCGTCGTTGGTCAGGGCCTTCACCGTCGAGCTGGACGCATAGCCCGTGATGGTCTCCGCGGTTGTCGACGTCAGGTCCCACAGCAGGGTCCCGCCGGTGCCGATCGTGGCGTTGTTGGCCAGCCCGCTGAACGCGACGTTGATGTCGGCGGGGTCCGCCTCGGTATAGGTGAAGGGGATCGTCAGCCGGTCGCTCGCGGCCCAGGTGCCCCCGAGGGTCACGGTGATGTCCGCGCCGCCGACGCCGTCGAGGTCTACGAGCAGCGTGTCGTCCACGTTGGTGGTGCCGTATCCCGTGACGGTGGCATTGCCATAGGCCGAGGTGGAATGGACGGACCAGGCGTTGACGCTGTCGCGCTGCAGCACGAGATTGCCCGACTGGTAGATCTGCCCGTTGTGGCCCGCGGCAATGGCGGCCGTGGCCGTGCCGCTGCCCGAGCCGGCCGGGGATCCCATCGTCGAGCTGTAGACCTTGTCGAGGTTGCCCGCGCCGTCGAAGGCCAATCCTGTGTAGTTCTGGGAATCGGCGGCATTGCCGTCGAGGGTGATGTCCATGCCCCACTGGCCGTCGCCTTCCGTCTTCATGTAGTTCACGGCCAGCGTGTGTGCCGACCCGAGGGAGTCGAAAACGGTCTGCGACGAATTGAACGTACTGCCCGTTGCGGTCCGCGCGTCGAGGTTGAGGCCCACGGAGAAGGACGTGGAGGCCACCGGCGCCGACTGGGCGTTGCGCGTGTTGATGTCCCCGAGCGTGGGCGAAGAGGGCGCGTAGCCCTGCACGCGGTAGTTGTTGACGTCGACGAGGTAGCCGTCGCCGTCGATGTGGAAGGCGCCGGCCCGCGTGTAGAACTGGGACCCCTCGTCGTCCTCGACGATGAAGAACCCGCCGCCGTCGATGGCCAGGTCCAGCGCGCTCGTGGTGGACTCGAGGGAGCCCTGGCTGAACTGGGTGGCCACGTCGGCCACCGTGACGCCCTGCCCGATCTGCATGACGCCCGAGGCGCCGCCGGAGAGGCTCTGGCTCAGCACGTTGGCAAAGTAGGCCTTGCCGGCCTTGAAGCCCATCGTGTTGGCGTTGGCAATGTTATTGCCGATGACGTCCATCTGCTTGGAGCTGGCGTTGAGCCCCGAAATGGCGATCCATAGTGCGCTTCCCATCTCACAATCCTCCTGGTTTCCCCGGTCACACGCCCGGTGTTAATTCGTATTGGTCTTCTTCACGGAGACGACGTCGCCGTAGGCAATCTCGCGGCCTCCCACGCTGAGGGTGGTCGCGCCGTCGCGGAAGTTCACCCCCGTCACCTCGCCCTGGATCATCGTGTCGGCGCCGACAGCCTTGCCGGCCCGGTCGGTGGCGCTCACCTCGAACGTGCAGATTCCCGTCAGCGAACTCGGCGGGCTCCACGTCAGGGTGTTCAGGCCCTGCCTCTGGTTCTGGAAGACCAGGGCATCGACGAACTCGCCGTTGGCGTCGTAGATGCGGACGAGGCCTTCCGCGGCGTCGCCTGCGAGCTGGTAGCTCAGCGCAACGGGGCTGCCCGCGGCCTGAACCGTGTTCCCCCTGGCCAGGACCTCGTTTCCGATGAGGGTCACCGCCTGCGCATTGCCAAGCGACTGCTGCTGCTTGGTGAACGAGCTCAGCTGGGTGTTGATGTTCTGGAGCTGCTCGAGGCTCGAGAACTGGGCGAGCTGCGCCGTGAAGGCCGTGCCGTCCAGCGGGTTGAGCGGGTCCTGGTTCTTGAGCTGGGCGATGAGCATCTTCAGGAACTCGTCCTTGCCGATGGCGTTCCTGCTGCTCGTCGTTGCGGCGGCACTCGCGGTTCCTGCCGTCGACTGTACGGTGTTCGTCACGCTCATGATTCAACTCCTTTGGGTTCTCGGGCCTTTCAGGCAAAAACGCTGAGCCCGCTGTCCCCTGCGCGGTGCGACCGCGCCGGCGTTCCCTGAGCAGGAGACTCCTCGTCCCGCCCCGGTTTTTGTTCCTTTCCCTTCGGGGAATCCCCGCGGGCAAATCCCGCCTCCTGCCAGAAGTCCGCCCCCGAGTCGTCGGGCCGGTTCTGGACGAGAACCTCCAGGCGATCGACTTCGAATCCCTTGTCCTGCAGCGCGTTTCGGAGATCGTCCATGGCGGCCTGGAGCATCTGCTTGACCTCCTGGTTGTCGGCCAGCATGACCATTCTCACGCGGTTGTCCTGGACGACCACATCGAGGTCCAGGGTGCCGAGCCGCGGCGGCTGGAGCGTCAGGACCATGCGACCCGAGCCGTCCCGGAGGATCTGGGCCGCACCGTCGATCACCTGGCTGATCACGGCCTGCGGCCTCGCGGGCGTCGGGTTGTCGACCCCTCTGCCCTGGAGAGCGGAGGTCGCGGAGGGCCCTGCAGGCCCTTCATGGAGTTCCGGGTTCGTCCAGGACGCTCCCCCCGGCTTCTTGCCCTGTCCCGCCGCCGGAGCCGTTTTTTCCTGTCCGAGCTCGGATGCGCCGGTCGGCCCCTGCCCGGCCTTCTCCGACGGCACAGCGGCCTGGGACTCCTTGCCGGCTCCTGCCGACGCGTCGTCTCGCATGACAAAGGCCTGCCGGGGTTTTACCGGCTTGGCGGCCGTTGCCTTCGACTGCGCCTGGGCCCCCTCGTCGCCCGAGAGGATCTTGAGGACCTCCCCTTCCTTTGCCGTCATCGACTTCACGGCGTTGATCCCCTCGCGGCGGTTCAGCGGCTCGCCGTTGACGAACCCGGTCATCTGGGCCGCCTTTTTCTGCGCCGCCACGCTGCCGTTTTTCTGGACCATCTCTTTCAACAGGGCTTCTTCGGACGGCGAGAGGGCGCTCTTTCCCGAAGATGCAGCGGCCGTTACGGCATCGGCGGCTTCCCGGCCCGGCACCTTCCCCGCGGCCGTTTTCATGGCCTGTCCGGCAAGGTCCCTTGCGTGCTCCAGGGTCTCGGCCGGCTGCACGTCCACGACGGGCATCCTGGGCGGTCTCCCTGCTGCCGCAAGCCTCCCGCCGGCCTTGGCGATTGTCTCCCCGCCCTCCTTCGGGACGGTGTGCTTCGTTTTCGGGAGAGGATCTTTCATTTCTTTGCCATCCGTCCCGGTCTTGACGTCGAGCCGCTTGGATTTCAGGATGTCCGCAAACGACACCGTGAGGACCGCTGCGGCGGCATCAGCCGATCCGCTCGATTCACTCTTCTCGCCGCGCCGTTTGCCGGGCGCCGTCTCCGCGCCCCGAGGCGCCTCGGGAAGGGCGGCGGGGTCGATCGGGAACTGCACTGCGGAAGGATCCATGTCTGCTCCTCGGATGGTTTTGACTCAGCAGAGGAGCAACGGGTGTGCCATGGAAGAAGGACCCAGGGTACAGGGTACAGGGTCCGGGGAAAGGAGAGCACGTTGATGCGCTGATATCATTGCGCAATTTCGGCATCCCGCCGTCTGAATCGCGGGCATCTCGCCTTGACGGCAACCGTCAATCCCGTGAGGCGCTCAACGCCTTTTGGGCAAATATTGCCTGCCCGTTTCCGTGACGACGGGCAAATTTTACGAGGGTGTCGCACCTAAAGAAACGCCCCGTTTCTGCCGATGAATCCCTTGAGGAAGAACGGCACAGAGGATCGGAACGACATGACGGCCATCGACGGAACCGGCGCCAATCAGCTTTTCTCCGCCACGCAGGTCAACTACCAGCAGCTCGAGTATTACGCGGGCAACACCCTCAACCGGGGCATCGAGCTTTACAAGAATAAAGAGTATGGCGCCGCCGCCCAGGCCTTCAAGTCTTCCATCGCACTGGCCCCGGCAGCCGGATACGCCGTTGAGGCAGCCAAGATGCTGGCGGGCATCTATGTGACGCTGGGCGAAACGGAACAGGCCATCGAGTCCCTCCGGTCCTTCGTCGAGCTGAGCCCCTCATCGGATGCCGCCCGCGTCACGCTTGGCGAATTGTATTACTCCGAAGGCCGATACGACGAGGCCCTGGCTCAATACGAGAAGGCCGTGGAGTTGAGTCCCGATGCGGGCAACCGCTATGCCCTCGGGCAGGCCTACCTCCAGACGGGGGAAACCGGCAAGGCGGAAGAGCAGTTCATGCAGGTCCTCCTGATGGCGCCCGGCGACCCGGCGGGGAACCTGGGTCTCGGCCAGACCTACAGCAAGTCGGGGCAGTACGAGCTGGCGATCGAACAGTTCGAGGCCGCCATCGAGAAAAAGAACGATTTCCACGACGCCTGGGCCGAGATGGGATACACGTACGCGGACATGGGGGACATCGATCGGGCTCTGGAAATCTACGAATACCTGGAGGACAAGTCCCCGCAGCTCTCCGATCTGCTCAACCGCTACATCTACAAGGTCGACCCCCCGAAAATCATGTTCACCCATGCTACCGGTACGTTCCCGGGCAGCCTGCCCATGGGAACCGCCGTGTCGAGCCTCGACGAGGCGCTTGCGAGCGCCGGGGCCTCCAAGATGTTCACCGTGAAGTTCCAGTTCGACAAGGAAATGGACCGCACCTCGGTGGAAACCGTCACCAACTGGCAGATCGGCAGAGCCTCCGGAACCGGGCCTGCGCGGTATAACTACGGCCTGGCGATCCCGTCGACGGAGATCCAGCTCCCGGGCCTGCCGGATTACGTGAGCTACGACCCCGTCAATTTCACCGCGACCGTGTTTTTCACCCTCGCGCAGAACGGCACGGCCGACGGCACCCTCGACCCCGGCCACGTCCAGTTTTCCTTCCGGGGAACGGACCGCTTCGGGCAGAGGATGGATGCCGATAAGGACCAGTGGAGCGGCTTCTCGGGCGTCTTCTGAAAGGACAGGGGGTGTCGGGTACAGGGGTTCGGGTACAGGGAAAAGAGACGGGGATTGGCGAACATCACCAATCCCCGTTTTTCTTGACGGAATGGACCGGAGAGACCGGACAGACCGAATAGACACTCTTACGGGGCCGGTTCCGGTTTGTTCGGCGTGCCGGTGATCTCCCTGGCGATCTCGGCGGCCCGCTGGGCGCTGATGTGACCCCAGATCGCGCCCGCCTTCTTGCTCTTCATGTTCATGAGAATCCCGGCGGCGAGTTTCCGGTCCATCTTCTCGAGCATGGGGCCCGCCTGGGCCGGCGGCGTGGCTTCGAACACGTTGGCCAAGTCCCGGAGCCTCTTGTCCTCGGCCGCCTTCACGGTGTCGAGCATGCCCGAGAGCCTGTCCTCGAGCCCCTTGAGCGCGTCGATCTTTGCGATGATCTCCCCTTTCAGGGCCTGCAGCTTCTTCTCCTCCTCCCGGATCGCGCTCTCGCGGCTGTCGAGCTGTTTCTCCCGGTCGGCCAGCGACGCGGCGAGCTTCCGCTCCTTCGCAAGGCTGTCCTCCCCGGGGTCCTTCGCCGGCGCCTTTTCCTGCGTATTCTGCGGCACGTTGGCGATGGCGTGGCCGAGATCGAGGACCGAGGAGGCCTCCGGCAGTACGTTCTGCAGGAAGCCGCCCGCCGCCGCGAGCTTGATGACGATCAGCGCCACGACAAGGATTTCACAGATGATGATCAGTCTTCTCATCGCCGGACCTCTTCAGAAACCGCATAATGCCCTGTTCGTTCAATTCCACGGATTCCCTGTGGTTCCACTCTTTCCAGTACTGATCGAACTTCTTCTGCCTGAGGATCTCCATGACCTTTCGCCGCTTCACGGCGTCCGAGAGCTCCTCCCGCTTCGCCTCGAGGGCCTTCTCCCGATCGGCGATCAGAACCACCTGGGCGACCTCCCGCTGCCTCAGGCCCCGGATGTACCCGAAGGCGAGGCCGATCTCGCCGGCGTTGAGGCTCCCGCCCTGTCGGCGCATCAGCTCGGCGAGCACGGCCTCCTTCTCGCCGCGGATCGAGCGGAGCCGATCCTTCTCGACCTCCAGGCCCCGGACCTGCGCGGAGAATTCCTGCAGGACCTGCTCTTCCGCCAGCTTCCGCACGTTCAGCACCTGCTCGAACCGAAACCGGAACATCGCCTTTCACCCTCTCGCCGGAGAGAGAAGCCGGAAACGTGTTCTTTTCCCATTCCGCTCTTCCACTCTTCCGCTCTTCCTCGCTTCATGACTGCAATACTCGGCCGATGTCGCTTCGGCCGCAGCGTTTCGGGGTTTCACTCGAATAGAGCGAAAAGCTGCCGCCGGCTCTCCTCGAACCCCACCTTTTCGTTCATGTCCTGCTTCAGAAAGCCGTTGACCCGGTCGATCATCTTGACGGCGT
>CAYZKT010000042.1:0-17273 GCA_964478885.1 uncultured Syntrophaceae bacterium | reverse complement strand
CTGGTTCACGGTGCACACCCACCGGCACGAGACGCCCACGCCCGAGGGGCTGCCGCCGGCCCTGGCGGAGGCCGGCGACCTGTTCGACGTGGTCCTGAAGCTCGAGCCCAGGGGCGCCGACATCGCCATCGAACCCCTGCGGGGCGTTGCGGCGGGCGAGGGCGCGGGCGATCTGCGGCTGGATCCCTCGACGATGCTGATCCGGGACGGGAACTGAGCACCACGGAGTGCGGCAGGCCATCCCCGGGCGCACGCGGCAACCTCCTCATCACGGGGATTGAAGGACGGACAGGAAAGGACCATGAACAAAGAAGATACGATTCTCTTCAGCGGCGGCATCAAGGGCGCCGAGGCTGAGTTCGGGGCCAACGCCGAGCGGATGGGCATCGAGGAGGTGAACTTCACCTTCGAGGGCCACACCATCGTCCGCACGCGGGGCCTGCGCGTGCTGAACCACGAGGAGATGAAAAACGGCGACGTGAGCCTGGAGTACGTCTCGAGGCTCATGAACCGCACCTACACCACGAGCCCGACCATCCGCAAGGTGCTGCAGAGCATCTGGTATCAGATCAACAAGGGCCAGGAGATCTACGTGGTGGGCGAGATCCTGCCCGACAGGACCGTCAAGGGCGGCACGGGCTGGGGCGCCGAGTTCGCAAAGCTCTGCAACAAGCCCCTCTTCGTCTTCGACCAGAAGCGAAACGGCTGGTTCGCATGGAACGGATCGGACTGGGCCCCCGGCAAGGACCCCGTCATCACCCACATCCACTTCACGGGCACGGGGACGCGCTTCCTCGAGGAAAACGGGAAGCAGGCAATCGCCGGTCTCTTCGAGCGCAGCTTCCGGTAATCCGGCCGGAAGAGGAATTTGAAAAGGCCGCTCTCACGACGGGGGCGGCCTTTTTGTATCACAGTGACGGTGTTGACCAAGTTGACTGGCGCCGAGTCGGCTGCCTCGTAAAAAAAGGCCCTGCAGCCAGTCAACTTGGTCAACACCGTCCCTGATTGTTCAATCTGTCTCCAGCGGGAACCGGTACCCGGCCTTTTCGTAGAGATCGCGGATGCGGATGAGGTCCGCCGTCTTGTCCTGGCCGGGGACGATCTCGCCCAGCCACCGGGTCGTCTTGTTTTCGTTGTCCAGGTACCAGCAGACGATGGACACGTCGGCGGCCTTCGCGATGTGCCAGAACCCGGTGCGGATCGTCCGTACCTTCTTGCGCGTCCCCTCGGGCACGATGGCCAGGAGGAACTCGTCACGCGCGCGGAAGACGTCCACCATCTGCTGCACGGCGCCCCCTGGGGCGCTGCGATCGACGGGGATGCCGCCGAGGACGCGGAGCAGGACGGACAGGGGCCACACAAAGGCCTCCTTCTTGATCATGATGTGCCCCGTGCGCCGGACGATGCGGAACCCCGTGAAGGCCCTCACGGTGTCCATGTTCGTCGTGTGGGGAAAGCCGATGATGACGTGTTTTTTGCCGACGTAGGGCGGCAGCGGCTCGAAGCGCCAGCCCATCAGCGCATAGACCATCCGCCCGGCATGGCTCAGGATCGTTT
Organism: uncultured Syntrophaceae bacterium; assembly: GCA_964478885.1. Classification (GTDB taxonomy): domain Bacteria; phylum Desulfobacterota; class Syntrophia; order Syntrophales; family UBA2192; genus UBA2192. The sequence goes on along the minus strand of CAYZKT010000042.1, from coordinate 15,716 downwards.
TCATGACATCCTTTCCCGCACGCAGGTCACAGGGTCGCGGCGCGGGCGAGACGGGCCGTGGCCGTCGGCTGAAGCCCGTCGGTCCGGTTCCCGTAATACAGATCCCTCTGGGCCTCCGGGCCCAGGTCCTCCAGGAGCCGGAACCCCTCTTCGGCCAGTTCCGCCTCGAGCGTCGAGGGGTCGAAGCCGAAGATCATGGGCTCGCCCACGCGCCGGACGATCTCGAAGAGACGGGCCCGCGTCGGGGATTCTTCCCCGGGACCGAAGGCGGCCCGGTCCAGGTAGTCGAACACCAGCTGGCTGCCGGCGGCGGACGCCGACCGCAGGGCGCCGAGCGTCGCCCGGATCGCCGCATCCGTGAGGTACATGGTGACCCCGAGCCACGAGAAGAAGGCGGGGCGCGACCGATCGTAGGGCGTCCGCGACAGGACCTCGGCGAGGCGTTCCTTCTCGAGATCGGCCGGGGCGAAGTGCAGGTTGGGCGGCAGCTCGAGCCCCGCATCGCGGATTCGCCCGCGCTTGAAGGCCTGGGTCGCGGGGTGGTCGATCTCGATGACGCGCAGCCGCTTCCGCAGGTCGGACCGCCGCAGGGCGAACGTGTCGAGGCCCGCCCCGATGATGACGTACTGGGCCGTGCCGTCGCGCATCGCGTCCGCGAGCCGCTCCTCGGTGAAGCGCGCCCGCGCCAGCACGACGACGAGCCCGCGCAGCGCAATCCCGATCAGGGTCTCCCTGTCCGCCCCGGAGGCGGCCAGCTCCGGGTTGTGCTTCGCGACGCCCGCGAGCAGGAACCGCTCGAGGGGCGCCACGTCGTCCGCGTGCAGGAGGGCGCCCGCCAGGGAATCCTCGAAGATCTTCGGGTTTGCGTGCCTGCAGTGGTGGGCCCTGACGTAGGCCGTCGCGATCGCCGTCCGGCTTGCCCGTCCCTCGTCCATGCGGCGCCTCCCCCCTGGGTCGTTTGCGAAACCGACACACTCTACCGCAACTCCGCCCCGGGGGCAACGGCGATTGCGGGCGGGCGCGCAGGGGTCCCGGTTGACGGCTGCCCGGGACGGCGCAGGGATTCCTGCGGCGCTTCCCCGCCTGATGTGCTGGGGATGGGAACGCGACGTGAAGCCGGACGGGTCGGGGGAATGCCTTTATCCGCCGGTCTTGAGCCTCTTTCGAAACTGCCGGGTGAGAGCCGGGACGATCTCGAAGAGATCCCCGACGATCCCGTAGTCGGCCACCTTGAGCAGGGGCGCATCGGGGTCCTTGTTGACGGCCACAATGACCCGCGAGGTGCTCATGCCCGCCAGGTGCTGGATGGAACCCGAGATCCCGCAGGCGATGTATAGATCGGGCCGCACCGTGCGCCCCGTCTGGCCCACCTGGTGATCGTAGGGGATCCATCCCGCATCCACGGCCGCGCGCGAGGCACCCACCGCCGCACCCAGCGCATCGGCCAGTTCCCGGATTACCCCGAATCCCTGCGGGCCGCCGACGCCCCTGCCCCCGGAGACGATGATCTTCGCGTCGGCCAGGTTGACCTCGCTGTGCTCGACGACGAAATTCAGCACGCGCGTGGCGATCTGGTCCTCGCGGAGTTCGGCGGCAACGGCGATGACCGGGCCCGTGCGCCCGGGATCGGCCGCGGGCGGCTCGAAGACGCGATGGCGGACGGTTGCCATCTGGGGCCGGTAGTTGGGACAGAGGATCGTCGCCAGGATGTTGCCGCCGAAGGCCGGCCGGGTCTGGCGCAGAAGCCCGCTGTCCGGGTCGATGGCTAGCCCGGTGCAGTCGGCCGTTAGCCCCGTGTAGAGCTCCGCCGCCATCGAACTCGCCAGGCACCGGCCCCGCATGCTGGCACCCACGAGGAAGATCTCGGGCTTGTACCTGCGCACGAGGCCAACCAGCACGCGCGCGTAGGGCGCCGTGCGGTACACCGCCAGGGTCGGGTCGTCCGCCCAGAACACGCGGTCCGCCCCGTAGGCCAAGGCCTCCCGGGTGACGGGCTCGACGTTGTGCCCCAGCACGCAGGCGGTCAGCGCGGTCCCGCGCCGATCCGCCAGCCTTCGCCCCTCGCCCACCATCTCCCAGGAGACGCCGCAGGCCTGCCCCCGGAACTGCTCCACCCACACCCACACCCCCTGGTACGCGGCCAGGTCCGGGGTCCCGGCCTGGATCACCGGCTCCGGCAGGCTGATCGCGGCCACGGGGCAGACGTCCAGGCACGCGCTGCAGAGCGTGCACTTCTCGTTGACGGCGGCGACATCGCCCTCCATGCTCAGGGCGTCGAAGGGGCAGACGTCGACGCAGGCGCCGCAGCCGATGCACGCTTCCCGGTCGATCACGATGGCGGCCATGGTCGCCTCCTAGAGAACCTTTGCGTCCAGGAGCCTCTCGACAAGCTGCGCCGCGGCCTGATCGGGGCTCTCGGCCCGGATGATCTCCGCCGCGGCCGCGCGGCCGGGCGGGCTTGCAATCTCGACGACCCGCGTGGGGCTCCCCTCCAGGCCGAGGAACCGCGCCTCCACCCCGGGCAGGTCGGCGGCGCCCCACGTCGGGATCGCCATGCGGGCGGCGCGGCGGACGTCGGCGATCGCGGCCAGGCGCGGGACATTGATGTCCTTCACCACCGTCAGCAGGACGGGCAGGCGCGACTCGGCGGTCTCGCGGCCCTCGTCCAGCGTGCGTTCCACCTCGATCACTCCGGGTGCGGGCTCCGGTTCCAGCCGGTTGATCCGGCTGACGTACGTCAGGGTGTTGATCCCCAGCTGGAAGGCGATGCCGGGCCCGACCTGCCCCGTGTCGCCGTCGATGGCCTGCTTGCCGCAGAGGATGATGTCGACGGGGCCCGTCTTCCGGATGGCCGCGGCCAGCGTGTAGGAGGTGGCCCACGTGTCGGAGCCGGCAAACGCCCGGTCGGAGAGCAGGACGGCCTCGTCAGCCCCCATGGCCACGACCTGCCGGAGGGCGCTGACGGCCTGCGGCGGGCCCATGGTGATCGCCGTCACCTTCCCCCCGAACTTCGCCCGCAGGCACAGGGCCTCCTCGACGGCGAACTCGTCGAAGGGGTTCACGATGCTGGGAACGCCCTCGCGGACGAGCGTCCCTTTCTCGGGGTCGATCTTCACCTCCGCCGTGTCGGGCACCTGCTTGATGCACACGATGATGTTCATGGACGGCTCCTTGCTGCCCGGCTGCCGTGCCGCTCAGTAAAACCAGGAGACGAGCAGGGACCCGAAGACCTGCTCGTCGCGGGCCTGCGAGTCGAACTGCTTGGTCCTGTACACGACGGCGTAGGTCACTTTCAGGCTCGACGCGGCAACTCCCAGGCCCGCCGAGAGATCGGCGACGAAGGGTTTCTTCTCCACGCTGTGGCTGTCCTGAAACGTGTTGCCGTCCAGGAAGATGTCGCGCAGAACGGCCCGGCCGTCGGCGGCCAGGAAGACGAAGACGCCGAAGCGGTTGCCTGCCGGACGGCCCTCGTCGTCGGGCAGTCTGCCGGTTTCGCACCCCGGGCGAATGGGGCAGGTCCCGTAATCGTTCGGCCGGTTCCAGCCGAAGCGAAATTCCGCCCCCGCGTTGGCATAGATGTAGACGTTGCCGACCCTGCCGCCCAGGTGGGGGATCAGGTCGAACCCCCATTGCGGACCCGTCTCGCTTTCGAGCACTTTCCACTTGCGCTCGTAGATGATCTCCAGCGCCGGCTCGTCGCTCAGCTGGTTCGCCCATCCCCTGGGCTCGTCGTTGCCGATCCACTTGTGGAACTCCTCCTGGAGGTCCTGGGCGTAGGAGTGGCGGCCCACGAGCCCCGCGTTCACCTCCAGCGTGTCCATATACCGTGCGCTTTTCTTGAGAAAGCCGATCCCGAGATAGGCGTACCCGGCATAGGGACGGTCGTCGACGATGAGGTCCGCCCGATCCAGATCGTCGGGCGTGTAGATGTTGTGGCCGGCGGCGAGAAAGAGGGCCGTTTGAAACCCGGGCGCATACACGAAAGGCAGCGACGCGGCCAACGACTCGTACCAGGGCGCCTCGGCGAGCCCGGGACCGTCCGGCCTCCAGGAAAGCCAGGGCGAGATCCAGGTCAGCTTCACGCCGTTGGTGTAATTGCTGTCGGTCCTGGCCAGGGCGTCATTTTCCCAGTAGAGGCTCACCGTTCCGTAGTTGTTCTTCTCCATGCCCTGGACGGCCTGCGGGGGAACCGCAACGCACAGCAGGCAGAGAAAAACGAGGGCCCTGCAACCCATGAATCTCACCCTTCTTCCCGGGGAACCCTGTCCCCGCTTGACGATCCCATCCCCCCGGGGGCCGGCGCTCCCCGCGCGCCGACGCCGGTTGCGGTGGGCCGGGAAGCCTCACGCAGCCTCTCTCTGCGGAGGGCGGCGCCAAATGCCGCGATGTCGTCCCGGTTGATGGAGCGATGATTCATCGTAAGCCATCTGGGAGCGTTTCCCATCGGGGAAAGGCGGGTTTCCCGATGCTCGATGCCTTAGTCCCGATCGGGCGATCCCTGAGCGGCGGCCCCCTGCCGAGGTCCGGGCCGCAAAAAAAGGGCCGTCCCCCCCGACGGGAGGACGGCCCTTCGATGTTCTGCCTGTGCTGCCGGGCGAGGCCCTGCCTACGCCGGTTTCTCTTCCTTCTTCTTCTTTTCTTTCTTCTCTTTCTTCTCCTGGCCTTCCGCCGGGGCCTTCGCCCCCTTTTCCTTCTTCTCCTTCTTTTCCTTGCCGCCCTCCTCGGCCTTCGCGGGGGCCTCCCTGGCCGCCTTCTCCGCCGCGGCCTTGTCGGCCTTGGCCTTCGCCAGCTCCGCCGTCCTCTTCTCGATGGCGGCAATCGCCTTCAGCCGTGCATCGGTGGCCTCGATCTGGGCGCGCAGGCTCTTGACGAGCGGGTCCTTCTCCATCCGGGCCGGCTCCATCTTCCTCTCGGCCAGGAGCGCCAGGCGGTTGGTCAGCTTTCGTTCGTACTGCTCCTTCCTACGCAGTTGCGTCTGCTTCAGCTTCGATGCCATACGGTCCAGTCCTCTCTTTTCCCTTGTTTTGCCCCGGACGCCGGCAGGCCCGGCGGAATGCTCCCCGGCGTGCAGGCCCGATGAACGATGGGCTTATCTCTATCAGGGATTGCGACGAATTTCCACCCCATTTCCAGGGCCCCGACCCGGTCCCTTCCCCCATCCCGCGCCTGCTTCCGCCGCCCGTTTTATGGTATACTGCCCGACAGTCCTACCGTCTCCGTGGTAACGGATCGCGCAGTACGAAGAAGGAGGTGTCTCATGCTGGTGCAGTTCAGCGTCGTCCCCCTCGGCAGGGGGGAGAGTATCGGCGCGCAGGTGGCGAAGATCCTGGATCTCGTCGACGGCAGCGGCCTTGCCTACCGGCTCACGCCCATGGGGACGATCGTCGAGGGAGAGTGGGACGAGGTGATGGCCCTGATCGGCAAGTGCCACCGGGAGGCCATGAAGGGCGCGCCCCGGGCGCTGACGACGATCACGATCGACGACAGGCCGGGCAAGCCGGACCGCATCACGGAGAAGGTCCGCTCGGTGGAGGCGAAACTCGGCCGGGCGCTCAAGACGTAGGGCCTCCGAGACGCGCCGCGGATCCGGCGCGAAGGGAACCTCCCGCTCAGGTTCAGCCCGTCGCGCGGAAGCCTTCGTGAAACACCGCGGCGCCCTCCGCCCGGTCTTCCCCGAACGGCAGAGCGAGGAAGTCTTCCTGGAGGACGCCCTCGTGGGTCAGGGCGCCGGCCGCCCCTCCTACTCCCAGACGAGGAGTTCCTTCTTGAAGTCGACCCGGTACTTGAGGCCCCGCAGCACGTCCATGCCCAGCAGCCCGTCGTACCCCGAGGCCGGTCCCCTGTGGGGGACGACCACGGCGCGCACGTTGCGCTTCGTGTGGGGCCCCACCGTCAGCCTGTCCACCTGGATCACGCGGGCCTCGAGGACCTCCCCCCCCACGACCTGCACCCGCGCCTTCTTCGCCCGGTCGAGGTCGACGGCAAGCCGTTCCGCGACGGCCGCGTGGAGGGTCGTCGCGGAGGCGCCCGTGTCCAGAAGCAGCTGCACGTCGGCCTCCCGGCCGCCGCACACCACCGTCACGGGCACCAGGACGGCGTTGCCCCGGACCCGGACCTTCGTGGGCTCGTCGCCCCCGGAGATCACCCGCTCCTCCCTGCGCGTCCAGGTCTCGCCGCCGGCCTGCGCGGCGGCCCGCCTGGAGGACTGCGCCACCTGCACGGGGCTCGAGCGAAAAGACGGCACCTCCGCCGGATCGTTCCCGGCGACCGCGCCGCCTGTTCCGCCTGCGGTGTTCGATGCCGACGCCGGCTGGCCTGAACAGAAAAAAACGAACAGGATCATTCCCGTCGCGACCGCCCTTCGCATGCCTGTTCTCCCCTCCCTGCGCGCCTCGGACCCTGCGGAGCCATTCCGGCCCCTGCTTTGCCATGGCCGGGCACGATCATTCCACGCCGTCATATGAAAGATCTGTTCCCTCCCGTCAAGAGCTTCTTTGCCGCGTGGTCCCCTCGTCGCGGCGCAAAAAGGCCGGCCCCGTTTCGGGGACGGCCTCGAGCAGACCCTCTCGTGCGTGTTCGCTATTTGACCTCGGCCTTCTTCCAGGTCTTGTCCGGGTCGAAGACGGTCATGGCCGCGGCGAGCTTCGCCGTCTCGGTCCCCAGGTCCTTCTCGTAGACCGTGCCCTCGTGGTTCACGATGAAGGTCTTGACGCCCGAGGACCGGTACAGGGACGGCCAGGCCACGACGGCGAACCCGCCGATCATGCTGCCGTTGACGATGTAGCTGTAGGCCCCGCCGTTGGCGTTCTCGCCCTGGGCCGTGAGGATCTTGAAGTAGTAGCCGTGGTAGGGCGACATCTGCTCGGGGTTCTTGTACCCCTCGGCCGTCGCGTGGGCCACGAGCGGCCCCAGCGGGCTCAGGGGTTCCCCGGGCGCCGCATCCCAGTATAGACCGTCGCGCTTGCCCTCGTCGCTTTCGAACTTCTGGGCGTACTCCAGGAGCTTGTCGGTGTCGCGGTCCAGGACGGCGTACTCCTTCTGGGCATCGGCAATGGCCAGGCAGGTCTGGATCGCGCCGAGTTCGTTCTCGCCCACGCGGCGGCTGAGGATCTCCTGCCGTCCCTCGTCTGTCAGGAAACGCCACCGTTTGCCCGTCTTCACGATGGGCACCGGCATGGGCCAGTCGTCCTTGCCGATGTAGAGGATCCGCCTCCCGTAGCCCGGCCTCTCCAGGCGGTGCGACTCGCCGTAGGCCTTGACGAGCAGGGCGCGGTCGCGGGCGTCGGCCGCGTCGTCCCCCGACGAGACGAGGTCCTCCGAGCCGGGCCCGAAGAGGGATACCAGCGCCTTGACATCCTGTGCCGCGGCGGCGTCGATCAGGGCCTTGACGACCGCCTCGGGCGACTTGAAGGTCTTTTGCTGCGGTGCGGCCGCCCGGGCCTCGGCCCCGGGGCCGCCGATCACGATCAGGACGGCGGCGAGGGCGGCCAGGACGATCCGCAGCGCCGGCCTCGTTCCGTCGTGACGCCAGGTTGAAACCATGAGAGTCCTCCATCGAAAAGAGCGTGTCCGTTATGATCGACCGACGATGTCCCGTCGAGTCCCTTCCCTACCTGCGGCCGGGGCCGCCCCCGTCCTGCCTCTGTCCCCCGCCCCTCTGGGCGGGCGCGGCCTTCTGGGCCGGGGCGGGCCGCTGCGCGCCCTGCGATGCTTTGGGCGCCTGGCCCTGATTTCCCCGGGGCAACGAGAGGCTCTCGCGCCCCCGTGTGCTTTCCTGTCGAACCTTGCTGCCTTTTTCCACCCTGTAGATCGTGTTCGGCGCCGCGGGCCGCGTGGCGGCCGGCGCCTGGCGGACCTGTGCAGGCGGCTGCGTCACGGCCGGGGGCTGCTTCCGTTCCGGCGATGGCTGCACGACGGCAGGGGCCTGGCGGGCCTGTGCGGGCGGCCGCTGGACCGCGCCGGGCCGCGTATCGGGCGTGGGTTTCGCCACGGCCGGGGCCTGCGGTTTCCCGGGCGCGGGCCGCGCCGCGGCCTGGCCGGGCCGCCCGTCGGGTGCAGGTCGAGAAACGGCCGGCGAGGCGGGCCGTGCCGGGCCTCGCTGATCGTAGCCCCGGTAGTCGCGCCGGCTGTCCACGGCCTGGCGGTTGGACGGCGCGAACTTCTCGCGCGATCTCGGGTCGCGGTAGGCCACCCCCTTGCGGTGCACGGGGTCGTGGCGCCAGGTCGTCGTCTGGATCTGCCGCGTGTGGATCACGGTCGTCTTGTGGATGTTGACCGTCCGGTTCACGTTGACGTAGACGTTGCGGTGCCTCCAGTCCCAGCGGCCCCACCAGTGATTCCAGGCGACGGCCACCGCGACGGCGGTGCCGAACACGATGACGCCCGTGGCGATTGCCGCGCCGGGAGTGTAGTACCGGTAGGGGTAGACGACGTAGGGGGGATAGGCCGGGTACCACCAGGGGCCGTAGACCACTGTCGGGCTGTACACGGGGACGTAGACCACCTGGGGGTTGGCCGGCTCGATGACGATGATCGTGTCTTCACGCCTCACGAGCTGCTGGTTGGTGGACCGCAGGTTGCCCGCCGCGTAGGCCTTGGCGCGGAGGTCCTGGATCGTCGCCATCACGTCCGCCTCCTGGGCCAGGAAGGCATCGCCCACCCGCTGGGTCCAGTCGAGCTTCTCGCTCATCATGGCCAGCACGTCGGGGAAGGGGACCAGGGCCTTCACGCTGGGGTCCCAGCTCTGCCGGTCGAGGGCGTCGTTGCGCGCCTCGGGCGAGAGGTTCTTGTTGGCCCGGACCCACCGGTCCGCCTGGACGACCTCCAGCGGGTACGTCGCCGCCATGAGGATCTGCGCCAGGAGCGAATCGGGATACAGGGCGATGGGCGCCAGCATCTGGTCGAGCTCCTCCTGCCGGAACACGGGGATGTTGTTCTGTGCGAAGATCGGGGCCGGGACGGCCATCAGGACGACCAGGAACCCGATCAGTGCCCGCTGCCACGTGCCGTTGCGTTTCATGTCTGCCTCTCGGACTGAGCCTTCATCGTTTCGCCGGGGTCCCTCGCGGGCCCCGATTTTCATATCCTACGCCGATTCGCCGGCGATCGCCACCCCGAAAATTCCAGGGGAACGCCGGCCCTTCCCGCCGCCGAAAAAACTCACTCTGTCAAACGCCCCAACCCGGGTCCCGTTGACAGGATCCCGGTGAAATCGCCGCTTCGCGGGCGATTCCCGGCCCGGGACAAGGGAAGGGGAAAAATTTTCCCGCCCGGGCCGAGACCCCACGAACCGGAAAGACAAAAAACCCATTAATTAAAGGAAGTTGCAAAATCAGCGGCCCGGGGTCCCCTGTGGCATGCATCGTGCCTTATCTCGGGGGCGTGCAAGACCACCCAAGGAGCCTTTCCATGATCCGACAAGCCGCCTGTTCGCTCGCCCTGCTGGCGATCATCTTCGCCGTCACGTTCAACCTCGAGGTCAGGGAAATGGGGTTCGTCTCCAATTTCTTTGCCCTGCTCGTCGTGCTGGGGGGGACCCTCTCGGCCACCCTGATCGCCTACCCCATGGCGAAACTCGCCTGGACGGCCCGGCTCATCCGGAAGTCCTTCACCGCCCGCGAGGAGATGAACGCCTCGATCGAGGGCATCGTCCGCCTGGCGCACATCTACCGCAGCCGCGGCATCCGACCCCTCGAGCAGGCGGCCGCCGACCTGCCGCCGGGCCTCCTGAAGACGGGCGTGGAGCTCATCTCCTATCACACCTCGCGGGACAAGATCGAGCAGATCCTCCTCAAGGAGGCCCTCTGCACGCACAACCGCTGCGAGGCCGCCCACAAGATGCTCTACAACATGGCCCGCCTGGCCCCCGCCCTGGGGCTGGCCGGCACCATCATCAGCCTCATTCGCATCTTCGGGCACATCGGCGACCCCCAGAATCTGATCGGGCACATGTCCGTGGCGCTGCTGAGCACCTTCTACGGCGTCGTGCTCGCCAACGTCTGCTTCGTGCCCCTGTCGAACAAGCTCCGGGAGTACATGGACCTCAACGAGCTGCAGATGGACATCGTCCAGGAGGGGATTCTCGACCTCTGCGACCAGGAACACCCGCGCGCGATCCGCTACAAGCTCGAGACCCTCGCAGCGACCCTGGGCCTCCCCGAAGGGACGTCCCGACGGGTCGGCCTGACGCTCGTGCCCACCCCTGAGCGGGCCAAGTGAGAGCGATGCCGAACACGAACCCCCTCCGCACCGCAGGCGACGAGGCCGTCGAGCGCCTGCCGCTGAAGAAGGCGGCCGGCGCGCCGCGCTTCCGCAAGCACTCCCCCCCGGCGGATGCGGGCAACGAGATCTGGCTGCTGACCCTGACGGACGTCTTCATGCTGCTCATGGTCTGCTTCGTGCTGCTCTTCGGGCTGAGTCTCCAGAAGCAGAAAGAGGCGCCGGCGGGCCCGCCGTCCCCCGTCGCCGCACCCGACCAGCGGGCGCCGCAGGACGCAGACGCCCTGGAGAGGGATCTGCTCGCCGCCGCAGGCCGGGACGTGACGGTGGAGAGGCGCGCCTCGCAGATCGTCCTGACCTTCCCCGAGCGCATCCTTTTCGCCTCCGGGCAGGCCGAGGTGAAGGGAGACGTGGGGCCCCTGCTGGAACAGGTGGCCGCCGTCATCCTGAGCCGCCCCGCCCTGGCGGTCGCGATCCACGGCCACACGGACGACCGCCCCGTCCACGGCAGGCGCTACGCCTCCAACTGGGAGCTCTCCGTCGACCGGGCCACCCGCGTCGCGCGGGCCCTCGCCGGCATGGGGATCGAGCCTTCGCAGCTCTCCATCCGGGGCTTCGGGGAAGACCGTCCCCTCCTGGCCAACGACAGCGACGAGAACCGGATGAAAAACCGCCGCGTGGAGATCCAGTTCTCCCTGAGCCCCGCTCATCCTCTCCCCGATCGCCCCTGAGGAATTTGCCCGATCCCGATCAGGCGTCGCGCCCTTGCCAATTTCCTTGCGGGCGAGCATAATGTACTCCATCGCAGCGAGCCACGAGGTATCCGTGAAGAATGTCATGCCCATGAAAAAGGGGCATCCATGATGGATTCCCTCTTTCCGCCTTTCCGCATGACAAATTCGAAGCACGCATCGGGAAATCGTCCGGGAGTGAATTAAAAAAAGGAAAGATCCGGGGCGGCTCCGGGGCCTCGGCGTGAAGGGGCAAGCGGGCCGGGTTCAACCGATATAACCAGTGGATGATGCAAGGAGGTTGTCGACATGGTACGAGCGAAAGAAGGGGATCTTTACGTGTGTGACGAGTGCGGGATGGCCGTCACGATCGAAGAGGCCTGCGGCTGCGACGCCTGCGGGCTTGTCTGCTGCGACGTGCAGATGGTGAAGAAGGCGGGCGGGGCAAGAAAGGCGAAGAAGAAAGCCGCACCGGCCAGGCGGGCGCCCGCGAAGGCGAAGGCCGCCCGGAGATAGAGGGAAGTCACCGGGGCCCCGGGAATGCACATCCGGACAGACCCCGGAAAAAGGGAAAATGCAAATCCCCCTCTTTCCCCCTTTTGCAAAGCGGGATGGGAGGGGGATTCACTGCGTGCGGCTGCGCCGTCATCAATTGGGCATCGGGTCAAGCGTGTACATCGGCACCTGCTTGGTGACGAACCTGCGCATCTTGTGCTGCCCCTTGAACTCGAGGTCCACCGTGTACTGGCCGCCCGTCGCCGTGAAGCCGGTGTCCTGCAGGGTGATCACCTGGTTGCCGGGGTAGAAATTGACATTGGTCTTGTTGCCCACCACCCGGGAGCCCTGGGTGACGAAGATATTGACGGGCTTCAGGACAAGCCCCGTGTTCGCGTTGCTGATCATGACCTTGAAGTCGATCGGCTGGCCGACACTGAACCGCTGGGGGTTGGCTTCCATGTTCATGATGTTGACCTTGCCCATCGCCTCGGCCAGGGAGACGCCGCGGACCGTCCGGGTCTGGGTCGTCGTCTTGCCCGCCGCGTTGCGCACGGTCAGCGTGAAGGTCTTCTCGCCGACCCAGGGGAAAGGCCGGGGACCGCCGTTGTAATACTCGGCTCCGCTGCTGGCCCACGTGGCGCCGTCCACGGTGAGGACCACCGAGGTGACGGAACTGCTTCCGGATCCGCGGCGGACATGCCAGTTGGCCATGACGGGGTCGCCCTGCACGACCAGCGTCGGGCTGACGTTAAAGGATTCGATGGTCGGGTTGTCTGCCACGGGCTGGGTCTTGGGGATCCCCTTGACCGCCGCGGGCGCCTGGGGGGCGAGCTGGGCGGATGCGTGGGCGAACGGGATGGCCAGGATGCCGAGGGTCAGCAGGATCGCGAGCACTCTGACGTGTGCCTTCATGGGTACCTCCTTTGAGTCTGTGTGGGCGAAAAGAACGTTGGACAAAAACCGCTACATCCGGTGTTTTCATGCAAGCCCGGTGCCGGAAGGCGGCCCCGGGGCCCCGGGCGCACAAAAGCCGTCCCCGCAACGAGGACGGCCCGACAGGCAAATCCCCTCGTAAAACCCCCTGTAATTCCCCTTTCCCCGCCGTCAGCCCTTGTTCTGGTAGCTTTTGAGGAGCTCCTTGAGCGTCCTCTCGCTCTCCTCGAGGGCCTGCTCGGCCCGTTTGCGCTCCGTGATGTCCTCGTAGGTCGCGATGATCCGGCGGTCCTTCAGGTACTCGCCGATCCGCGCCACGCTCAGCAGGCAGATGATGTTCACGCCGTCCTTGCGGCGGCAGGGAAACTCCAGGGTGTGGGTCCGCTTTCTCTGCAGGGCCTTGTAGACGCTCCGGCCGATCTCCTGGTAGTCCTTGTCGTTTCGGTACAGCAGCCGGGAGTTGCGGCCGATCAGCTCCTCGGGCTTCCACCCGAAGACGGCCTCCACGGCGTTGTTGGCGAGCATGATGCGCCGGTCCTGCATTCCGAGCACCGCGATGGGCAGGGCGTCGAGGATGGAGTTCTGCAGCGCCTGGAGGTCCCGGAGCTTTTCCATGGCCTCCCGGTGCGCCGTGACGTCCATGGAGTGGCCCAGAACGGCCCGCTTGCCCTTGTAGGTGATCGGGTGCACGGTCTCCTGGATCCACTTCACCGAGCCGTCCTTCGCGATGATCCGGAACGTGTAGGGCAGGGTGCTCTCCCCGTGGAGCATCTTGACGGCGTTTTCCCGGGCCTCCTTCCGGTCCTCCGGATGGATGATGCGGGCCGACTCCATCCCCAGCATCTCCTTTTCCGTGAACCCGCCCGCCGCCGCGAAATGGGGGTTGACGAACCGGAATTTGCCGCCCTGCACGACGTAGACGCTGTCGTAGGCGCAGTCCGGCGGCACCGCGGCTTTCAGCTCGGGAATCAGCATGGAGAAATCTTCACGGAAATCGCTGATGCTTTTCATGTCTCTACCTCTCGATCCACCCGTCGGGATGATGCGTTCACCTCCCATCGTTATCGGAGGGAGCGGTCTTTGTCAAGCGGCATGCCTCGCCCCGCGAGAACTCACTTGAGCCCCTTTGCGGAGTGCAGCGCGACCTTGTCGCCGACGAACTGGATCTTGATGTGCTTCTCCGCGGTACCCCAGGTGCAGCTCTTGACGCCCATCGCCGAGTCGCAGACGGGGTTGGAGCCGAGGATCTTCTCCACCTCCGGGTAGCTCATCCCCACCTTGATCTTCTCGTAGTTCTCCTGCGTCAGGCTGCCGCAGGAGACAACCAGGAAACACAGCGATACGAACAGTGCGACCGACACTACGGCTTTCGATCTCGACATGACACCCTCCTTTCGGGGTTTTCCTCCCGTCCCTTGCCCGATCATCCGCCCGTGTAGGAGTGGAGCACCTCGCCCCCGGTGATCGTCATCCCCATGCTGAAGTAGAACGCGCCCGTCACCCGGATGCGACCCAGGTCGGCCACCTCCTCGAAGGGCGAGGCGAAGAACGTCAGCTTGCCGTCCCCCGCCCACACGTCGCCGAATTTCGCGCCCGTGACCTTCCCGGCCGTGATCTCGTGCACCGCGGGCCTTGCCGGGTCGTCGATGCTCGGCAGATGGCGCATGAGGTAGAACTTCACGGCCGGCAGATCCGCCGGCGCCGCCTTCCGGGTAAAGACCATGGAACCCTCCACGACCCGCTCGCCGTGGGCCTCGAGGATGCCTTTCACCCGGGCTCCCACCCGCCTGCCCCCCACCCCGGGGCAGAGGTCGTGCAGCTTGGTCAGGTAGACCTTGCCCAGTTTCTTCGGGAAGCCCTGCACGAAGCCCCGCATCAGGGTGAAGTCGTTGTCGACCCAGATGAAGGGGACGAAGTAGCCGGGCACCCCCCGGAAGGAGCAGTTGAGCATGACGAAGCATTCCCGGTAGACGGCCCGCTCGGGGTTCACGAAAGCCAGGTCGGGCCGCTCGTCGCTGACCGACACCCACTCGGGGAACCACACCATCCCCTCGCCCGGCCGCGGTCCCTGCTCGAGGGGCGGCGGGACGAAGGCCCGGGCGCGCTTCCTGTCCATCTGGAACCGGATCGCCAGGATGTCCCCCCCGTAGTGCCAGGGCGGGGCGTCGATCACCGAGGAGCGGCCCTTCGGCGTCAGGGGAAGGGTGTATCCCTTCAACGGAAACCTGCCTTTTGCTGCCATGGGTTTTCCCTCCTTTTGCAGTGAGGCCTCTGCAGACAGTAGCAAAAAGGGGGGGGCCAAGTCAACGCGGCAGGGGGTCCGTTCGACCGCCCCGAGACGACGAAGGGCCTCCCCTTCCCTGCCTCCTCCCGACGGTCAGGACGACGGGGCCCGCCGCCTGCAACACGGGCTGGACATGCGAACCGCCAGACCGTATACTTTCTCCCATGTCGGACCGCACCACAAATACCTGTAAAAAAACGGAGGCACGAACATGGCTGAGGACAAGGGACTGAACAAACCGGTGAAACTGAAGGCGGACCTGGCGGCTTTCCTGGGCGCCACCGCGCTTCCCCGCACCGAGATCACCAGGAAGCTCTGGGACTACGTCAAGGCCAACGGGCTGCAGACCCGCACCGTCGACGGCAAGCCGGAGAACGCCGGCAAGCACATCGTGGCCGACGCGAAGCTGGTCAAGATCTTCAACAACACCAAGGTCAAGACCAAGTCCGGCAAGATCGTCGATTTCACCGAGCTCAAGGAGGGCCAGACGATCGACATGATGCAGATGGCCTCCGTCGTGAGCGCCAACATCGAATAGCGGAAACCGGCATCGCCGTTTCCAGGAACAGGCAGGCGTGACACCCTGCCTGTTCGTTTTTAAGACGGAAGAGAAACCGCGGGGGATTGCGGCACAGGTCAACGGGGACGGAGGAAAAGCGTCAATCGGCCACGCGCGAGCATGATCGGGACGCGGCTACTTGTGCCGCACCTCGCGCAACGCGATGATCAGGCTGGAGAAGGACATGGCGCCCGAGACGAGCACCATGGCCGCAAGCAGCAGCCGGGCATGCCACAGGATCGTCTCCGTGCATTTGAAGAGGAAGAAAACGCAGATCACGCCCGAGACGAGAAAGACGATCAGGAGCGTGACGACGGCGGACAATGTGTCTTCGTCCATGGCTGACCCCGCACAGCATGATGATCGGCATGGACTCCCTCCGGCTTGAGCGCGCAAGTCATTTTTTTTTGGGCCTTCGCGAAACGTCCTCCATGCATCCAGCGCAACGCGGCAATGTGCGGCCGGGGCGCAGCCCGATCAGCCCCTCCGCCCC
>CAYZKT010000041.1:3184-17577 GCA_964478885.1 uncultured Syntrophaceae bacterium | reverse complement strand
TCTCGATGAGAAGCCTCAGTTCGTCTTTGGAAAGCTCGTTCATAAACCCTCCATCTGCCCATGTATTGGATGTCCGCCGCCTGCCGACGCGCCCGGGGCCTGGCGCCCCGCCCGCACGGCAAGCGCGGCATCGGTGCGGTCCGTGATGATCCCGTCGATCCGGTCATCATCCAGGAACCGTTTGATCCGGGTTTCGTCGTTCACGGTCCAGACGGCGATCTTCTTCCCTGCGCTTCTCATTCGTCCCAGGAGGTCGCCCGCAGCCAGGGGCTCAACGGGAAACAGCCATTCCGTCTTCCCCTCCAGGATGGCTGCCGTCAGCGCCCCGCCGTCGTTGAAAATGAGGCCGGTCTGCACCCCGGCGCGGGATTGTCCCGCCCTTTCCACAGAACCGGCATGGAAGGAACTCACGATGAAATCCTCCACGCGAAGCATGCCCGCGGCGAGGCGGACGACCTCCCGTTCGTAGCCCTCTTCCTTCAACTCGATGTCGAGGCCGATCCGGCCGCGTGCAAGCTCGAGAGCCTCCCCGAGTTCAGGGACATGGAATCCCATGGACCGGGCCCTGTCCCGGACTTCCTGCAGGGTCATGGTGTTGAGGGGAATCCCCGCGATGCCCGGGTCGTGGTGGATGACAACCCGAAGGTCCTTCGTGCGCCTCACGTCGAATTCGATCATGTCCGCACCCAGTTCGATCGCCTTCCGGAAGGCCTCCAGGGTGTTTTCGCGGGCCGGGAAGGTGGCGCCCCGGTGAGCGATGATGAGCGTATTGTTACGGTGCAACGCAAAAGCCTTTCCCCGGGTCTTTAACGCTCCCGGAGCGGAGGCATCTTAAACAGGAGGTTTGGACGCTCTGAAGTTATGAAGTTCGGAAAGGCTGGATGTGTGCGTACAGCCCTCGGATCATCCAAGCTTCTCAACTTCTCAACTTCGAAGCTTCTCTTCTCAGGCGCGGGACGCGCCGTCGGCCGACGGCCGCTCACCCGCGGATCATGACCAACATCATCTTGAACTTCCCCATCGCTTTGAGCGAATGGGGCTCGCCGGCCGGCATGATGATCATTTCCCCCTTCTTCATCGCGTGCGGTTTGCCGGATATGATGATCTCCGCCTGCCCGTCCAGGAGGCACACGAGGGCGTCGAAAGGCGCCGTGTGCTCGCTCAGTCCCTGTCCCTCGTCGAAGGCAAAAAGGGTCACTGTACCCGTCTTCTTCTGGATGACGGCGCGGCTCACGACCGAACCGGTCTGGTATTCCACCAGCCCGGCCATGTCGAGGGTTTTCGCGATGAGAGACTCTTTTTTTTCCTGGATCGTGGTGACCATGCGTCCGGCTCCTTTCGGTGAGACGAGCCCTTTCGATGACAGGGCAGGGGATTTGTGAGGGGGCTGGATCCGGGTACGACCGGATGTGTAAAAAATAACAGACCCTTGCGGATGTTGTCAATATTCAGGGGTATTCACGCCGGCAGCTCCAGCAGGGGAATGCGGGCATAGGATTCGGCTTCTCCGAAAGACCCGAGGCAGGCCCGGAGCTTGTGGAACGCGAAGGGCTTTACCAGGTAGCCGTCGGGTTCAGGCGCCCACTGCCGGTGAACGATGACCCGGCCTGTCCCGACCAGGAGGATGATCGTTCTCCCTCCCGGAAGGGGAAGTTTCAGCATGCTCCTCAGGATGGAGTGGCCCGCCATCCCCGAGAGGTCTTCATCGAGAAGGGCAAGAATGGGACGCGGAGGCCGCTCCGGGTCAGGCTGCAGACCCCTCTGACGCAGAAAGGCAAGGGCCTCGCAGCCGCTTCTCACGACATGGAGTTCGTTTGCGGGCAGGCTGCGCTTCAGCGCGGCCACCGTCGCTTCGGCCCGATCCCGGTCGAAATCACCGAACAGGATGTCGGCGATCCGGCCGGAAACATGCCCGGGCCATCCCCTGGCATTCGCCACGCACCAGCCGCGCGGCCCTTCCCCGTCGACAAAAAGAACCTTCCCCGTCATCGATTTCAACCTCCTTGAGGCTGTTGAACGGATGCGCCCCGGCTGAGGGAAGGAAACCGGTTGTAGAGAGCGGGATTGTTCGGTGGGGCTTTTTTTCAGTATAGTCCGCCAGGAGAAAAAAGACAAACACAGTAAAAACAGGCTCGAGGTCCGAGGAACGAGGACCGAGGACCTGGCACAACGAGAAAGCCTCGATCCTCGATCCTTTATCCTCGTTCCTGGTCTCAGGTCCCCTTCACGGCCTTCGCGACCTCCCGGCCGAGGCCGGCGCAGGCCTCGAGGTCAGCCGGTTTGGGCTGCCACTTGGCCCTCACGCCGGGGCAGACGACGGGGATCTTGCAGCGCTGCAGGTGCTCCTCGATGACCTTTACGGACTCGCCGCTCCAGCCGTAGGACCCGAAAGCCGCCCCGATCTTGTTCTGGAAACGCAACCCCCGCAGGTCCTCGAGAATGGGAGCAATCGTCGGGAGCACCCCCTGGTTGACCGTGCAGGAACCGAGGATCACGGCCTTCGTCTTGAAGATCTCCGTGATCACGTCGTTGCGATCCGTGACGGCCATATGGAAGATCTTGAAGGGGACGCCCTCGGCGGCAAGGCCGTCGCCCACCGCCTCGGCCATCCTGCGCGTCGCCTCCCACAAGGTGTCGTAAAGGATCACGGCGGTCTTCTCGGGCGTCTGCGCCGCCCACTGCTTGTACTTCGTGACAATCTGCAGGGGGTCCTTGCGCCAGATGACGCCGTGGCTCGGCGCGATCATGTCCACGGGCACGCCGAGGCCCACCACCTCGTCGATCTTCTTCGAGACGAGCGGGCTGAAGGGCGTGAGGATGTTGGCGTAGTACTTCAGAGCCTCCTCGTAGAGCTCCTCCTGGTCGACCTGGTCGTTGAAGCGGAAGGCCGTGGCGTAGTGCTGCCCGAAGGCGTCATTGGGCATGAGAAGATTCCCGCCGGCCAGGTAGGTGAACATGCTGTCGGGCCAGTGGAGCATGGTGGCCTCGATGAACACGAGCTCGTTCTTCCCGATGGGGATGCGGTCGCCCGTCTTGACGGTCCGGAACTTCCAGGGCTGGTGATAGATCCCCTCGAGGCTCTCCGCCCCCCGCCTGGAAACGATGAGCTCGGCGTTGGGCGCATGCTTCATGATGAGCGGAAGCCCGCCCGAATGATCGGGCTCGGCGTGGTTGGCGACCACGATGTCGATTGTGGCCGGGTCGACGACGGCCCGGATGTTCTCGAGCCACTCCTCCTTGAAGGGGGCCCAAGCCGTGTCGACCAGGACGGTTTTCTCGTCCCGGATGAGGTAGGAATTGTAGGTGGATCCCCGGTGGGTCGACAGCTCGTGGCCGTGGAATTTCCGCAGGCCCCAGTCGACGATGCCCACCCAGTAGACGCCCTTCATCAGTTCCGTCACCATTCAACACCTCCCGATGCGGATGCGCGTTCCTTTTCGCCGCGACCCTATTGTATCCGTCGGGGGCACCGAAATAAAGGGGCAAAGCGCAGCAGCCCTCATGTCGCCCCCCGTCGATAAAATCACTTGACATCCGGCCCCGGCTGTATTAATCTGCACCCCGACCTGGCGGCGACAGATAGCGAACCGTCAGGGTGCAGTAAAAGTTAGGGGACACGCAGTTTGAGGTTTGAGGTTGTTTGCCACCACACTCGCACGGGTCTGGTGGTTTTTTACTTTCTGCCAAAGCTGACATCCGACTTTTACGGGAAAATCTGAGAAAGGAGGATGGAAGCGATGTCAGAAGGTACCGTGAAGTGGTTCAACGAGCAGAAAGGCTTCGGGTTCATTCAGATGGACGACGGTGGCGATATTTTCGTCCACTACAGCGCCATTCAGACCCGGGGCTTCCGTACCCTGCGCGAAGGCCAGCGCGTGAGCTTTGAAGTCACGGAAGGACAGAAGGGCCCCGCCGCCGCCAACGTACAGGTCCTGTAAAACCGGACGCATAATCTGGAGAAGGGCACCTCGGTGCGCATCGAGGTGCCCTTCTTTTCGTTTTTCTTGAGGGACGGAATGCCGTCTCGAAGAGACAGGGATCATGAGAAAAACCACGATTCGGAATATCGCCATAATAGCCCACGTCGACCACGGCAAGACGACCCTCGTCGACGGCATGCTCAAGCAAAGCGGGGTCTTTCGTGCCCACCAGGAGGTCATGGACCGGGTCATGGACTCCATGGACCTCGAACGCGAGCGGGGCATCACGATCATGGCGAAGAACACGGCCGTCTGGTACGGCGCAACCAAGATCAACATCGTGGACACGCCGGGCCACGCCGACTTCGGCGGCGAGGTGGAGCGGAGCCTCAACCTCGTCGACGGGGCGATCCTGCTGGTCGACGCGAGCGAGGGGCCGCTGCCCCAGACGCGCTTCGTGCTCAAGAAAGCCCTGGCCAAGTCGCTGCCCATCATCCTGGTCATCAACAAGATCGACCGGGGGGACGCCCGCATCGAGGCCGTGGTCAGCGAGGTCTATGACCTCTTCATCGACCTGGACGCCAGCGAGGAGCAGATCGAGTTCCCCATCCTCTACACGAACGCCAAGCTGGGGGTTGCCCATCGGAAGCCGGGGGACGACTCCGCCACCCTGCAGCCCCTCTTCGAGACCATCGTCACGCGCATCCCGGGTCCCGAGGGAAACGACGACGACGTCCCGCAGTTCCTCGTCACGAACCTGGATTACGATTCCTACGTGGGCCAGATCGGCCTGGGAAGAATGATGAGCGGCTCGCTGGAGATGAACCGGCCCTACACCCTCTGCGGCGCGGACCAGAATGTGGCGGGCGTCAAATTCTCGGCCCTCTACACCTTTCACGGCCTCAAGAAAAAAGCGGTCGACCGGGTCGAGGCGGGCGACATCATCGCCGTCTCCGGCGTGCAGAACATCAGCGTCGGCGACACGATTTCCGCCCTGGAGAACCCGAAGCCCCTGCCCCGCATCCGGATCGACGAGCCCACCGTCTCCATGATCTTCTACGTCAACAACGGACCCTTCGCGGGCCGGGAGGGGAAATTCCTCACCTCGCGCCACCTGCGGGAAAGACTGGAGCGGGAGTCGCTGCGCAACATCGCCATCCGGGTGAATCCCATGCCCGAAAGGGCCGACGCCTTCGAGGTGTGCGGACGCGGCGAGCTGCAGATGGCAATCCTCATCGAGACCATGCGCAGGGAGGGATACGAATTCATGGTCTCCCGGCCCACCGCCCTCACGAAGCGGGAGAACGGAAAGCTCCTCGAGCCCGTGGAGCGGCTGTTCCTCGATGTGCCGGAAGAGTTCACCGGGGTCGTCACGGAAAAGATCTCGACGAGAAAAGGCCGCATGATGAACCTCATCAACAAGGGCAGCGGCCGCGTCTACCTCGAATTCGTGATCCCGTCGCGGGGGCTCATCGGCTTTCGAAGCCACTTCCTCACCGACACCAAGGGCGCCGGCGTCATGAACACCCTCTTCGAGGGTTACGACGCCTGGGCGGGCCCCATCCCCCACCGGGCCAACGGCACCCTCGTGGCGGACCGCGTGGGCCGGATCACGGCGTACGCCAGCTTTGCCATGGCCGACCGGGGGGAACTCTTCCTGGACGTGGGGACGGAGGTCTACGGCGGGATGATCGTCGGCGAGCGCAACCGGACGGGCGATCTCGACGTGAACATCGTCAAGGAGAAGAAGCTGACCAACATGCGCAGCGCCACCTCCGACGCGACCATCACCCTGAGGCCGCCGAGGCTGCTGTCCCTGGATCAGTCCATCGAATTCCTCGCCGAGGACGAACTCGTCGAGGTGACGCCGGAGCACGTCCGTCTCCGCAAGATGGAGCTGGACCCCGGAAAGCGCCTGTCCATGAAACGCAAGGAAGGCCGCATGGCCGAATCGGACTCCTGACCAACAGGAAAGAGGGCTTGGAGGCGAGAAAGCGGGAGAATCGGAGACAGACAATGGCTGCAGACGTATCCAACGTTCTTACCCTCTCACCTTCTTACCCTCTGTTGTTCACGCAATGAACTTCCGGTCATCAACCGGACAATTTTGAAAGGTCAATCACAGCCCATGTTCGTCTCCATCATCGGGACCCCTCAATCCGGCAAGACAACGCTCTTCAGGGCCCTCGCGGGCACGAATGCAAACGGGAACGGAAACGGGCATCCCTCGGTCCGCATCGAGGTGCCCGACGAGCGGATCGACGCGCTGACGAAGATCTTCAACCCCCGCAAGACCACCTACTCGCGCCTCGACGTCACCGACACGGTGGCCATCCGCGAGGGCGAGCTGAAAAACGAGACGCTCGACGCCAAGTCGCTCCAGCAGATGCGGCAGAGCGATGCCGTGCTCGCCGTGCTGCGACATTTCGACAACGGGCATGCGGCCGACCCCGCCGGTGACTACCAGCGCATCCAGGAGGAATTCATCCTGGCCGACATGGTCCTGATCGAGGGCCGCCTGGAGAGGCTCCGCAAGCAGAACGCTCTCAAGCCCCAGCCCGTCCTGCAGCAGGAACAGGCCCTGCTCGAGCGCTGCCTCGCGCACCTCGAGGCCGGCTCCCCCCTGGCGACCCTGGAGTTGTCCTGCGAGGACGACAAGAAAATCCGCGGCTTCCTGTTCCTCTCGCGAAAGCCCATGATGATCGTCGTCAACTGCATCGAGGACAAAATCGCCGAGGCGGAATCCATCGCCTCGCAACTCCGGGAGCGCCTCCCGGAACACATCCCCGTGGTGGCCGCCTGCGGGCAGCTCGAGGCGGAACTGGCCGCCATGGCCCCCGAGGAGCAGAGCGCCTTCATGGCCGAATACGGCATCGCCGAGTCGCTTCGCGGCCGGATCATCCGGCTTGCCTACGACACGCTGGGGCTCATCTCCTTCCTCACCGTGGGGGAGGACGAGTGCCGCGCCTGGCCCATCCGCAGGGGCATGAGCGCCCAGGAGGCGGCCGGGACCATCCACACGGACCTCTCCCGGACCTTCATCCGAGCCGAGACGGTCTCCTACGGGGACTTCATCCGGCTGGACGGTTTTGCGGGCTGCAAGAAGGCGGGCGTCTGGCGCCTGGAGGGCAAGAACTACGTCGTGCAGGACGGGGACATCCTGTCGATCCGGGCGGGGAGCTGAGGAGGGGCCGCCGAAGCGCCTCGATCGTCCAACATCGGCCGCCGTCACCACCGCATCAGGTACTCGGCCACGGCGTGAAAGGCCGGCAGCGAGGTGGGATCGATCTTCGAGTTGCTTGCCGCGGGAAAGGACGCATACCCACTTCGGGAAGCTGAAGTAATCCGATTCGGGTTGCCGGAGCAGTTTTTCCAGCGGCGGCGGGAAACCCGCCGCCCAACCCGGCTTTCCCGGGTCGGAATTCTCAGCGCTCAACGGATTGGCCGATTGCGCAGGGGCATGATCGAAACCGCCGACAAGGCCAGCATTCCGATCAGCATCACATGTGCACGGCGAATGGAATGCGGCAAGATGATTCCTCCGCACAGGCGATTGAAATGCCTCTTGCATACGGACGAACGATGGTCGGACGGATCCGCCTGAATTCACGGAACGAAAAAACCTCGCCACACTGTATACCTTCCCACCCAAGATTTATTTCAACCGACCCGTTCGGCAAGTCCCCCCCCGACTCTCATCCGCCAACGGTGTTATCCGTTCAGGCAAAAGGGCATGATCTCGCGGATGCGGTAACGCGAGCGGTGAGGGTCGCCGTTTTTTCTTTCCGGAAATAAATGATTGACGAATAAGATGTAACCAGTTATATGGTTACATCAGGTCCATGCACCATGCTGAAAAGAACAGACCCACGATACAGGCGTTTCCGGTTTGATGCCGGGGGCCTTTCCCTAAACTTTGTGGCGACGGTTCGGCATCGCGGCTCGCAGCCGCGGGATTTGCTGACAACTCCCGAATCGCTGCTACGATGGTTTGGACGCGCCGGACTGGCTTCGACGCCCTCATCCTGTTCCCGGGAGGATCACGAAGAGTCCCTCCTCCTTCGTGAGGCGATTCACGACACGATGCGTTCTCTCATTTTGAATCGTAAACCCGGCAGAGAGGATGTCGACGGGATCAACAACGCTGCCCGATTCCCGATTTCGGTGCCCCGGTTGAACGGCAGCGCGGACCGCATCCTCTGGGACAGGCCCGATTCGGTGAAAGAATGCCTGGCGATCATCGCCCGGGATGCGATCACCCTCATGGGCGAGGAACGGCACCGCCTGAAAATGTGCAACAGCGATCGTTGCCGGATGCTCTTTTTGGACTGTTCCCCGGGAAATCGCAGGAGATGGTGCGCCATGTCCATCTGCGGCAATCGCAGCAAGGTCGCGCGACACCGCGAGCGTCTCGGGAGCGTTCACGGGACGCAGATATCGGCACAGGCCGCCAGGTTGAGATTGACGACAGGACCGAGTAACCGTTTGCCCAATAACAGGAGAAAGGAGGAGATTGTCGATGGGAGAAGCAGTCCATACGTCGCGGATCAAAATCGTGAGGGAAACCGGCCCCACCCGCAGGGCAGTGATTGAAGGATTCTCAGAGCCGATCTACTACGGTGTGCACGGAGGGATCAAACGATTCTACAAGGTCGAGCCCGACAAAGAGCATGCTGCAACGCTGGATCACATCGTTGCCGCGACCGCAGGGTGAATGATGGGAACACTGGCCACGCTGATGGCCGGAAAGAAGATCCCGACCCCCGAACCTCTGTTCTGGGCCGACGTGGAAGGAGACATCGAGAGCGTAAACCATGTCCTCAAGATCACGACGATTCGGGTGAAGATGCACCTGAAGTGTCCCGAAGAGAAGGTGGCCGACGCGAAAGAGGCCTTTGCCAATTACATCACCCGATGCCCCGCAGCCCAAAGTGTCAAGGACTGCATCAGACTGGACGATGAACTGATTTTCGAGAAGTAGGTCTGCCCCTGCGAGGGCCCCGGGCACGT
Organism: uncultured Syntrophaceae bacterium; assembly: GCA_964478885.1. GTDB lineage: Bacteria > Desulfobacterota > Syntrophia > Syntrophales > UBA2192 > UBA2192. The sequence continues at coordinate 8,647 of CAYZKT010000041.1, read as the reverse complement.
ATCAGGCGGGAGGGTTTGCACACTCGACAGTCGCTTCGGCTGGTGAGACAATGGGCGGGGCAGGACAGGGAACTGAAATAGTTGATGGCCACGGGGGGTTTCTCTTGATGGACGCTTTGCGGATTCTCCTCAACATCCTTGTCTTCACCGCTTCCCTCTTCGCGGCGGCGCTTCTGGTCGAGAAGATCTACGCGGGCCGCTGGAAGTGGGCGGCCTTCGGCCTCCTGGCAGGTTTCATCCTGGTGTTTGCCCTGGTTCCCGGCACTCTCGTCCGCGTCCTCGAGGCCCTGCCCGGCGAGCTCTCGCCCGCAAACGCGGCCACGCTCGTCCTGGGCGGGACGGCGGCGGGGTTTCTCACCACGGGCGTCTGAATCGTCTTCCGGATCCTTCAGGAGGTCTTCCTGAAACTCTTTCCCGACGGGAAAACGTAGCCTCCGGCAGACAGGCGGATCGCGTTGAACCGTCCCGTCACCGGCCGCCCGTCGCCTGCATGGCCAGAGCCCTCGACTCGGAGGGCCCGACGATCACCCCGTCGATTTCCAGGTCGCTCTTGATGCGCCGGGCGGCTTCGTCGGCCGCTTTCCGGTTCGCGTAGGGGCCGGCCAGGACCTGGTAGCGGTTGCCCTTCTTCACCACGAGTGCCGGGATCGGCGGGCCCTGGTGGTTGAGCACGGCGGCCAGCCTCCTCGCGTTGTCGTCCCCGATGGTCTCGTCGGCGCGCACATACCAGGCCCCGGCCTTGAACTCGGGGATGCGCGGCTGGCCCGTCAGCCGGGCGGGCCTCTGGATTTCCGCGGCGCCGGCGAGCATGCCTTCGAGCCCGACCGCGCCTTCCAGGATCGGGACGGGAATGCCCCGGGCCTGCGTCACGGCCTCCTCCACCCGGTTCCAGTCCACGCGCAGCCTCTCCTTCTTCTCGATGTCTTTGAGCCGTGCGTAGAGTCTCTTCTTCACGTCGGCAGCGTTCAGCTCCTCGTGAGGGGCGTGCGCCTCCAGGTAGAGCATGCCGCCCGCGCGGCCGACCAGGTAGGGCTGGTTCACGATGTGCACGGGGGTTTTCACCGGGACGGCCTGGTAGAGCTTCTCCACGTCTTCCGGGTAGAGCCGGAGGCATCCGTTTGTGGCCCGCAGGCCGATGCTGTAGGGTTTGTTGGTCCCGTGGATCACGTAGCTCGTCCGGCTCAGGTAGAGCGCATACTCCCCGAGCGGGTTGTCGGGCCCCGGCGGCACCTCGGCGGGCAGCGGGTCGCCCCTCTTCGCATGGTCCCTGCGGATCGAGGCGGGCACGTGCCACGTCGGCCGGACGGCCTTGCGCTCCACGTGCATCTCGCCCATGGGCGTGGAGCGGCCCTCCTCGCCGATGCCGACGGGATAGGTGGCAATCGCCCGGCCCTTCCCCCGGTAGTGGAACAGCCGCATGGCAGCGAGGTTGATCGCGAGGCCCTGCCGCGGGGCGTCGGGCAGGACGAACATCCGGGGCAGCACGACGCGGCTGCCGGCCGGGGGCGCCCAGACGTCGACGCCCGGGTTGGCCTCTCTGACGGCATCGTGGCCCAGGCCGAAGTGCCTGGCCACATCCGGCAGCGTGTCGCCTTCCCGGGTGCTCACCACGGCGAGGCTGCCGATGATCTGATCGCTCTTCGGGGGGGCTGCAACCTGCTGCTCGACGCGCGTATCCGGCCGATCGGCCGCAGGCCCGGGCCCGAGAATCCTCCATTTCGGCGGCGCCGCGCAGGCATGGAGCAGCAGGGCGAATGCAGCCAGGGCGGCGAGCCGCAGTCCGTTCGTTCCGAGTGCAGACATGGGGGTCTCTTTTGAATCCTTTCCTGCCCGGGAGGCGTCCGCCTACCGGACCAGACTGAAATACAGCGCAAAGGACAGCAGGGAGAGCGACACCAGGGCCGCGACAAACAGCGCGTCCGCCGCCCTCTCGTACAGGCCCGCGCGCCCGCGGGACTTTATCGACGCGTAGGAAAACAGGCAGGCCGCGAAGAACAGAGACAGCGACAGAAGGGCGAAGTCGTCGGCCAGCGTCTTCTCGGCATGGCCGAAGGCCCCGATGAGGGTCACGACGGCAAAGCTGATCCCCATCAGAGTCGACGAGGCGGCCAGGATGTGATGGGACATCCCTCCGGCTTCCTTTTCCGGCATGATCGATCTCTCCCCTTTCTTCCTTCCCGTCAGCGCAGGCCGCAGGTCATTCCTTTTCCACCGTAAAACGCCACTTGCAGAAGTGCTCCGGCGGGTGCGGGTCGGGCGGCGCGTAGAGGCACTCCACCCGGATTCGCTCGTCGATGACGCGGGCGAAGTTGGCGAACTCCCCCCGGTGCATCTCCTTGCAGGAAAACTCCGGCAGGCCCCGGGCGACTCTCGCGACCTGGGGCGCGCAGCGGGGCACCGTGATGAGGACCTCGTCCCCCCGCTCCTCGATCTCGTAGCCGATGATGATTGTCCAGGGAAAATAGCGAAGAGCCTGCACGAAGCCCGGAAGCCCCTTCCCGACCCCGAAGCGCTTCACGAAGTCGCGGGCGGCCAGCTCGGCGGCCTTGTGCCAGACGCGTTCGTTGATCCCCTCGGCGGCCGCCTGGTCGAACCGTTCCTGCACGAAGAGAAACCAGAACCCGTCGATGACGCGGTAGTGCCAGAGCAGGAACTCCGTATAGGAGCGCAGCTCGTCGGGGCCCATCCGGTCGAGAAGCTTCAGGTCCATCCCTCACCCCCCCAAATTCCTGGCCTGCTGCTGCAGGGCGATGTCTTCCGAGTCCGTCGGCTCGATGAGGAGGCGGTGGGGAACCGGCTTTCCCCGCACGTCGACATGGATGAAGCTGATGAACCCGTCGAGAAGAAGCTCCTCGTCGCGATTCCCCAGCACTTTCACATAGGAGACGAGGCGCGTCCTGCCGGCCAGGACGACCTTGCTCTCGAACCGCACAACGTCGCCGTTCGCAATGGGCTTCTTGAACAGCATGCCGTGGATGTTGAGGCAAACGATGTTTTCCGGGTGCGTGAGGGCCGCCACGGCGATGAAACCCGACTCGACGAACCACATGGCGGTCTTGCCCGCAAAGAGGGTGCCGTGGTGGTTGAGGTCCTCGCTTTTCACGAGCCTGCAGATGTTGTGCGTGCGCAGTTTCATCGATTCACTCCTTTGTTTTCAGCTTGCCGCAAAAGGCGAGACTGCGGCTTCTCTGCAGGTCCCCCGGGGTCACGAAGTCCGCCGCCGCGTCGACGAGGCCCCCCAGGACCGCTGTCGGCGGCGCCCCGGGCGCCCCCGGTCGGTGCCGGGCCCGGTGGAGGCTCTCGGCAAACCGCGCGAAGGACGGTGACAGCTCCGGGGAGGCGAGGTCGACCCGCGCGGCCTTCGGCCTGCGGCGCTGCAGGTCCCGGAAGTAGTCCGCTATACGCTCCTCCAGGGTGGAGCCCCCCGGTGCCCGGGGAGTCTGCAGCGGCGCGGCGAACGACCCGTCGCTTGCGGGAAGCGTCACGCCGTGCCGTTCGAGAAGACGGAACAGTGCGCTGCCCCGGTGGATGCCCCTGCCGTCGCCGACGGGAACCTCCCGCTCCCCGCACCGGAGCGCACCCGGGGCCCGCACGGACAGGCCGATCGCCCCCGGCAGGGTTTCTTCGTAACACCGGAAGACGAACTCGGAGCAGATCATGGGCTGCCGCCCCGTGTCAAAGAGACGCAGCAGAAACCCCGCGGCGGCGTCGAGGGTCTCCCGGACGAGCCCCCCGAGGACGGGCGAGTCGGCCAGGTTGCGGGCGATGCACAAAAACGCGAGAAGCAGGGCCTGTTCGAAGGCGTACCGCTCGCCGCGGTCCAGGTAATGGCTCGCCTTCTCCATCACGGGGCCGAGGGTCGCCGGGGGCTCTTTGAGCCGGCGCGACTCGACCCACTCGGCGTCCTCGACGCTCTTCGGCAGCTCCCGGCGGACGAGCCCGTCGCGGATCGCCTCGCCGACGGACCGGCCCGTCTCCCCGTGACGGCCGATGAACAGGGCCGAATGACTGACCTGCGAGCGGTCGATGAGCCGGATGGCGTCGCTGATCAGCCCCCTGCCCCTGTACAGCAGGATGTCGCCGGGCATCAGCTGCGAGATCGGTATATCCCTCTTCACCGGCTCCTCGCGGTTTCTTCTCTTTTCACTTCCCCCACTTCTTCCACTTCCTTCACTTGCCCAACTAGCCGCAGCAGACCACCTCCGGCATGAAGGTCATCAGGTAATGGTACGGCCCGATCTCGTGCAGGCCCGTGTGCCGAAAGCCGAAGGGCAGGACCAGCGCGCCCGCGTCCCCGGGGGAGAGCCGGACGGCAAGGGGGGGACCGGGCGGGCCCGGGATCTTCTTGAACTCGACGACGGCCAAGGTCCCGTGGCGCTTCAGGAGCCTGCGGGCCTCGGCCAGTGCCCCGTCCTGGATTCCTTCCTCCCGGAAGTCGTGGAGGACTGCGGCCATGAGGACGAGGTCCATGCTGTCGCCGTGCAGCGGAAGGGGCCTGCCGAGATCGGCCACGAGGGGCCGCACGTTCTTCAGGCCCCGGCGCCCGATTTCTTCCCGCAGTTGCTCAATCCCGTCCGCCCAGAGATCGACGGCATGGACGAGGCCCCTTTCACCGGCCCGCTCCGCCATGGCAAGCGCGTACGACCCGGCTCCGCAGCCCATGTCGAGCCACTCGCCCCCGGGCTGCGGCGCGAGGACCCGGAAGAGCGCCTCCGCATCGATCAGCTCGAAACTGCTCCTTCCCGCCCCGCGGGGCCTGGACGATGGACCGCTCCGCATGCCTCCTCCGCACCGGGCCGCTCGCTGTCTGCCGGCGGCCGCAGGCCATCCTATCAATTTTGCGCCAGGAGGACAATGCCGATCACGATGACCCCTGCGGCCAGCATACGCCTGCCCGCCTGCCCTTCGCTGAGCAGTCCCGTGCCCATGGCCACGGCGATCAGCACGCTCACCTCGCGGGCCGGGGCCACGTAGCTGACGGGGGTGAACACCATGGCCGTCAGCACGAGGATGTAGGACAGGGGGGTCAGCAGGGCCACCCAGATGACCTCCGTCCGGCACCGGCCCCACAGGGACCGTATCTCGCCCCGGCGCCTCAGCGCGTAGGGGGTCAGGAGCACGGTGCGCCCCAGATTCGAGCAGTAGTCCACCAGGATGGGCGGCAGCAGCAGCGTGCTGACGGAAACCTTTTCCCAGACCGTGTAGCCGGCGATCAGAACCCCCGTGGCAAGGCCGTAGCCGACGGATCGGCCGGCACGGTCCCGCCAGAGCCCCCGGGGCCCTCCCGAGACGACGAAGACACCCGCGACGATCAGCGCGGCGCCGGCCAGGGCGGCCGCGGTGGGCCGTTCCCCCCGGATCGCGACGGCCGCCGCCGGCGCGCTTGGCGAGAAAGTTCCACGAGGCGTGGACGAAGGCGGCAACCAGGATCAGGGCAGATCGGAAGAGCGTCGTGTAGGGAAA
>CAYZKT010000041.1:0-3174 GCA_964478885.1 uncultured Syntrophaceae bacterium | reverse complement strand
TGGCGGCCCCCGGGGGCTTGTTCTTTAAATTTCAACTTGGGTGGTACTATGGCGCAAACCTGTTAACGGCAAGGGCGAAACCGGTCATCTTCCCACCCGAGAGCGTCCTCCGCACCGCCGGGGAAGGCGGCGCTGGCTCTCGATACCCCGGCCGATGCCTTGCGTCAATGCTTTTTCATGAACGCCTTCCTCGCGGCTTGGCAGCGCGGGCCCGTTGTGTTAGAAAGCAGGGGATCCTGGCGATCGGCTGGAGGCTTTTTGAAACAGCAACGCGGGAAGGCAATCCCCCCCGAACTCTGGAACGACTGGCGCTGGCAGTTCAAGAACCGGATCCGCACGGCGGACGGCATGACGGAGTATCTTGCCCTGCGTCGCGGGGAGCGTCTCGCGATGGCCGACGTGGCGCGCGCCCGGCGGGCTTCGGTCACCCCGCATTACCTCTCCCTCGTGAACGCGGGGGATCCCCTCGACCCCATCCGGCGGCAGTGCGTCCCCGACCCCCGGGAACTCGCTTCCCCCGGCGGCGTCGAAGACCCGCTGGAGGAACAGGCTCACAGCCCCGTGCCGGGTCTCATCCACCGGTTCCGCGACCGCTGTCTCGTCATCGCGACGAACCGCTGCGCCGTCTACTGCCGGCACTGCAACCGCAGGCGTCTCTGGCGCGAGCCCGAAAGGCTCCTGGCGCCGCGCGAACTGGAAGCGATCGCCGGGTACATCGAGCGCCGCCCTGCCCTGCGCGAGGTGATCCTTTCGGGCGGCGACCCGCTGACACTCTCCGACGGGCGGCTGGAGCGCATCCTCGCGCAGCTTCGGGCAATCGGGCACGTCGAGGTCCTTCGCATCGGGAGCCGGATGCCCGTCGTGCTGCCCATGCGGGTCACGAAACGGCTCTGCAGCATGCTCCGCACGTACCGGCCCCTGTGGTTCCTCACCCAGTTCAACCACCCCCGGGAAATCACGCCCGAGGCCGCCGCGGCCTGCCAACGTCTCCTCGAGGCGGGCATCCCCGTCCTGAACCAGTCGGTGCTGCTCAAGGGCGTCAACGACGACTACCGGACGCTGCGCGAACTGCTCTACGGTCTCGAGCGGATCTGCGTGAAGCCCTACTACCTCTTCCAGTGCGAAGACGTGAAGGGCACGGACCATTTCCGGGTGGACGTCCGCGACGGGATGAGGCTGATGGAGAAGCTCTGGAAGACGACGTCGGGCATCTGCCTGCCCCGCTACGTGGCCGACATGCCGGGCAGGAAGGGGAAAGTCCCCCTCCAACCCGCCTCGTTCCTGTAATCGTGAAATTCCCTTTCCTTCCCTGGACCCTGACTCCCGAACCCTGTACCCCGTGAAATTCTTTGACAATAAAGGGAAAATAGTTTAAAGAGATACCCTTTTAAGAAACTGAGCGCCCCTGAGCGGAGAACCGATATGTACAGTGCAAGCGACCTGCGGAAGAACCTGAGAATCATGCTGGATGACGACCCCTACATCGTCGTCGACTTCCAGTTCGTCAAGCCCGGCAAGGGGCAGTCCCTGTACCGCTGTAAGCTCCGAAACATGCTCACCGGCAGCCAGATGGACCGCACCTTCCGCGAGGTGGACACCTTCCAGCCCGCCGAGACGGAAGAGAAGAACATGCAGTTCCTCTACGAGGAGGCAGACGCCTATCACTTCATGGACAACGAGAACTTCGAGCAGATCGCCCTCACGGAAGAGCAGGTCGGGGACGCGAAGAATTTCCTGATCGAGAACATGGAGTGCAAGGTTTTGCTGTTCCGCGACCGCCCCATCGACATCACCCTGCCCAACTTCGTCGATGTCGTCGTGACGGAGGCCCCTCCCTGGATCAAGGGCGACACGGTTTCAGGCAACTACAAGCCGGTCATCGTCGAAACGGGATACAAGGTCAGCGTGCCCCCCTTCATCGAGCAGGGCCAGAAGATCCGCATCGACACGCGAACGGGCGAATATCTCACCCGGGTCAAGGAATAACCGGGAAACCATCCCCATGAGCGCCGACTCCAAGCTCGAGGCCCGGCGGCGGGCCCTCGAAACGCGCGCCGACACCCTTCATGCGACGCGCGCCTTCTTCCTGTCCCGGGGCTACCTCGAAGTCGAAACACCCAACCGCATCCCCGCCCCCCTGCCGGAATCCCACATCGACGCAATGCCCTCTGGATCGTGGTGGCTTCACCCCTCGCCGGAGCTCTGCATGAAGCGGATGCTCGTTGCGGGCTACGAGCGGATCTTCCAGATCGCCAAGTGCTGGAGGGAACGCGAGCGGGGTCGCCTGCACCTGCCGGAGTTCACCCTGCTGGAGTGGTACCGCGCCGGCATCGATTACCGGCAGCTCATGGAAGAGTGCGAGGACCTGCTCCTGTACGTGTCGGTCGCTCTCGGGGCGGGGGACAGGATATCCTGCCGGGGGCTTCCGATCGACCTCTCGAAACCCTGGGAGCGGATCACGGTGCGGGAGGCCTTCGGGCGATACAGCTCGATCCCCCTCGAGCAGGCCCTGGTCGAGGACCGTTTCGAGGAGGTCCTCGCCCTCGAAATCGAACCCCGCCTCGGCATCTCGAGGCCCGTCTTCCTGTGCGACTACCCCCTGGCCTTCGGGTCGCTGGCGCGAACGAAACCGGGGGACCCGGAGACGGCCGAGCGTTTCGAGATCTACATCGGCGGCATCGAGCTGGCCAACGGGTTCTCGGAACTGACCGATGCCGGGGAACAGCGGCGGCGATTCGAGAAGGAAAACGAGACGCGCACCCGGAGGGGCCGTCCCCCGTACCCCATGCCGGAGACCTTCCTCACGGCCCTGTCCCGCATGCCGGATTCGGCCGGGATCGCTCTGGGAGTGGACCGGCTGGTGATGCTCTTTGCCGGCGCGTCGTCGATCGACGAGGTTGTCGCATTCGCCCCCGAGGAAATCTGACGACGTTTCCTCTCTGCATTTCTTCCCCCCGGCACCCCATCCTTCTTCGCCTCCCGAGACCTGCCGGCCGCTCCCGGTGCGGCAATGCCTTGGCGTCGTCGCAGAGCCTTGCTTTTTTTCGCGCCGTCGTTTATAAAAAAAGAAAATGAGAAACGGGTTTCAGGGTTCGGGAGCGTCATCGCTTCCGGAGGTGAAACTGGATGGTCGGGCCGCCATTCGATCGAGCGATCGGGTGGCGGTTTTTTATG
>CAYZKT010000040.1:0-17718 GCA_964478885.1 uncultured Syntrophaceae bacterium | reverse complement strand
GTTCTTCTCCAGGAGATCGAACGGATGAAATCGGAAAGGGGGACGTGATCATGCGGTATTCCCATATGTTTCTGCCCACGGTCAGGGAGGTGCCATCGGATGCGGAGGTCATCAGCCATCAGCTCATGATCCGGGCAGGGATGATCCGAAAGCTCACCTCCGGGATCTACTCCGTGCTGCCCCTGGGGTACCGCACCGTGAAGAAGGTGGAGGAGATCATCCGGCAGGAAATGGACGCCGCGGGGGCCCAGGAGGTCTACCTGCCGGCCGTCCAGCCCGCCGAGCTCTGGCAGGAGTCGGGGCGCTGGGGCTTCTACGGCAAGGAGCTGCTGCGGTTCAAGGACCGCCACCTGCGCGAGTGCTGCCTCGGTCCCACCCACGAGGAAGTCATCACGGATCTGGTGCGCAACGAGGTCAAGACCTACCGGCAGCTTCCCCGGAACCTCTACCAGATCCAGACGAAGTTCCGCGACGAGGTCCGGCCCCGGTTCGGCGTCATGCGCTGCCGCGAGTTCGACATGAAGGATGCCTACAGCTTCGACGCCGACGAGAAGGGCGCAGACTCGAGCTACGAGAAGATGTTCAAGGCCTACACGCGGATCTTCTCGCGGATAGGCCTGAAGTTCCGGCCCGTCGAGGCCGACTCGGGCAACATCGGGGGGGCCTACTCCCACGAGTTCATGGTGCTGGCCGACACGGGCGAGGACGCCCTGGCCTTCTGCTCGGGCTGCGACTACGCGGCGAACCTCGAGAAGGCGGAGATCGCCAGGCCGGAGCAAAAGCAGCCCGACCCCGCGCTGTTCAAGCCCCTCGAGTCGATCCACACCCCCGACGTCCGCACGATCGAGGAGGTCTCGGCGTTTTTGAACGTGACCCCCCAGGACATCGTGAAAACCCTCGTCTTTGCGGCCGACGGCAAGCCCGTGGCCGTCCTCATCCGAGGCGACGAGGAGGTCAACGAGGCGAAGCTGAGAAACTACCTCGGCGCGGACTCGGTGGAGCTGGCCACCGACGACATCGTCCTGGAGGTGACGAATTCGCCCAAGGGGTTTGCAGGCGCCATCGGGATCAAGGCCCGCGTCTACGCCGACTACTCGCTCATGAATCGCGTCAACGTGGTCATGGGGGCCAACCGGGAGGACTACCACGTGAAGAACGCCAACCTCGGGCGCGACTTCACCGTGACTGCCTTCGCGGACCTGAGGATCGTAAAGGAGTCCGACTCCTGCCCCCGATGCGGCAAGCCCATCCGCTTCGCGCGAGGCATCGAGGTGGGGCACGTCTTCAAGCTGGGCACCAAGTACAGCAAGGCCATGAAGGCCACCTTCCTCGACCGGGACGGCAAGGAGAAGTTCATGATCATGGGCTGCTACGGGATCGGCGTGGGCCGCACGGTGGCGGCCGCCATCGAGCAGCAGCACGACGACCAGGGCATCCTGTGGCCCATGACCATCGCGCCGTTCCACGTGATCGTCGTGCCGGTCAACGTCAACGACCAAAAGATCGCCGCCGCCGCCGAGACTCTCTACCGGGAGCTCGGGGAGGCGGGCGTCGAGGTGCTCCTCGACGACCGCGACGAGCGGGCAGGCGTGAAGTTCAACGACGCCGATCTCATCGGCATTCCCCTTCGGGTGACCATCGGGCCCAAGAGCCTCGCGGCGGGCAACGTGGAATTGAGAATCCGCAGGACGGGCGAGACCCGGACGATCCCCGTCGGCGAAGCGAAACCCGCGATCCGGGACATCGTCATGGGGGAGCTGAAGGCCCTGAATGATCCGAATAACGGACATCCTCGATAAGGTCGGCAAGTACGGCACGCAGGCGGACCTGGAGCTGATCGAGAAGGCCTACATCTTCTCGGCCACGGTCCACGCCGGACAGATGCGCCTGTCCGGCGAACCCTACCTCACGCACCCCATGGAAGTGGCCAACATCCTGGCCGACATGAAGCTCGACGCGGCCACGATCGTAACCGGCATCCTGCACGACACCGTCGAGGACACCCTGGCGACCCTCAAGGAGATCGAGGAGGGGTTCGGCAAGGACGTGGCCGTCCTCGTCGACGGGCTGACCAAGCTGTCCAAGATCACCTTCGCCAGCCGCGAGGAGCGCCAGGCGGAAAACTTCCGCAAGATGATCCTCGCCATGTCCGCCGACATCCGGATCATCCTCGTGAAGCTCGCGGACCGGGTCCACAACATGCGCACTCTCGAGTTCCAGTCCGAACCGCGGCGCAGCTCCATCGCCCTGGAAACCCTCGAGCTCTACGCCCCCCTTGCCAACCGTCTCGGGATCAACTGGATCCGGATGGAGCTGGAGGACCTCGCCTTCAAGTACCTCTACCCCGAGCCCTACAACGACCTCGTGCAGCGCATCGACAAGCGCAAGGAGGAGCGGGACAAGTACACGCAGGAGGTCAGGGGCATCATCCAGCGCGAGATGGAGAACTTCGGCCTCAAGGGCGAGGTGGAGGGCAGGGCGAAGCACTATTTCAGCATCTACCGCAAGATGGAGGCCCAGCGGATCGAATTCGACGAGGTCTACGACCTGATCGCCTTCCGGATCGTCCTGGACTCCAGCAAGGAGAAGGAATGCTACGAGGCCCTGAGCGTGGTCCACGCCCTGTGGAAGCCCGTGCCCGGGCGATTCAAGGACTACATCGCCATGCCCAAGGCGAACAACTACCGCTCTCTCCACACCACCGTCATCGGGCCCTACGGGGAGCGCGTCGAGATCCAGATCCGCACCCGCGAAATGCACGAGTGGGCCGAGGGCGGGATCGCCGCCCACTGGCGCTACAAGGAGCGGGGGGCGCTCAAGGGGAGCGACCAGGAGCAGATCCAGAAGCTCAGGGACCTCTTCGAAGTGCAGCAGGACCTCAAGGACCCCCGGGAGTTCATGAAGAACCTCAAGCTCGCCCTCTTCCCCGACGAGGTCTACGTCTTCACCCCGCAGGGTGACGTGCGGGCCTTCCCGAAGGGGGCCACGCCCATCGACTTCGCCTACAGCATCCACACCGACGTGGGCAACCAGTGCGTGGGGGCGAGGGTGAACCGCAACATCGTGCCCCTGTCCTACCAGTTGCAGAACGGCGACACCCTGGAGATCATCACCCAGCAGGGCCGCCACCCCAGCAAGGACTGGCTCAAGCACGCGGTGACGTCCCGGGCCGTCTCGAAGATCAAGGCCTGGATCAAGACGGAGGAGCGCAACAAGAGCATCGCCCTCGGGCGCGATATTCTTGAAAAGGAGTTTCGCAAGCACAAGATGAGCCTCACCCAGATCCTCAAGGCGGAGGAGCTCAAGAAGATCTGCGAAGAGTACTCCATCGAGGACGTCGACGACCTGATGGCTCTTATCGGATACGGGAAGATCTCGGCCCGGCAGATCGTGAACCGATACCTCCCGGAGGAGCCCGAGAAAAAGGAAGACTCGCTGCCGGAGAAGATCTGGAAGAAGCTCCGCAAGCCCGAGACCACCGGCGTCTCCATCACGGGGATCGACGACGTCATGGTGCGGTTCGGCAAGTGCTGCGACCCCCTGCCGGGCGACGAGATCGTGGGCTACATCTCGCGGGGCAGGGGGATGAGCGTCCACCGGGCGAGCTGCCCCATGCTTTCCGATTTCGACCCCGAGCGGCTGATCGATGTGCAGTGGAATATCACCGAGAAGCACACCTACCCCGTCCACGTCCGGGTGACCTGCAAGGACAAGAAGGGGTTGCTGGCCGAACTGAGCACGGCCATCTCGACCCACGACGTCAACATCAGCCACGCAACGGTGGAGACCATCCCCGGGGAGCAGGCCATCTGCGAGTTCGATCTGGACGTGACGGACCTGAAGCACTTCAACGACGTCGTCAACTCGCTCAAGCGCCTCAGGGCCGTCGTGGCGGTGGAGCGGGTCCGCGTGTCCGACGCGAGGCCGGAGAAGAAGCCCGAGAAGAGACCGGACCGGAAGGGGATGCATTGATCGCGCATAGCGCGAGGCTAAAGGCAAAAGGCTAAAAGCGAAAGGGTGAAGGCCAGAGGCCGATACCCGATACCCTCTGCCCGATACCCGGTTCCGGTTGACACGCCAGAGGCCTTCCGGTATAAAAAATCCTTCGATGTACGACACTTGCAGACTTGATCCCACGAAACGGTGCGAAAGATGAAACTCGGGAAATGGACGTTGTTCGTGTTGGCCGCCCTTGCGGCCGCGGCCCTGATCTCCGCAGACCCCGCCGGGGCCAAGGACCCGACGGGGAAGTGGGTGCTGGTGATCGACCCCGCCCACGGGGGAAAGGACGACGGCGTGCAGCTGGCGCGCAAGGTCGTCGAAAAGGACGTGACCCTGGCGATCGCGACGCTGGTGAAGCGCAACCTCGAGGACGCGAAGAATGTGACCGTCCGGTTCACACGGATGGGCGACGCCGACGTGGCCATGACGGACCGCGTGGGCTCGGCGATCAAGGCCCAGGCCGACCTGTTCATCAGCATTCACGTCAACGCGGGGTTCGAGAAGGATGCGTCGGGATACGAGCTGTACTTCCCCGGCTTCAAGGGCCAGGAGGCCGCGAAAGGGGCGTCCAAGGGCGAGTCGGCGGCCATCGTCCGGGACATGGTCCGGACGAAGCACCTCAACGAGGGCGTGCGCTTCGCCCAGATCCTGCAGAAAAAGCTCGACCCGGTCTTCCCGCGGCAGGACCGGGGACTGCGCGAGGCGCCGATCCCGATCCTGCAGAATCTCACGGTTCCCGCCGTGGTCCTCGAAGCAGGGTTTGCAACCAACCCCAACGACCGCAAGAAGCTGCAGGAGGAATCGGTCCAGGCCGCCGTGGCGAAGGCGATCGCCGACAGCGTGCGGGAATTCTTCCAGTGAGCCCCCGATGAGGAAAGACGGCAGACAACCGAACCAGATCCGCCCCGTGTCGATCGCGAGGGATTACCTGCGCCACCCGATGGGCTCCGTCCTCATCGAGATGGGCGACACGAGGGTGATCTGCGCGGCCTCCGTCGAGGAGGGTGTGCCCCCGTTCCTGAAGAACACGGGACGGGGCTGGCTCACCGCCGAATACGCCATGACCCCGTCCTCGACGCACGAGCGCAGCGCGCGCGAATCCTCCAAGGGCAAGGTCGGGGGCCGCACCCACGAGATCCAGCGCCTCATCGGCCGGGCGCTGCGGTCCGTCACGGACCTCGCCGCCTTCGGCGAGAGGACGATCCACATCGACTGCGACGTGATCCAGGCCGACGGCGGGACCCGGACGGCGGCCATCACGGGCGCCTTCGTGGCCCTCGTAGACGCATTCCGGAAACTGCGCGCCGAAGGCCTCGTCGACGGGATGCCCGTGCGGGACTTCGTCTCCGCCGTCAGCGTGGGGATCGTGGACGGCGAGATGCTCCTGGACCTGCAGTACGACGAGGACCACCGGGCGGAAGTGGACATGAACGTCGTGATGACCCGCGGGGGGCTCTTCATCGAAGTGCAGGGGACAGCCGAGGGGGCGCCGTTCACGCGGGAGCGTCTCGACGGGCTCACCGACCTGGCCGCGAGCGGGATCGCCCTGCTCACGCAGAAACAGATCGAAATCCTCGGAGAGGCGCTCTGATCCGTCGAATCGTACTGGCCACCAGAAACGAGGGAAAGGTCCGGGAGCTGCGGCAGATGCTGCAGGACCTGCCCGTCGAGGTGCTTTCCCTGAGGGACTTCCCCGGCGTTCCCGAGGTGGAGGAGGACGGCAGCACCTTCCGGGACAACGCCCTGAAGAAGGCGAGGGAAGTCTCCCGGTACATCTCAGAGACCGTGCTGGCCGACGATTCGGGTCTCGAGGCGGACGCCCTTGGGGGGCAGCCGGGCATCCGCTCCGCGCGGTACGCGGGGCCGGCGGCTGACGACGGGGCAAACAACGCGAAGCTGCTGAAGGCGCTCGAAGGGGTGCCCCGGGAAAAACGGGGGGCCGCCTTCCGCTGCGTGCTTGTGCTCTACAACCCCGACGGGAGCAGCGAATTCTTCGAGGGCACCTGGCGCGGCGAGATTCTCCTTGCACCCCGGGGAACACTAGGCTTCGGGTACGACCCGCTCTTTCTGGATCCCCGGCAGGGGCGCACGGCGGCGGAGCTTCCCCCGGAGATGAAAAACCGCATCAGCCACCGGGGACAGGCATTCGCGAAGTTCAGGGAGTGGCTGGAAAAAGAAAGAAGTTAGGAAGCTGGGAAGTTAAGAAGTTCGGAGAACCTGCGGGACGTTGATGACCTGGAAGCCAATCCAAGCTTCCGAACTTCTCAACTTCAAAACTTCCGTCTTAAGAACCGGGGCGTGGCGCAGTCCGGTAGCGCGCATGCTTTGGGAGCATGATGTCGCAGGTTCAAATCCTGCCGCCCCGACCAGGAGCTGAAGGGGGTTACGGAGTGTCCGCAACCCCCTTTTTTATCGATGCGGGAGCCTGAAGCGGTATTGCGGATATTCGCATGAAATCGGAAGGTTGCCGCATGATCCTGCCTTCCCGCCTTGATGTTTCCGGGCCGCTTTGTTACATCTGCTTACAGGGGCGCGAAACCCGGTCCGGGCGAGCTTGATCCCCATTCTGAACAGCCATGCATTTATATTCGAAGGAATCGAACAGGGCGTCTATGGACGCGAAGTGCAGACCGGCAACGCTGCCCCTCCTGCTGGCGGTCGTGCTCATGGCCGTTGCCGCCACGGTCGCTGCGGCAGCCGAGTCCGTGCGGGTCGTCGTCGAGGGCCTCTCTGGAAAAGAGCTGGCCAATGTCGAGTCGGCCCTGGCCGTCCCGTCCGCCCTCATCCGGGAAGGCAGGGTGGACAGGCTGTGGCTGGAGCGTTTCGAGCGGCAGGCGCCCGGGAAGACCCGGGAAGCCCTGGAGGCCTTCGGGTACTACAAACCCGTCATCTCCACGCGGATGGACAGCCCGGGGGAAGGCGTGTACCGGTTGACGGTCCGCGTCGACCCGGGAGAGCCGGTGCGCCTGACCGCCGTGCGGGTGAAGGTGCAGGGAGCAGGGGCGGCCGACGGGGCGCTCATGCAGGCCACGTCGGATTTCCCCCTGCGCGCCGGGGATGTCCTCCGCCACGACGTCTACGAGAAGGCGAAGGGGGAGCTGCAGGCGAAGGCCCTGGAAAAGGGGTACCTGGACGCCCATTTCCCGGTCCGCACGATCCGCCTGGACAGGGCCGAATCGAAAGCCGAAATCGACCTTGCCCTCGAGACAGGAGAACCGTACCGCTTCGGCGATGTGCGCTTTTCCGGGGCGCCCCGGTACCCTCGGCCGTTTCTCGAGACGTTCCTCGATTTCAAACCGGGCGATGCCTATTCGGGCGAAAAGATCCTGCAGACCCAGCTCAATTTCGGGACGGCCCAGCGCTTCCGGTCCGTCGTCATCCAGCCCGACAGGGCGGGGGCGAAAGACCGCGCGGTGCCCGTCAACGTGGATCTCGACCCGCTGCCCCAGAAGGTCGTGCGGGTGGGAGTGGGCTACACCACGGACTACGGGCCGGGGTTCTCCGTTCGGTACGAGGATCTCAACGTGCTGGACAGCGCTCAGAAGCTCGAAAGCGAGCTGAACCTGAGCCAGCGTCTCCAGGGGGCGGCGCTGCGCTACGTCTTCCCGGGCAGCGCCGACTTCCGAAGCAGCACAAATACCCGCCTGTCCGCCCAGCGGGAAGATACGGTGAGCTACACGACCAAATCCGTTTCGGCCGAAGTGGAGAGGACGAGAGGCTTCGGCCGAAACCGGCTCGGCTCGATCTACCTCAAGCTTCAGCAGGAGGATTCCACGGCGGGCGGCGACACGACCAATACCTTCCTCCTCGTCCCGGGGCTCCGATTTTCCGAGAGCCGCTACGACAGCCTCATCCGCGCGACCCGGGGGTTCCACTACATGCTCGAGGCCAGGGGGACGACGCAGCATTTCGGCTCCGACGTCGGCTTCGCCCAGTTCCTGGGGAACGGTGACATCCTGGTTGCGCTGCCGCAGAGGTTTTCCGTCAAGGTGAGGGGGCAGGCGGGGGCGACGACCATGAACGGCGACTTCCTGGATGTCCCGATCACGTTCCGGTTCTTCACGGGCGGCGACAACAGCGTGCGGGGGTATGCCTACCAGTCGCTGGGACCGAAGGATGCCAGTGGAGACGTGGTGGGTGGGAAGCACCTGCTCGTCGGCAGCATCGAGCTGGAGCGGGCCGTCGGCGAGAACTGGGGCGTGGCCGCGTTCTACGACACGGGGAACGCCTTCGATGACCTGGACACCCTTAAGTTTGCCCAGGGCGCCGGGCTGGGCATCCGCTACTACACGCCGGTGGGGCCCATCCGCCTCGACATCGCCCGCCAGGTCGGGGTGTCCGATCCGGAGTACCGGTTCCATTTCACCGTGGGGATGCAGTTTTGAGGAAGCGCTCGATCATCATCCTGTCCGTCCTGGCCCTGGCCCTTGCGGCGGTGGTTGCCGCGGCGGCCTGGCTGGTTTACACGACCGCCGGCTCGCGCCTCGCGGTGACGACCTTTTTCCGCCTGATGCCGGCGACAGTCCAGGCGGAGCGGATCGAGGGGCAACTGGCCCGCGAAATGACCCTCGAAGGGCTCCGCGTGGCCTGGCCTGCCGGGGAGGCCCGGGTCTCCTCGGTGCGCCTGCGCCTGCAGGTTCTGCACCTGGCGGCCGCCTCGCTGTGGCTGGACGAAATGGATGTGCAGGGCGTCGCGATCGATGACGAGAGTCCCGGCAGCGCGCCGCCCTACAATCTCGAGTGGCCCAGGCCCCCGCGACTGCTCGCGGCGATCGGCGGCGGCATCCGGGAGCTTCGCGTGGGCGAGGTCGCCTACCGGAAATGCGGCAGGGATCCAGTCCTTGTCCACGAGGCCCGCGGCGAGGTGAGATGGGGCCGCGGCTCCGTGCTGGCCGTCCGGGACCTCGCGATCCGACTGCCCGATGCGAGGGTGGAGGGCAGCGTGCGGGCCGGTTTCCTGTTCCCCTCCCTGCAGGCCGATCTCACGGTGAGGCCGGATCGGGAGTCCGGGAAATTTGGCACGTTGGCCCTGAAGGCGGATCTCGCAGCAGGCAAGGCGCCCGAGCAGGTATCAGGGCCTGTTGCCCTCGACATTACGTCAGGCGACCTTTTTCAATCCCGGGTGGAAGGCGAGATGGGCCTCACCAGGAAGGCCTTACATTTCCGGAACCTCCAGTGGAAGGATGGGGAGGGGAGGGCTTTCGTGACCGCAGAAGGGCAGGTGGATGTCTCGACGGAGAAGATCCTCGCCGGTGCCTCCTTTAGCATTGGGGATGTGAACTGGATCCCCGCGCTTGCCCTCGCGGGAGCGATCGAACTCGGGGGCAGTCCCGAGCGGTTCGAAGGGAACATCACCCTGGAGAACCGCGGCGAGGCATGGAGGTCGGTCCGGTTGTCCGGCGACCTATCGGGCAACATGGAAGGCATCCGGGTGAGCCGGCTGACGGGCCGCATCCTAGACGGCACCGTGGAGGGCGATCTCCGGGGCGCATGGGACAGGGGCTTGTCATGGACGGGCTCCCTCCGGGCAAGGAACCTGGATCCCGCAACGATCAACGCCGAGCTGAGGGGCACGGTCAACCTCGACGTAGAGGGCTCAGCCCGAATCCACGATGCGGGAACTCTTGAGGCCCGCGTAAAGGGGCGCCTCCTGAAGAGCCGACTGCGGGACCGGGCCCTCGTCGGGGATGTCGATGCCAGGTGGCAGGCAGGGATGCTCAAACTCGAACGGCTTTTCCTGCAGGGGGCGGGCTTCGAGGCGCGTGCGGCAGGAGCCATCGAGGAGCGCCTGAACTGGGGGGTGCAGGTAAGCGACACCTCCGCGCTCGTTCCGGGAAGCAGCGGCCGGTTCCATGCGAACGGGTGGGTGCGCTACGCACAAGAGCGGCTGTCCGGCGCGGCGACCGTTCGCAGCAGCAGAATTGCGCTTGACGGGTTCCAGGCCGCATCCGTCGAGGCGGACGCGGAGCTGGGGGGCGGGGAGACGCGGCGCCTCGCGGCACGGTTCTTCCTGAAAGGGGCTGCAGCCGGGCCCGTGCGGGTCGACACAGCGCAGGTGAAGAGCGCGGGCACGGTGGGGGATCATGCGATTCGGATCCTGCTCGAGTCGGGCGAGGGAAGGATGGAGGCAACCCTGCGGGGAGGCTACGGGAAGGCCGCGTGGAAAGGGTCGCTCGAAGCGCTGAGGGGGACCGACGGGGCGGGACCCTGGGGTCTCCAGGCCCCGGCGCCTCTCACCATTTCTGCGGCCAGGAGCAGCGTCGGCCCGTTGCTCATCGTCGGGGGGGAAGGCGAGTCCATCGAGTTCTCCATGGACGTCTCCAGCGATCCCCGGAGGGGCTTTCTCGCGGCGGGATGGCGGAAGCTCAACCTGGCCCGATTCGCCTCCGTCCTTCCGGGCTGGCGGATACAGGGGCAATCGGAAGGCCGTTTCCGGGCGGATTTCCGCGGCAAAAACAAGACGGCCGTCTCCTCCGTCGCGGCGCTTGCAGCAAGACTGGGGCGAGGATCCCAAACCCTCGACGTGAAAGAGGCCACGGGGAAGCTGGACTGGAACGAAAGCGGCCTCGCGGTGCTCGCCCAGGTCGACCTTGGCACCGCCGGCCGTGGGGACGCGCTGCTCAACTCGCCCGACCCGCCCAGGTTCGGACTGCCTGACAGGGGCGATTTCCGTTTATCTGCGGACCGGCTCGACGCGGGCCTCTTCAAGCCGCTTCTGCCGGATGTGCTCTCCCTGACGGGCTCCCTGTCGGGTACGGCCGCGGGGAAGCTGCTTCCCCGATCGCATGTGGATGTCGCCGGCGAGGTAAGGCTGAGCGGGGGCGTTTTTACCCTGAAGGACGAAAAGGGCGAGGTTGCCGCGCAGGCCGAGAAGGCGCAGGTGCGCTGGGCGTGGCGGGAAAAGACGCTGAGTGGCGATCTCGATCTCCGGCTCGCCCGGCACGGCACGCTAGAGGCCGATTTCCACCTGCCCGTCCCGGCGAGGCTGCCGGCTAAAGTCGACGGGACAGGGCCAGTGCAGCTTGCCGTCCGCGCGGAGATGCGGGAGAAGGGGCTGCTGAGTGCCCTGTTCCCGGGCCTCATCCAGGAGAGCAGGGGACGCCTCGATCTCAACGGAGCCGTGAGCGGCACGTGGGACAACCCGAGGGTGAACGGCGTCTTGAAGGTCGAACAGGCAGGGGCAACCTTGCCCGCCACGGGGATCCGGGTGAGCGATGTGACCATGGAGGCCCGGTTCGAGGATGAGGCGGTTCACGTAACGTCGTTCAGGGCGGTCTCCGGCCCCGGCAGCATCGAGGGCAGCGGCACTCTGCGGCTCAGGAACCGCGGGATCCGTCACATCGAGGCAAGACTTTCAGGGGAGCGGTTCCAGACCGTGCGGCTCCCCGAGCTGGAGATGCTTGCCAGTCCCGATCTCACGTTCGAGGGCGAGCCGAAGGCACTCAAGGTTCGCGGCAGCATCGTGATTCCTGATCTGCTCATCCGGGGCAGCGAAAAGGGCGCTGTGGTCAGGCCGAGCAGGGACGTGGTGATCGTGGACGAGGGCCGCGAAAATGAAAAGGGCCGTCCCATCCCCGTCGACATGGATGTCCGGGTCGTTCTCGGGGATCGCGCGTTCGTGAAGGCCGAGGGCGTGGATGCGCGACTCGAGGGGGACGTGCGGGTCGCGGCCAGGTCGCTCGACGCGATGAAGGCCACGGGCGAGATCCGCCTCGAGGACGGCACGTACAGCACGAGGGGCGTGCGCCTGAACATCACACGCGGGCGCATCGTTTTCGAAGGGGGGCCCGCAGACCGGCCGCGGCTCGATGTGCTGGCGCTGCGCACCGTAGAGGAACGGCCCGACCAGGCCGGGCAGTCCCTGGGACGGTTCCGGGAGGTCAAGGCGGGGGTCGTCGTCACGGGAACTCCGCTTGCGCCGCTGGTGAGGCTCTACTCGGAGCCTGCCATGCCCGACGCCGACATCCTGAGCTATATCGTTCTGGGCCAGAGGGCAAGCGGAGACGGAGCCCAGTCAGCGATGCTCGGCGCGGCGGCCGAGGCCCTGCTGGCCGGCGGCGGGTCGGAGTCGACCCTGAGCCAGCTGAGGCGCCAGTTCGGGCCGGACACGGTGGAGATGAAGTCCGCAGCGGTGGGGACGACCACCCAGTCCATCGTCACGGTGGGCAAGTACCTGCAGCCCAACCTGTACGTCAGCTACGGACGTTCCCTGTTCAACGAGGATTACTACGTCACGCTGCGATACACCCTGTCCCGGAAGTGGGAGGTGGAGAGCAAGGCGGGGGCCCAGACCGGCGCGAACCTCTACTACCGGATCGAGTTCGACTAACCGTCGGGTCGAAGCCCGCCGACACGTTCCATCCTTGACATCCGCGTCACCGTTTATTAAACAAAGCACGTTGTCCCGTCGGTCCCTTTCCAACCAAACGACCCATGATCTGATAAAACAGCTTCGCGTAGAGCTGCCAGGGCCGGTGATCAATGGCTTAGGCCAGGATCGATCGTTTCGGGTCCTTCTGAATGCCCAGATGCCGGGCCTTACCAAAACAACTGGCCAAGCCTCCGCAGATCTCAAGAAGGGAATGAACCTGCCCGAGCTGGCAGAACAGCATGGCCACACACTGGTCCCAAAAGTCAAAGCCCTTGGTGCCACGAATGCTAAAACCTAATTTGGATAGATGAAAGAAAAGCCAATAAATCAATTAGTTGGTATATTGTTTGCAATTTATCATGAAGTGTGACTGTGCTTTACAGAAACCCAATTCGCATGCCTGGCAGGTAACGTTTTGGGAAAAATTAAAAAATCAGAGGAGGTGGCCGTGAAGAAAGGGTGGGATCGTAGAGTGTGCGGAATTATCGGTATTCTGTTTTTCAGCGTGATCGCTTTTTTTATGGGGGCGGGCGGCAGTTGCTTTGCAGCCGATCCGCCAAACGGCAGCTACAAAATGACATGCAATACTATTAATTATAACCAGGAAATCGACAAGATAACCAGTGCCAGATGCAAGAAGATGGATGGCAAATGGAATACCACATCTTTGAAACAAGCCCAGACATGCGTGAATGATGGCGGGTCAATTGATAACTGTGACGGAACCTTGCAATGCTCAGGCGTAGACATTCCCACAGCCGGCAGTTACAGAGCTTCTTGCTTCTGCTGCAAAATGTCGGGGATCCCTGCCACCACCCTGAGTTGCTACTGCAAGAACAAGAAAGGCAAGGCCAATTACACGCTTTTGCGAAATGCAACCACTTGCAGCAGTCCATGGAATGATAATGGCACCCTGAAGTGCGATTAGATTTCAACTACAAGAAAATAAGGTCGTAAGTAGATTCAGGGAAGGCGGGAACATGGCTCCCGCCTTTTTCTGTTGCATGTAGTGTAGGAATAAGGAGAGGTGGACGCATTTATTTCACTGATCGTAAAGAAACGGGACAGATTTTTCATCAGCCTGCGTGTGAAAAGTTTGCATCACCTTCCTTTAGGTGTCCCGACGCCGATAAGTGGCACTTCCAACAGTCATTTTCAGCATTGCATTCAATTGGAATCATTTGCTCGTATGTGTAATGCGCGGAGCGAGTATTTTCGAGTTTACTTTCCGATCGGACGGGTAATTTACTTCTTGAAGCCGAGATAAACGGATTAAGGCGAGAGACAGAAGATTGCAATCGCCAAATGCCAGAATGAAAATGGCAGAGCCAATCGACTCGGCCTTCCTTTTTTCCATTTCCCCAACAGTTGATTTTCTCGGCCTCCTGAACCCGATCAGGCCAATGAGTCAAGAACTCAGCAGCCACAGAGCGCAAAGAGGTGGTAGTCCTGAACTTGATAAAGCGCTCTTCAGCCGACGTCTGGCACATAATGTGTATTATGAAAAAAGACTCTGTGTGTGGGTCAATATTGAATCGAGGAGGTGTCACATGCGTCTAGCTTTCTTTGTTGTTCTGTGCTTTTCTCTGCTCTGCCCTGCAGCGGTTTTCTGCCAAACGGTTCAGCCTGCACCGTCAGGGCGAGTCGTTTTCTATCAGGACTATCAGTGCACGACGGGAAATTGCATCACGCTCCGAGCCGGTGAGCATTCAGACCTTCGGCAATGGAACACGGGCGCGCAGGGCAGCCCAAACTGGAACGACCAGATTTCGTGCATGGTGATGGGGAGTGGCATAAGCAAAGTCATTGTTTATGAGCACATCAATTTCAAAGGCAAGAGTAAGACTTTCACAAGAACGTCCAATAATCCTCTCGGATGCTGGAGCCTTGCAGGAAACTGGTGGAACGACAAAATCAGCTCCATAAAAATTCGGTAGGTAGAATCCGGACACCGAGATACATGGGTGCCATCCTTGTTCTCGCAGATGAAGTACCCTGTCCGGATACAAACTTTCCATATGTGGATTAAAATAAAACGGGAATATAAACATCTGCAGGGTCAGAAATGGCCCTGCTTTTATACCTGTCAACAATCAATCTTCAGAAAACGTCATTTCGCTGTATCAACGAGTAGTAGGTGAAGTTTGCGCGAAAAGACGTTTAACGAAGTCATTCAGGGGAGGCGTGCATTCGCCGATATTCTGATGCCCAAGGCCAAATCAAATGCAGGTACGTCAGATATTCAACTCTTTTTTTACATCCGATCGTATTTTAACTCTTTTGTTGCGCAGAGTACTTTTTAGTTGACGAGCCGATGGATTCCGTGTAGTTTTACACCGTTACGAAGTCACGGCATTTCATGAGGGGCCGCCTCTGCGGGCTTCCGGGCTCCGCGAAACCAGCGGCCCATCGCGTCTCCCCGAAACAGTGAAATCAACTCCAATCGTGGTGAAGAAAGAACGGGCCTGCGCACTGCACTCGAACGGGATCGACGGTGCGTGCCGGGCAATCCGATAGCAAAAGGGAGGTGTGCTATGGCGAGCGAGATGGCCGACCAGATGAAGCCCTTGGCCGATTTCTACGCGAAGTGGTCCAAGGACTCTCTCGACATGATGTCCAAGGGGATAGCGATGTACAACCGGATGAGCAGGGCCTGGACGGAAGTCGGCGAAGGGGCGGCTGCGGAGAAGACCGACGACATGCTCAAGAAGTGGACGGAGGCCTTCAGCGGCTCCTACAACGAACTGTTCGAGATGTACGCACAGCCCTTCAAGATGTTCGGCATGGGCGGTCAGCCTTCCGGCAAGGAAGCCTGGGAGGATGCGTTCGCGAAATGGCAGAAGATGTTCACCTCGATGCCGTCGGGTTCGGCACCCGCCGGCGGCGACGAATTCATGAACTTCTCGAAGAACTGGTTCGAGGGCTACTCGAAGGTCTGGCAGACCTGGATGGAGAGCATGCAGAAGATGGGGGACGCCTGCAAATCCGCCGTGTCGGAAGGCGAGAAGCCCGATGCCGCCATGGGTGCCTTCACGGAGATCTCGGACCGGTTCATGCAGCAGTGGTCGGCCTTCGTGACGGAGCAGGCTCAGGCCTTCTTTGCCCTGTGGCGCTCGAGACTGCCTTCCGAGAAGAAGGAGACGGCGAAGAAGGCGAAGAAGGAATAGGCCCGGCAGCTCCCGACAGAAAGCGAAAAAGAGGCGCAGGGAGTGCGCCTCTTTTTTTATGTTCCGTGCCGGCGGTCCCGGGGTTACCGCAGGGTGACCCTGTCACCGGGACCGATCCCGTGGCGTGAAAACCAGCCCTGGTTGGTCTCGATGACGTACTTGGCAAAGCCCGCCGAGCGGTACAGGACGCTGTCGTCGAGCGGGCGTGCCTGGTGGATGTTGAGGATCACGCCGTCGGCCCCGATGAAGGCGATGTCGAGGGGTATGAAGGTGTTGCGCATCCAGAAGCTCATCTCGATGGGCTCCCTGTAGACGAAGAGCATCCCCTCGTTTTCCGGCATGGAACGGCGGAACATGAGGCCACGCTCCTGCTTCTCCAGGGTGTCGGCCACCTCGACCCACAACGGCGTCTTGCCGACGAGGATCTTCTTGAGCCGTGGCGCTTGCGGGCCCTTCGCCCATGCAGCCCCCTGCGCAAGCGCGAGCAAGAACGCGATCAGGATCGCGACGAGGAGTGCGGGGATTCGGTTGGCGGTACGCATGCTCGTCACCCGGGCATCCTTCAGGGTTTCGCGCGGTGGCGGGAAAGGACCTTTTCCAATTCCGCCTCCGCGAAGCCGCGAATCCGGGCGAGGGTTTCCGCCGTCGAGGATTCGAAGCGCAGCACGAGGACGGGCTGGGTGTTTGAGGCCCGGATGAGGCCCCAGCCGTCGGGGAAGAGGATCCGCACCCCGTCGGTGTCGATGATCCGGTGGGTCTTGCGGAACACCTCCGTCACGTCGCGCACGACGTCGAACTTGATCTCGTCGGGGCAGTCGATGCGGATCTCGGGCGTCGTCACCGTCTTCGGGACGTCGGCGAGGATGTCGCTGAGTTTCCCGTCGGTGCCGGAGAGAATCTCCAACACGCGCGCCGCGGCGTAGATCGCGTCGTCATAGCCGAAGTAGCGGTCGGCGAAGAAGAGATGGCCGCTCATCTCGCCGGCCAGCACCGCCTTCTCCTCCTTCATCTTCCCTTTGATCAGCGAATGGCCCGCCTTCCACATGATGGGCCTGCCGCCGTGGGCGGCAATGTCGTCGTAGAGACGCTGGGAGCACTTCACCTCGCCGATGACGGCGGCCCCCGGCCGTTCCTTCAGGATGAACCGCGAGAAGAGCAGCAGCAGCTCGTCGCCCCAGAGGATGTCCCCCTGGTCGGTGACGACCCCGATGCGGTCGGCGTCGCCGTCGAATGCGATCCCCACGTCGGCCTTTCTCTGGCGGACCTGCACGATGAGATCGCGAAGGTTGTCGGGCACCGTCGGGTCCGGGTGGTGGTTCGGGAAGCGTCCGTCCATGTCGGCATAGAGGCAGGTCAACTCGCAGCCGAAGCGCTCGAAGAGGGGCACGGCGAAGGTCCCGCCCACGCCGTTGCCGCCGTCGAGGACGACGCGCAGGCCGGGGCGCACCTTCACATTTTCGTAGATGGTGTCGAGGTAGGCCTTCGAGATGTCCCGGCTCGAGGCCTTTCCGTTGCCGGTCCGGAACGCGCCTTTCTCGATGATCTCGCGCAGGGCCTGGATTTCGTCGCCGTAAATCGTGTCGGGGCCCACGCAGATCTTGAAACCGTTGAACTCCGGCGGGTTGTGGCTGCCCGTGACCATGACGCCGCCTCCCGTTGCGAGGTGGCGCACGGAGAAGTACAGGATCGGCGTTGCGCAGGTGCCGATGTCGATCACGTCGATCCCCGAGGCCAGGAGGCCTTCCTGGATCCCTGCCGAAAGGGCGGGGGAGCTCAGGCGGCAATCCCGGCCGAGAGTCATCGTTTTCACACCGCGCTTCGCCGCATAGGTGCCCACGGCGCGGCCGAGCTTCACGACAAGATCGGGTTGCAGGTCCTGCTCGACCAGCCCCCGGACGTCATATTCCCTGAAGATGGATCGGTTCATGATCGGCTCCGACATCGATGACGGTTACTTCTACCACAGTTCGGCCGTTCAGACAATCGAACCGAGCAAGAACCGGGCCGGAGACATGCGAAGAGAAGGCGTGCGGGACATTTCGGAAAAAAAGTGTTGACAGGGCCCGTCGCGATCGGGTAGTAGAGTGAGCCAAGAGGCAAATGATGTACAGGCACTTCGAGATGGGCAGCTTTTTCGCTTTTTTTAGCTTTTTCGGCTTCTTTAGGGAGGTCTGCCCA
>CAYZKT010000039.1:0-17922 GCA_964478885.1 uncultured Syntrophaceae bacterium | reverse complement strand
GGATATGCTGGCAGCGAAATGATTTTGTCGGCGAAAAACCGCTTTGCGACGGTTCCGTGGTAGTTGATCCGACCGTTCAAAAAGGCCGGATGCAAGGCGCCCGACAGGCCGAGGAGCGAGGCGTACCGGGTTGTACGTTGAGCGACGAGGACCGAGGGCAACGCAGCAGGCGGCCCTTTTTTCAGCGGTCGGCGGACTCCCTCCACTGCGACGCCACGTACTCGCCCTTCGGGCTCAGACATGTGGCTCCGCGGCCGTTCCGGTTCGTTAAGAACCGTTCGCGACACCGGGGGCGCATCCCGTCAGGAGGCGCGATCATGTCCCTTCACCTCCTTGCCGGGGAGCAACCGCAGGTTGCGACAAAGGCGCTTTGACTTCGCCTTACAAAATTATTTCGCCGCCCTCATTGATACTGATTGCTTGCGGATGAAGCCTTGAAACTTGCGGGCCCGTGCGTTAAGGTTCGGCGGAGAGCCTGGCAGGCAAGGGGGTGCGCGATATGGAAATCAAGAACTACGTGCTGAGCTTCCCGACGACGGCGAAGACCGATCTCATCGACATCACGCGGGAGGTCTCGCAGAGGATCCGCGAGTCGGGCATCGCCGAGGGCAGCGTGCTCGTTTTCGTGCCGGGCTCGACGGCGGCCCTGACGACCATCGAGTACGAAAGCGGTGTCGTCGAAGACCTGCGGGAGGCGATCGATCGTCTCGCGCCGGAGGGGGTGCGCTACCGGCACGACGCCCGGTGGGGCGACGGCAACGGCTACTCCCACGTGCGGGCGGCCCTACTGGGGCCGTCGCTGACGATCCCCGTCATCGAGGGCCGGCCCGCGCTGGGCACCTGGCAGCAGGTGATCCTATGCGACTTCGATAATGAACCACGAAACAGGCGCGTGGTCGTGCAGGTGACAGGGGTCAGCAAACAGTGAAAGAAGTGAAAGAAGTGAAAGAAGTGAAAGAAGTGGGGAAGTGATACAGACCGAACAGACGGAACAGACGGAACAGACGGAACAGACTCATGACTCGTTTGCTGATACGCGGCGGGAGCATCGCGGCAGGCACCGGCGTGGCGCAGGGGTACGCGGAGATCCTCCGCGATCTCTATGCGCCGCGCGGGATGGAGGTCGTCAACCGCTCGAGGCCCGGGGAGACCTCGTTCGACGGGGTCGAGACCTTCGCGCGGGACGTCGAGCCGTTTCGCCCCGACATCCTGATCGTCCACTTCGGCGTCGATGATGCCTTCTCGGCGGTCTACCGCTCCGAGTTCAAGGAAAACCTCGTCCGCATCGTCGGGATGGCCCGCCGGAGGCTTTCGGCGACCGTCGTGCTGCCCACGTCCCACCCCCTTGTCGATCCCCACGAGCAGGCCGCCCTCGAGATCTACCACCGGACAATCCGGGAGGTGGCGCTCGACCTGGGCTGCGGGCTCGTTCCCGTTCACACCGCCTGGGCGGGCCGCCTGATGGACCGGGGTCTGTCGAAAACCGCGTTCCTCCAGGCAGATGCCCGGCTGCCCGACGAAGAGGGGCAGGGGCTTTACGCCTCCATCCTGGACGGCTATCTGGGCCGTCTCCTCTGATCGCCCTGCCCCCGCATTGGCACGAAACTTGTTACATTCAGGCAAGGGAAAACCGTTCCCGCGGGGTGCAGAGATGCTGGTCCGATATTGGATGTCCGAGTCGCCGATCGTCGCCCTCGAACGAACCAACCTGTACGAGGCCCTGGGCCTGATGCTCAAGCACGACATCCGCAGGCTGCCGGTCGTGTCTCCCGAGAACAAACTCTGCGGCATCGTCACCCTCTCCGACCTCTACCCGTATGTCAACCCCGTCAAGCTCAAGGGGGAACTTCCGGCCCCCGACGCGGAAAATCTCCGCAAGCACACCGTGTCCGAAGCCATGACGAGGGAACTCGTCACCTGCGGGCCGAACACGGCGCTGGAGGATGTGGGGGCCCTGATGCGGGAGAAGAAGATCGGGGCCCTGCCGGTCCTGAAGGAAGACCACCTCGTGGGCATCATCACGGACTGCGACGTCCTGGAGGCGCTCTGCGGCATCGCGAGGGCGGGCGACAACAACGTGCGCATCTGCTTCAGCGTCCCCGCCGGGGAGAAGCAGAACATCATCTACGACGTCGTCGAGCTGTGCAAACGCTACCGGCTGGACCTCCAGACGGTGCTCGTCCACCCCCTGAAGGGCAGCAAGCGGTGCCTCGTCATGATCCGGGTGGAAGGGTTGCGGATGGACGATTTCCTGAAGGCCCTGTGGGACATCAACTACCAGGTGCTGATCGTCAGCGACGGGACCGACCGGGGGAAGGCAAGGCGCTGAGCGCCCCAGAAAAAAAGAAGTTAGGAAGCTGTGAAGTTCGGAAGTTAGGGAAAGAGGGGAGCATGAAGCGGTTGTTCAGCCCCTCCGAGCTTCGCAACTTCTCAACTTCAAAACTTCCTCTCCTACAGCAAGGGGATAAGGCTGTCGATCAGGATCATGTGCCACACCGTCACGGCGCTGTACAGGACGGCCGCGACCGCAAGGCAGACCCTCGCCATGCGCAGGTGCACCAGGCTGCTCAACAGGATGACCGACAGGGAGACGACGGCGTATTTCCAGATCCAGAAAGAGTCGCCGAAGGCGGCGATGGCGGCCCGGGCGATCGGGTTGACCTCCCACCCCCCGTGGGCGAGAATGAATTCCGTGAAGACCGCGTCGGCCAGGTTCAGGATGATCACCAGGACGGCCAGGAAGAAGAAAACGGGGCTGTCCCTGCGCTCGTTGAGGAACTGCAACCAGCCGGTCGCGGTCTGAAGCGACCTGCAGCTTCCCTCCATTTCCATCCCCTTTCCGCGGATTCGAGCCGCCTGTTCTCGTTGACGACATCCAACCACAAAACCCGGAAGGTGGGCAATACGACGGGAAGGTGATTTTTTCTACGAAAAAAGAAGTAGGCGCTCACCGGCGGGTCAGGAGGGCCGCCTCCTGCTTTCCCTTGCGCTCGTCGACGCGGCTCAGGATAAAACCGCCCGCCAGGAAGAGCAGCACCACGGAGACGATGCCCATGCGCGATGCCGTGCCCCCCTCGTAGCCCATGGAGCGGGCCCAGATACCGGTGGCGCCGATGAGGAGGGGCCCCGCGACGGTGGCGAAGCGGCTCAGCATGTTGTAGAAGCCGAAGAACTCGGCCGACTGCTCGGCCGGGATGATCCGCGAGTAGAGGGAGCGGCTGAGGGCCTGGACGCCGCCCTGGACGAGGCCGATCATGCAGGCCAAAACGAAAAACTCCCTCGTTTCGTCGATGAAGGCCCCGTAGACGGTGATGATCAGGTAGACGGCGATGCCGATCAGGATGGCCCGCTTCGCCCCGATCCGTTCCCCGAGGCGCCCGAAGACGAGGGCCGACGGGAACCCGATGAACTGGGTGATGAGCAGCGCGACGATCAGGTCGTCGGCCTTGAACCCGATCGAGAGCCCGTAGTCGAGGGCCATGACGATGATCGTGTCGACGCCGTCGATGTAGAGCCAGTAGGCCGCGAGGAAAAGAAAGATCGTGCGAAGGTTCCGGATCTGCCGGAACGTATGGCGCAGCTGGGCGAGTCCCTCCCGGACGGCGGTCCCCGGGGACCGGGACAGCGGTCCGCCGCTCTCCCGCACGAGGAAGACCAGGGGCAGGGAGAACAGGGCCCACCACAGCCCCACGGAAAGAAACGAGAGCTTCACCCCTTCGCCGCTGCCGGGCAGTCCGAACGTGGCGGGCGAGAGGGTCATCCACACGTTGAGGGCAAAGAGCACGCCCCCCCCGAGATACCCCATGGAAAAGCCGAGCGACGAGACGAAATCCCTGCGCTCTTCCGCGGCCACCGTCGTCAGGAGGGAATCGTAGAAGACGATGGAGCCGGCAAAGCCCATCATGGCGAACACGTAGCAGGCCGTCGCGGCCTGCCAGCTGCCCCGGGGGACCCAGAACAGGGAGGCGGTTGCCGCGATGCCGAGGGCTGCGAAGAACAGCAGGAAGTTCTTTTTCGCCGCGCCCCGGTCGGCGATGGCCCCGAGGACGGGCGCCATGAGAGCCACCAGGATGCCCGCCGCCGAGTTGGCCAGCCCCAGCTTCGCCGTGCTCACCACGGGATCGGTCCCGGCCGTCCAGTACTCCTTGAAGAAGATCGGGAAGAAGGAAGCCATGACGGTCGTGGCAAACGCCGAGTTGGCCCAGTCGTACAGGGCCCACCCGAATATGGCTCTGCGGTCTTCCTTCACGTCCCGGATCCCTTCATGGGTCACGAAAAAACCCTCCGCGGGCCGCGAAGGGTTTTTCGGCCGTTTGCTCCTGCCTGCGGGATCACTTCCCCCCGGAGATCTTGGCCACGCTCGCGCGCAGCTTGTCGGCGTGAGCGTTGGACACGCTGAGCTTGACGAGGATGTCCGTCGGCGTCGCCGGTTTTCCGTAGTAGGCCTTGTTGAGGCTCTCCCGGACGTCCACGACGGCCCCGTCGAGCGAGATCCCCCCGTATAGGCCCTTGGATCGCGAGAAGGCCAGGATGTCGGCGCTGATGTTCGCCGTCGCGGCCTGTGCGCCGGCGCCGTAGGGCCCCGCGGCGAGGCCCACGTCGGCCCCCAGCTTGACGCTGCTCTGCAGCAGGGTCGTCACCCCGCGCTCGGTCATGGCCAGCAGGATGACCTCGGAGGCCTGCCCTCCGATCTGGAGCCCGAAGCTGACGCTGCCGATCGTGTAGAAGGCAGGGTAGGTCCACTTCCCGCCTTCTCCGCGGACGAGGAGCACGCCCGTGCCCCCCGACGCGCCGACCACGAAGGCCCCCTTGAGCACCTGCGGCGCGATGAAGATGCCCTTCGCGGAGCGCGAGAGTTTCCTCATCTCCGTGAAGTTCTTGTCGGACATGAAGCTGTTGAAGGTGAGGTTCGCCTTCGTGACCGTGGCCTGGGCATCGGCCTTGTCACTGGCAAAGGCTGGGCCGGGCACGCTGGACAGCGCGGCGAGGACGGCGGCTGCAAGCAGCAGGACGAACAGGCGTTTCATGGGACCTCCTTTTTCCCTGGCAGGCCCGGCCGGGCCGGGCGCAGGGTGTTTGTGGCTGGGCGATTCGTCTCTCCCGTTCGACAGTATACCCAAAAGCGGGGAGATTTCAAAAGCCATTTTGCCCTCCCGGCGCTGCCGGGAAGCGGTCCACCTCTCTCATGATCCTGTCCCGCAGCCTCTGCAGGCGGCGCGAGGCACGGCGCGACCGGCGGCCGCCGAAGAGGGCATGGGGGACAGGCGGACGGATGCCCAGGGTCTCGCGCCACTCGAAGTAACGCAGCGTGAACCAGGAGAGCGGGAGGATGCCGAAGCCGAACAGCAGTGCCGCGGGCCACCCGGCGGCCATGCCGAGGATCGCACCCTCGGCCAGGTAGGCGAGCGGAAAGACCAGCAGGGACCAGGCGATCGTTATGGTGGCGACGTCGGTCCGCGGCAGGCGCCGCCTCCCGATAAGCCACCGGACGGCGCGGTAGGGGACCCAGTTGAAGGCCCAGCCGGCGTAGGCGACCAGGGAGCCCCCGGCCCCGAGGAGGTGCGCCGTCGCCGTCGGCGGGGACTCGCCCGCGAGGGTGCCGCCAACCAGGCGGGAGAGCCTGCGGTACCGGGCGACGAGCCTGCGCAGCCGGGCCATCTCCTGTGGGCAGCAGCGTCTAAGCGCCGCGACCCGGCCCTTGAACTCGTCCAGGCGCCTGTAACGCTCCGCCCATCGGTGGCCCCGCCTCGACTCGTAGTAGACCCGTTCGAGCAGCACGATGAGTTCCCGGTCCCGGTGGTTCTCCGCCTGGAAGACGTGCTCGCCGAGCACCCGGTGCGTCTCCTCGGTGAGAGCCTGAATGGCCGCGGCGGGATCCGACGCGTGGAGCTCCAGGAAGGGTGCCGTGTCGACGGGCGGCGCCACGTGCAGGAGGACCGAGGAGCGGAAGATCGTCCCGTCCTCGTAGTTGATGCCGACGGGGACGATCGGCGCGTCGATCCCCCTTTCGCGGGCACGGAAAAAGATGCGGGCCGCGCCGGTCTTCAGGGGGCCGATGGACGCCATCTCCGTCGAGCCTCCTTCGGGGAAGATGACGAGCGCATCGCCCTCGGCAAGCGCGCCGACGCAGTCGTCGAAAAAGGCGGAGTAGTCGACGGGTCCCCGGGCTTCCTGGCGCCGCACGACGGGGATCGACCGCATGCGGCGCAGGATGGCTCCGACGGCGGGGATGTGAAACAGGGTGGACTTCGCGATATGGCGCAACCGCAGGGGCGGGCTGAAGAAGAGCGTGAGCAGCGGGTCGAGCAGGTCGTTGGGGTGATTCGGGGTGAGGATCACGGGGCAGGACGCGGGGAGGTGTTCCCGGCCCTCGATGACGATCTCGCGGAAGAAGACGTTTCCGATGAGGCGGAAGAAGGCGGGAAGCATGTTCGTCTATTTCGTTTGTTCGTTCATTTCGTTCGTTTCGTTTATTTCGTTATTCTTCGTCTTCTTCCACTTCCCTCACTTCTGTCGCTTCTACACTGTTTTTTCGGCCCTGTACCCTGGCCCCTTTTCTCAGCGCTGTGTCGCCTTGTCCACGACCGCGGCCAGCTTCTCGATGATCGCCTTGAGTTCCCCGTCGCTGTAGGACGACTCGCCGAGGTAATTCCGGTCCAGCGTCTTCGTGGGAACGAACTTTTGCAGTACGAATCGCTTTGCCCCGGGGATGAGCCGGCCGATGGCCTCGAGCTCCTCCAGACCGAGAAGCGACCGGACGGCCGTGGTGCGGAACTCGTAGTCGACGCCGGAGCCCATGATGAGGGAAATGCTTCTGCGGATCCGCTCCCCGTCGGTCTTCGTCTTCGTCACCTCGCCGTAGCGCTCCAGCGGGGCCTTGATATCCATGGCCACGTAATCCAGGAGTTTCCGGCCGAGCAGGTCTTCGAGAACGCCGGGCAGGGCCCCGTTGGTGTCGAGCTTGATCAGGTATCCCATGGCCTTGAGGTGGATGGTGAAGGGGATCAACTCGCTCTGCAGGGTCGGCTCGCCGCCCGTGACGACGACGGCGTCGAGACGCCCCCTTCGCTTCTCGAGGAACGCGAGGATTTCCGCCTCGGGGATGCGGTCCGCAAACCTCTGCGGGTCCACCAGTTCGGGGTTGTGGCAGAAGGGGCAGCGGAAGTTGCAGCCCTGGGTGAACACGACGGCGCTGATCCTGCCGGGGTAGTCGATGAGCGAAACCTTCTGGAATCCGCCGATCTTCATCTCTTATTCTCTTTTTCTCAATTTCTTAACTTCCCAACTTCCCATCTTCTCAGCTTCCCATCTTCCTGCCGAGTTGCCTTTTCTTGAGCCAGTGGATCAGCCCCGTCATCAGGACGGCGCCGATCGCCTTG
This sequence comes from uncultured Syntrophaceae bacterium, assembly GCA_964478885.1. Lineage (GTDB taxonomy): Bacteria > Desulfobacterota > Syntrophia > Syntrophales > UBA2192 > UBA2192. The sequence goes on along the minus strand of CAYZKT010000039.1, from coordinate 10,543 downwards.
CCCAGGATGGCGACGCCCACGTGGGGGGTGGGAAAGGAAAACAGCTTCCCCTCGGGGTAAAACCAGGTCAGCACCACGAAGAGCACGACAACCATGCCGGCCGCGGCGAGCATGGCCTGGTCGATCCGCTCCACCGACCAGCCGCAGATTCCGCAGATCAGCCACTGGACCGGGTCGAGGAAGGCCGAGACCGTGTAGTAGGCAAGGGCCGCGAAGAGGTTCGGGCTCCCCATCGGTTGCCTCTCCTTTCAGGGGGTCTGCATCCGGGGCATCCTCAGCCGCTTCGCGAGGGCCGCTGTCGCCACCAGGCACCAGACGGCCTCGAGAACGATGAAGGGGACGAAGGCGATCATCCAGGACGACCAGCACGCGAGGCCCGCCCCGGCGATGTTCATGCCGATGTAGGCGAAGCCGTCCTGGGCGATGAACTTGAAGAGGCTCAGAAAAAACGCCAGAAGCAGCAGGGCCACCCCCAGCGAGCCGATCCACGTCGCTGCATCCATGCGGAACCCCTCCGATGCCCCTCACATCTGCTTCGCGGTCAGGACGACCGAGCCCGTGTGCGCCGTGTCGGGCCGGGCCTTGCCCTTCGCGTCCCTGAGGGGCTTGTCTTCCAGCGTCACGAGGGCGGCCGTGACGGACTTGCGCCCCGAGGTGTCCCACCGCGCCATGAAGGTGCGCTGCCACTTCTTTCCGGGCTCGATCGTCTCGACCCGGTACAGACGCGGTTCGCCCGCCTTGCCGTCCGTCTCCACGTATCGCAGGCGGACGGGCTCCGATTTCTCCTTTCCGTAGTTCTCGACGGTCACGGTGATGTTCACCCGTTTGCCCTTGCGGATGACATGCGGGGCGGCGCCCTCGAGGGGGATCTTCTTGTCCGATTCCTGGATGAAGAAGGGCCCCACCTTGACCTTGAGCTTGTTGGTCTCGGGTCCTGCCTCGGCGCTGCGGGCGGGGGCCGCCGCCCCGAAGAGGACGAAACCGGAGAGCATCAGGACGAACAGGACTCTTCGCATGATTGCCTCCATTGCCTGGCGTTTCGAGGTTCCAATTTACAGGGAACGGGTGGGGCGGTCAATAGCGGAATGCCCCGGCACGTCTTCCCGGCGGATCTTGAGGGAAAGCAGCATGGACAGGACGATCAGCCCCGCGCTCACAAACCAGACCGGCCCGTAGCCGCCGGTCGTGTCGTAGACCCACCCCGTCGCCGTGGGGCCGATAACGCCCCCGATGGACGCGGTGCCCAGGGTGATGCCCATGAGTTTCCCGAAGCTGTGCACCCCGAAGTACTCCCGGACGACGGCTCCCCGCATGACCATGTTGCCGCCGAACCCCGGCGAGAACAAGAGCAGGAAGAGCACGATCGGCCACGACGCCGCCGCGAAGTGGAAGGCGACGAGGCCTGCGGCCATGCAGCAGAAGGCCGCCGCCATGACGTAGCGCTTTTCCGTCACGTCCCCCATCCATCCGAAACCGAACCGCCCCGGGATGCTGAACAGCGGGATGGCAGCCGCCACGAGCCCCGCCGTGTCCCGCGGGATCCCCTGCGAGGCGAGGAAGGGCATGACGTGAACGACGATGGCCGCGAGCACCGTGAACCGGACGGCCTCGACGAGGTTGAGCCACAGAAACGGCCTGCTCGTCAGGGCGTCCCGGAAGGGGACCCTGGCTTCCGGGATCTCGCGAAGGGCCGCCCCGGCCGCAGGCTTCGATGCGAGGGAACCGTCGGGAACGAGACCCATTTCCTCGGGCCGGTCGCGGATGACCAGGGCCAGCGGGATCCCCAGGACCCACATGCCCAAGCCCTGGACGATCATGGCCGAGCGCCACCCGTAGCTGTCGATGAGCCAGACGACGACGGGGATCAGCAGGCCGCTCGCGCCGAAGCCCGACACGGTGATCCCCATGGCCTTGCCGAGGTTGCGGCGGAACCAGCGGGCCACGACGGCCAGCGTCACGACGCTCGTGCAGCCGCCGGCGCCGAAGGCAAGCAGGACGAAGGAGCCGTAGAACATCCAGAGGCTCTGCGTGAGGCTCAGGAGGATGAACCCGGCGCCGATCGTGACGACCCCGGCGAGGATGAGCCGGCGCGGGCCGAAGCGGTCCACGAGCACGCCCACGACCGGGGCGAGGATCCCCATCTCGAGACCCCTGAGGCTCGACGCGAAGCTGACCTCGGTGTAGCTCCAGCCGAACTCCCGGACGATGGGGTCGATCATGGCGGTGAAGCCGAAGAACCCGCAGCAGCCGACGTAGACGCTGATCAGGAAGCAGGCGGCGACGATCCACCAGCCGTAGAAGAGTGCGGGGAACATGGTTGCGAAGGATACTCCTGCCGGGGGCGGAACTCAAGGGCTTTCCCGCCGGGGTCAGTCCCTTTTCGGGTGGGCCCGGAAGAACTCCCAGATCGCGTCGGTGGCGGAGATCTCGCGGGAGGGCTCGTCGGCCCAGAAGGCCCACTTCGTCCCGCCCGGCCAGGTGTGCCCCTCGTCGTGGAGGGTGTAAAGCGTCACGGCCGTGCCCGCCGCGCAGCCCCCGTAGGACTCGATCGCCACCTTCCCCCTCCTTTCCGCTGCGGGTTTTTCGCCGCATCCGTTGTGCCGGGCCCAGAATGCAACGGCCTCGGACACGGGCCGGTCGACGCGCGGGTTTCGGGTATCGGCCATGCGCAGCGGGGGGCCCCCTCCGTAGCGGACGTGCAGGTCCGCCGTCCCGTGCAGGACGACCAGGGAGACGGGCCTCGAGGGCCTGCACGCGAGGTTCTGGGCGCCCGCCACCGGGCCGGCCGCGGCGACGAGGTCCGCAAGCTCGCAGGCCAGCCGGTAGCTCATCATCCCGCCGTTGGAGATCCCCGTGACGTAGACGCGCCGCGGGTCGACGGCCACATCCTTTTTCAGCTGGCCGATGAGGGCGCGGACGAACCCGACGTCGTCGACCCGGTTCTCGTAGGCGTAGGCGCAGCAGTTGCCCGCGTTCCAGGTCAGGAATCGGTTCTGCCATCGCCCCGTGCCGTTGGGGTAGACGGCGATGAAACCCTCGCGGTCCGCCTTGCCGCTGAACCCCGTCATCTTCGCCATCTGCTCGCCGTAACCGCCCCCGCCGTGGAAAACGAGCACCACGGGCCAGCTCTTCGCCCGGTCGTAGGCAGGCGGCAGGTGGACGAGGTAAGTCCTCGCGCGACCGTCGTGGCGCAGGGAGTACAGCGTGTCCTTGGCGTCCGCGGCCTGGGCGGGGCGGGCAGCAAACGCGATCAGGGCGGCCAGCGCCGCCGCCAGAAGGGTCCGCACGACCGTGGACCCGTGAAATATCCGTTGCATAATTGACTTCTTCCCCTATAATCGACGGACAGTACCCGATTCGGAGGATGACATGAAGATAACAGGTCTCGATCGAATTGAGAAGGTCAAGATGACGATGGAAGGGGCCAGGGACGTGCTGAAGCAGGTCCCGCTGTCGAAGAACGACGGCGCGCCCAATTTCTCCTTTCGCGTCTTCACGATCCAGCCGGGAGGCCACACGCCCTACCACACCCACAGCGTGGAGCACATGAATTTCATCATCGAGGGCGAGGGGGCCGTGGTGGACGAGGCGGGCAGGGAGCATCCCGTGAAAAAGGGGGAGTTCGTCCTGGTGCTGCCCGACGAGAAGCACCAGTACAAAAACGTCTCCGCGAAGGAACCGATGGTCATGATCTGCGCCGTCCCGAAGGAATACGAATAAGCCGGCGTGTACGGGCCAAAAGCCGAAGACCCGACCCCCTGCAGGGGCCGGGTCTTTTCGTCTCTACTTCTTTTTTTTATCCACGCGGTCTCCCAGGAAGAGGAGCAGCTCGTGGAGGAAGGCGGCGCGCCCCTTTTCCGGCCGGTCGAGAAGCAGGTAGTGCGTGGAGCCGTGCAGGACGATGAACTGCTTCGACGGCGCATTGACGAGTTCGGCATGGAGCGCCTGGAGGTCCTCCGGCCTCGACCAGTGGTCGAGGGTCCCCCTGGCGTAGAGCGTCGGCACGCGGATGTCTTCGGCGTTCCAGGTTTTCTTTCCCTGCGCCATCTCGAAGTGCTCCCGCCTGAAGGCCCCGGGGATGCGAAGGCCGTCGGGCGCCGCATCGGCAAGTGCAAGCTTCACATAGGCCGAGGCCACGCGGGGGTCGCGCCATTTCGACTTGTCCGGGTCCGGGATCGCGCGGTCCCAGTCGGCGAGGAGATCGGCCGGGTCGGAAAGCGTCACCCCCCCGACCCCGGGGTTGAACGCCCCGGGCTTATTCGGGTCCTCGAAGGCCCTGCCCGCCGGCCAGGGGGCCTTGACCCCGTAGAGAACGTTGAGCAGGACGAGGCGGCTCACCTTGTCCCGGTTTTTCGTGGTGTACAGGGCCGCCCAGTGCCCGCCCGCGCCGAGTCCGATCAGGGCCACCCGGTCGTCCTTGCACCGGCGCAGAACCCAGTCCACGACGGCGGCGATATCCTTCACCGCCTCATCGGCGCTCACAGCGGAACCCCTGCCCGCGGATTTCCCGAAGCCGCGCACGTCCATCATGGTGACGAAGTAGCCCGCAGCGGCGATGTCCTCGGCGAGGGAGTAGTGCGGGACCGCCGGGTCGAAGTTGGGGATGCTCCCGGGGCCGCCGCCGTGGATGAGGAGGACGGGGGAGCCCTCTTCTTCCTTCATGGATGCCTTGATCTCGCGGACGAAGAGCCGTATGCCGGGCTCGCTCTCCACCCACCCGTCGGCGCGGAAGAACGCCCGCGACTCGCCCGCGGCCCAGAGCCCCTGCAAGATCGTGACCGCCAGGATTGCCAGGACCAGCCGCCCCTTCGTGATCATCGTGTGCCCCCTTCGCTTCTGTATATCGAGCGGACCCTCTGCTGCGTCCCCGCCGGCCGCTCACCGATGGTACTATCGGCACAAACGGCGGACTTTTCAAGGCCTTTTGACTCCCGGGCAGGGGACCGGTCCGGGTGCCGATGAAGGCGGGTCATCCTTTGTGCGGACATAACCTGTTGAAAATATTCATGAACAAATTGGATCGAGGCGGGGTTTGATTTTGGCGGGGAAGTCGCTATGATATACGCCGAGATCGGACGGGTGATGCCCCGGGCAACCGGGGCATTTCGGTTCCCGACGGCCTCCAAAGGAGTGAAAAGACCATGATCCTCCACCCCTATCCCACGGTGACCCAGAGGACGAGGGACGACTGCGGGGCCGCCATCGTCTCCTCCATCCTGCGCAAGCACAACATCAAGCACCAGTACAGCCGCCTGTGCCGGGAACTCAACGTCAGCAACCAGACGGGCACGGAGGAGCCGGACATCGTCACCTTTTTCAACGGCAAGGGGTTCCGCGCCTGGATGACCTACGACATGACCGTCGACTCGCTGATCAATTTCATCGACTCAGAGATCCCCGTCATCCTCATCGTCCAGGCCTACAGCCGCAGCAAGAAGGAGGATCGCTACGAGGGGCTCACCAATTACGGCCACTACCTCCTCGCCATCGGCCACGACGACGAGCGGGTCATCTTCATGGACTCCGGCCTGCCCTTCGGCAGTTACGGGTACCTGACGAAGTCGGAGCTGGAGAAGCGCTGGTACTACGTCTCGGAGGACAACCGCAAGCTGCGAGTCGGCATCGTCGTCGAACCCCCCAAGAAGAACAACCTCATCCACATCCGGTAGACGCTGTAATTGAACGCGGGCGGCCGATCCCGTCCCGCCTTCGGGTAGTGACGTCCTGTGTTTGGACTCGGGATTCGGCCTCGGGGATCGGCATCTCGTCAAAGCGGCAGAATGATTACCGCGCCCAGCCCCGCTTCCACGAAATCGTGGTCCCAGGCCTGCCGGAACAACACCGTGGCCGCCTCGCCCGTGCAGTGGCTGGGGGCGACCTTTTGAACGTCCAGGGACTTGAGTCTGGCGATGATGGCCTGGATTTCCGTTCGGCTCGCCCCGCCGAGGTGGAAACCGCCCATGAGCAGGTGGATCCTTTTCCCCGTGAGCCGTTTGGCCGTCTCCGCGATATGGACGATCCCGGGGTGGGCGCAGCCGGTGATGACCACCAGGCCTTGCGGCGTCTCCACGATCATGGACTGCTCGACGATGCCGCCCCTCTTCAGTCCCCCGGTGATGGTGACGCGAGCCGTGAGCCTGTCGCCCGCATCGACCGTTCTGACGTCCGCGCCCCGGTCGGCGACGGCCTGCCGGAAAGAGGCGGGAAATCCTGCCGGCAGGAAGACCTGAATCCCGGGCCGCCTGGCCAGGAGGTCGGCGAGACCGCCGGTGTGGTCGCCGTGGATATGGGAGAGAAAGACGGCGGCAATCCTTTCTGGATTCATGCCGAGTCGCTTCATATTTTCGAGCAGCGTCCCGCCGTCCGCCCCGGTATCGAACAGGATCGTTTTTTCAGGCACTTCGACGAGGCAGGAAAACCCCCAGCCCGGGGCGAGCCCCGGCAGATGGGACACATTGTCGAACAGCACCGTAATGCGCATGCAGGGTTTTCCGTCGTCGGCCCCGCTTGCGGCGCCCGGCGCGACCGTCGTGATCAAAACCAGTACCATTACGCATACCCTCAAAAGATGATTCGGCAATGGACGTCCCCCTGCGCGATGCGCCGTCTGTGCTCGGGCTCCACCACCCGTTCCGTCATCCGATCGGGAGATGGGGTGTTTCGGACGGGAGGATCGAGCCATTCCCGGCCTAACCGGACAACAAAAAACTCCCATCGTATCGCAGAAAGTCCTCGATTGTCGCCCTGTGAACCGGCACGAGATCTTCGGGCAGCCGTGACGTCTGGAAAAATCGAATCAGGGACCCTTCCCTGCCGTCGGCGCGCGGGGTGCCGTCCCATTTCCGAACGATGAAGGCCAGGGCGAAACACTGCACCTGGTCGCCGTTTGGATAGGCAAATTTCTGGCGCGGGCCGCAATAGAGGCCCATCGGTTCCGCCTCGATCACCTTCACGGACGTTTCTTCCTCCACCTCGCGCCTGAGGGCCTCGAAGGGGGTCTCGTCCAACTCGACGGAACCGCCGGGGATTCCCCACAGGCCGCTGTCCGTTCGCCGTTGCAGGAGAATCTCGCCGGTCCCGTTCAGCAGGATCGCGCGCACGCCGGGTACGAAGATCCGTCGTGATCCCACCCGCGTTCGAATCTCTTCGAGATAGCCCATCGTCTTTCACCGCCCGGGCGGAAAAAGGGGACAGTCCCCTTTTTCCGCCCGTCAAGCCTTAGACGCCGCGATCACGACGGCTACCAGCACGCCGCCGGCCAGGGCGACCAGGCTGTATTTCTTGTGTTCCTGCTCCGCCCTGGGCAGGAGGTGGGTGGCGCCCACATAAACCAGGGCGCCCGCCGAAAGCGAAAGCAGGCAGCCGAGGGTTTCCCTGTCGATCTCGCTGACCAGCGGGTAGGAAACCAGCATGCCCACCGGCGTGGTTGCCGCCGCGGCCAGAAAGGCCAGGAACACGGAATGGCGCTCACTGAACCCGCCCCGGACGAGCAGCAGGTAGGTGATGATGCCCTCCGGGAATTCGTGAAGGACCATGCCGAGTGTTGCGAGGAAGCCCGTGAGGATGCTGACCGTGAAGGCGATGGAGTAAATGAACCCGTCGATGAAGGAATGAAAGCCAATCCCCAGCATGGGCACGACACCGACGGAATACTCCTTTCCGACCGGATCCCTCTCGCAGACAAAGGCCGTCAGGAAACGATTGAAGAGGTGCAGGCCCCAGAAACCGACCAGCAGGAATGCCGGGGCCCGGGGATTCATGTCGAAGGATTTGGGAATCATGTGCAGGAAGGACGCCGAGATGAGCACGCCGGCGGCAAAGCACATGAAATAGGCCGTGTTCCGGTGCCCCCAGTCGGAAAATCGCCGTATCGTGTAGATGCCGAGAGTCGTGACGAGGGCTGCGGCGGTACTGACGGCAAAAGCCGTCCAAAATGTATTCTCCATTCTGCGTCCCCTCCCCGTGGTCAAGCGACGCTCATCATTTCGTGACCGTTCCGGGAGCGGCCTGCGGCCCTGTTTTGCGACCGTTCATTTTCCGTCCCCCGAAAGCGGGACATCGCGGATTCGATCCGGTGACGGGCGGGGATGGGCAGTCAGCCGTTTCGCGCACGACGCCCCCTTGTTCTTCGAGACCGTATGGCCTTGAAATTTCGGATACCTTACGGCTCGTGACGCTCTTCGATTCGGCTCCTTTCAGAACATGTGGACGGCGGATGCCTTGAACGAGATTTGGACGGCCGTGCCGACGTCCAGTCCCAGATCGACCGCCGAGCCCTTGGTGACGAGCGACTTGAAAACCGTCTCCTGCACGCGGATGTGAACCTCGTACAGGAATCCCTGGTCTATGATGCTGCTGACGATGCCCGCAAAGGAGTTGCGGATGCTCGATTCCAGGGGCCTCATGCTGAGAACGATGTCCTCCGGTCTCAGCGCGATGTACCCGTTCGCGTCCGGCCCGGGCCGGGGAAGATCGATCGGGAGCCCGCCCACGATTGCCCCGGGGCCGTTGAAGACAGCCGGGAAGACGTTCTTCATGCCGACGAAATCGGCCACGAATGATGAAGAGGGCCGCTGAAAGATGTCCTTGACCGAACCGGTCTGCACGATGGCGCCGCCGTTCATGACGGCCGCCTTCGTGGCGAGCGTCAACGCCTCGGAAAAGTCGTGCGTCACCATCAAGAAGGTGATGCCGGAGTCCTTGTGGATGCGCTTGAGAAGCAGCCGGATTTCCTCTCGGAAACCCGGATCGAGGGCGGACAGCGGTTCGTCCAGAAGTATGATGCGGGGTTCCACCATGAGTGCCCGGGCGAGCGCCGCCCGCTGGAGCTCACCGCCGCTCAGGGTCTCCGGACGCCGGTGGAGCAGGTGGCCGATGCCGAGGTCGTCGACGAGCTTCCGGAAGCGCTCCCCGGAGGATTCCGGGTCGTGTCGGTGGTAGCGGAGACCGTAGGTGATGTTGCGCGCGACCGTCAGGTGGGGGAAAAGCGCATAGTCCTGATACATGATGCCGACGCCCCGTCGCTCCGGAGGCAATCGGGTCATGTCCGTGCCGCCGATGGCTATCCTTCCCTCCAGGACAGGCACCAGCCCGGTAATGGCCTCCATGAAAACGGTTTTCCCCGCGCCGGTGGGACCCATCAGCACGAAGAAATCGCCCTCGTCGATGGAGAGGTCGACGTCCTTAAGCCGGAACTCGCCGAGGCTTACCCTCAGGCCCTTTACTTCGATCATGACGCCTTCTTTCGCGGCAGCGCGAGAACCCGCAGAGCCAGAAAAAGAGCCAGGCAAACGAGGATCAGCCACACCGCTACGGGTTGGGAATACCTCAGTCCGTAAGCCTCGTACCGTTCATAGATGAGCACGGGGGCGATCATGGGGTGGTAGGCAACCACGACGACGGCCCCGAACTCGCTGATTGCGCGTGCGCAGCACAGGATGAACCCCATCAGGACGCTTCGCCAAACCAGCGGGAAGGTGACCCGGACAAAGGTGCTCCACATGGACGCGCCGAGGCTCCGGGACACGTTTTCAAGCCGGGGTGAAATGGCCTCGATCCCGGACTTCACCGCATTGATGTAGAAGGGCATGCCCACGAAGGTGAGTACCGTGATGATGCCTGTGGGAGACCCCATGACCCGGAAGCCGAGTTCGCTCGCGAATTCACCCAGCCAGTGGTTTTTCCCGGCCACGCTCAGGATGGCGATGCCGACCACGGGGTGGGGAATCACGATGGGCAGGTCGATGATGCTCTCGATCAGGCGCTTTCCCCTGAACGGCTGTCGGGCAAGCAAGAAGGCCAGCGGCGTTCCCACCACGAACGAGATGCCCGCTGCGGCCAGGGCAGTGTAGATGCTCAGCCAGATCGATGCAATGACATTCTTGTCTTCGAGCGTTTCCCGGAGCATGGCGCCCGAGGGAGCCGTCAGCATTTCGATGAGGGGCAGGAGAATGAAGGCCATCACCATGATGCCGCACGACATCGAAACCCAATAGAACGGCTCCCTCTTCATCATGACGCTCTTCCTGTCAGTCCTTGACTTCCACGAGACCCCTGAGATCGGCGGGAAGCAGGGACCTCATCTGTTCCGCGGGAACCCGGCAGGGAACGAAAGGCGGCTGGCCCTGGTCTTTCAAGACCTTCAAGCCGCCTTTGGGATCGAGCATGTATTTGAGGAAAGCAATGGCGGCTTCCCTGTTCGGGGCATCCTTGATCAGGGTGATCCCGTACGTGACCGATTCGCCCCTCATTTCCATGTATTCACCCGGTTTTTTCCCGGTTACCTTTACGACGGCCTGGGAATAGAAAGGATCCTGCTTGTAGTTGCCGAGATTGATCTCGTCGGGGAGCGCCACGTACCGGAGCCCGTGCTGCACCGCAACGGACAGGTACTCCCACGCGTAATCCATGTTGCCGGTCTGGAGCAGGGACACCAGCTCGACCGATTTGGGCCGGATGTTGGCCTGGGGACGGTTGGCGAGCATCCTGTCGTACAGCCCCGGCTTCTTGTAGTACTTTTCCGCGAGCTGGAGCACCATCAGGG
>CAYZKT010000038.1:16507-18000 GCA_964478885.1 uncultured Syntrophaceae bacterium | reverse complement strand
TACCCCTCATATTAAATTCCGTCCGTCTCTGCCGTTTCATATATCTGTTCTTTTGAGAAATAGGGACATGCAGCATAGAAAAATGCTGCACTGAACACTGCATCCCACGATGGCAAGAGGATGGCAAAAGCAATTGCGAGCCCCCGCGCTAGCTTCTTTGGCGTTCGTTTCCACACAAAGATGATAAAAACGATTGCAAGCACCGGATACAGAACCATCGCGAGAATGATTGGCAGATACATCGATATCACCCAAGCAGTAGAATAATTGCAGGGGCAACATAGGGGACGCCCCACACATTTGCAGTTTCTTATTGCAACGTGACTCTGCCTTCTTTGAGCAGCCTCTCCCCTCGCTTGACCGAAAGACTCACCCCCGAAGGTGACATCCTCAGGACTCTCGACAACTCCATCATGTTCATGCCAAGTTCACGAACCGCCCAGTAGCATAGAAGGCTTCGGGCTTTGACCCGTTTACGGTCCTTGCCTCCGGCCCAGATATCCGAAGCTTCAACATCGAAATGTTCGGCTGCCCGTGTGGCAATGGTCTCAAGATCATATCCTTGTCTGACAAGCCGATTCTTGCGTCCCTTGTCTTCTTCCGCCTCTTTAAGTACCTGCTCCACGAATTCCCCGTCGCCAAGAATCCTCTCATCGGATTTCTGAAACAGGTTTTGCCTGCTCGTTTCCTGCACCTCTTTCCATCCCCCAACACACCGGATCAGACCGCCTCCAATCAAATCGTTGCGTCGACCCTGTGCGAGCCCCTGCTCGACATATGCCCTATAGCGCCGCCGTGCATAGCTGACATGTTGACCAAACCGTGCCAAAACAGATTCCACATCCTGCCAATCCCGTGGCACTTTCCCCATGATGGCGCTATGACCGGAGAACGGATATTCCTCCAGCGCCATGAGGCCGCTGATCTGCTTTGCCCGAATCGGGTTCAGGTGGATGTAACGGATCAATTCCAGATAATAGGGTTCCTCCTGGCACAGGATCGATTTGTATCGGTTTTGAAAAAGATGCCCCGAGCGCCGATACCGCAAGTTGAACGACCCGGCATAGCCGGTCAGCACACGCGACATCACTGTCGCAACGGGCACCCGTCCGGTTTTCAACAACAAATGAAAGTGATTGTCCATGAGTACCCAGGCAAAGCAGCGGGTATCGGTCTCAACCAGAACCCTGCTGAGCCTGCGCAGCAAGTCTTGGCGGTCGTCCTCATTCCTGAAAATCTTCGACCGTTCGATGCCCCGGACAATAATGTGATGCAGCGCTCCAGGAGCGTCTATTCTCGATCTCCGCGGCATTTCTTTTAAGACCTGCTGCTCATAGATTCACAAATCTGCAAATGTGTGGGGCGTCCCCAATAACCCCATGGGGCGTCCCCAATAACCGCCCGGACAATAATGTGATGCAGCGCTCCAGGAGCGTCGATTCTCGATCTCCGCGGCATTTCTTTTAAGACCTGCTGCTCATAGATTCACAAAT
>CAYZKT010000038.1:0-16407 GCA_964478885.1 uncultured Syntrophaceae bacterium | reverse complement strand
ATTCTCGATCTCCGCGGCATTTCTTTTAAGACCTGCTGCTCATAGATTCACAAATCTGCAAATGTGTGGGGCGTCCCCAATAACCCCAATAACCGCTGTAGGCTCCTGACGAACAGCCTATCAAATTTACCTACTCGATCGGCTTGCGCGTGATGTACGCAAGATACACGAGCGACAGCAGGATGAGCGCGGCCAGGCTCAGCAGCAGAACTGTTGTTGTATCCATTGCAGTATCCCCCCGATGTGCAATGCGCAAACGCGTGCGGGTTAACGTGGTCTACCCTTGCCAAGGCGATGGGGTTCACATAAAGAAGTGGGACTGAACAACCTTGACCGCCCCTCCTCGGTCAAGACGTTCTGCATGAGGCAGGCATGGCTGCCTGCTATGTGGAAGGAGGTAAATCCAAGACGGATTAAAGAAAAACCCGCCCCGAAAATCAAGTAAAAATCCGCCCCTCTTGAAAAATACGACCCCCGTCGTAAAGAACAGCCAAAATCTAATCGCCCGGGTATTAGATACGGCGGCATCTGTTGCACGATCATCACCTGCCTGTGGATAACTTTTCGACCCTTACCGGACCTTCAGCCCCTCGTCGAGGTACTTGATAATCGGGAACAGGAAGAACTCGATCACCCGCCGCTTGCCCACGTTGATCTCCGTGGTGACGGCCATGCCCGGCCGCAGGGGGAAGGCGGTGCCGTCCTTCGCCTTGAGTTCCATGGCGGCCAGGTTCACGAAGACGGGGTAGCCGTCGTTCGTCTTCTCCTTGTTCTCCACGTTGAAGGGGCTCACCGTCTCGACGGCGCCCTCGACGGTACCGTACTTCTGGAAGTCGTAGGTGTCCACCTTGACGACGCAGCGCTGGCCCTGCCGGACGTAGCCGATGTCGCGGTTGACGACCAGGATGTCGGCCACGATGGGGGTGTTCTCGGGAACGAGGCTCACCAGCGGCTGGGCGGGCGTGACAACGCCGCCCACGGTCTTGACGTGCAGCTGATGGACGGTGCCGCTCACAGGCGCCGTGATCTGGCGCTTCTGCTTGCGGAAATGGATGCCGTTGACCTCCGACTCGAGGGTGTTGCGGCCCTGGAGGTTCCCGGAAAGCTCCGCCAGGAGCTTCTCGCGGAAGGTGTTCCGGTAAGTCTCGATCTCCTCGCGCACGCGCTGGACCTTCCAGGTCCCCTCCTCGACCTGCGCCCCCTTGAGCCCCAGCTCCTTCTCGGTCTGGAGCCTCTCCTTGACCTTTTCCCGGTAGCGGTTCTCGGCCAGGGCCCCGATGGCCACGAGGGACTGCTGGCGCTTCTCCTCTTCCGAAACCAGCTTGTGCAGGCTCTCGATCCTCTTGCGCTCCTCCCTGAGCCCCTGCAGGATCGCCTCGGCCTCCCGCAGGGCCTTTTCCTTCTCGCTCAGCGTAGAGCGGTACAGGGCCCGCTGGGTCTCGTAGAGGCGCCGCTGGGCCAGGGCCAGCTCCGGCTCCGTGTCGCCGTTGGGGCGGAAGGGCCTCTCGGCCAGCACGGCGTCGATCCGGTCGGCGGCTGCCCGCGAGAAACGCAGGTTCTTCTCCTTGCCCTCCAGGTCGGCCGTGTCGAGGGCGGGGTCCACCTCCACGAGGGTCGCCCCCTGCGCCACGTAGTCGCCCTCCTTGACGCGGATGCCGCTGACAACACCCGTCTCCAGGGGCTGGAGCGTCTTGACGTCGCCCTGGGGCACGATCTTGCCGCGGGCCGAGACGACGACGTCCACCTCGACCAGGAAGAGGCCCAGCCCCGCCACGACCAGGAACGCCATCACCGCCCAGAGGAACATCCGTCCCGCCGGGTTGGGCGGCCGCTCCTGGATCTCAGCCAGGATGGGCTTGAAGTCGTGCTGATCCGTCGCCTTCGATTTCCTGCTGTTTGCAAAGATGGGCATAGAGCCCTCCCTTCTTCATGAGCGCTGCGTGATCGCCCGCCTCGACGATGCGGCCGCGGTCGAAGACGAGGATCCGGTCGCAGTCCCTCATCATGTTGAGCCGGTGGGCGATGAGGATGACGGTGCGGCCCTTGCGGATGTGGCCGAGGTGGCTCTTGATGGCGCGCTCCGACTCGTAGTCCAGGGCGCTGGTGGCCTCGTCGAAGATGACGATCCGCGGGTTGGTGATGAGCGCCCGCGCGATGGCAATCCGCTGGCGCTGGCCGCCGGACATGGACACGCCCCGCTCTTCCACGTAGGTGTCGTAGCCCAGGGGCATCTCACTGATGAACTCGTGGGCCCCGGCGATGCGGGCCGCGGCGATCACGCGGTCCATGTCGGCGTCCGGCATGGCCATGGCGATGTTCTCGCGGATCGTGCCGCTGAAGAGGAAGCAGTCCTGGGGCACCATGCCGATGCGGTAGCGCAGAAAGAGCGGGTCCATGTGCCGCAGGTCGATGCCGTCGACGGCGATGACGCCCTCCTGCGGGTGGTAGAGGCGCTGGACGAGCTTGGCCACGGTGCTCTTTCCCGAGCCGCTGCGGCCCACGATGCCGATCATCTCGCCGGGCTGGATGGCGAGGTTCACCCCGTCGAGGACCAGCGGCCCGTCGTGGGCATAGCGGAACTTCACGTCATTGAGGACAATCGAGCCCTTGAGGTCCCTGAGCGACACGGAGCCGCCCGTCACCTCCGAGGGCGTGTTGACGATGTCGCCGATGCGCTCGAGCGAGAGCTTTGCCTGCTGGAAGTCCTGCCACATGTGGACGAGCCGCAGGACGGGGCCGCTGAGCTGCGAGGCGAACATCTGGAAGGCGATGAGCTGACCCACGCTCAGGCGGTTGTCGAAGACGAGGCCCACGCCGAAATAGATCACGGCGAGCGTCATGAGCTTCTGCAGGGCCTGCGAGGCGGTGACGGCAACGTTGCCCACGTTGGCCAGGTTGAAGGCCGACTGGATGTAGTCCCCCAGGTGGTTCTCCCAGCTGCGGACCATCTTGCCCTCGAGGGCCATGGACTTCACCGTCTGGATGCCCGTGATGGACTCCACCAGGAAGGACTGCGCCATGGCACCCTTGTGGAACTTCTCGTCGAGCTTCGCCTTGATGTGCGGCGTGGCGACGAAGGACACCAGGGCGATGACGGCCACGAAGCCCAGGACCAGCAGGGTGAGCGCCACGCTGTAGAGGGCCATGATGACGATGAAGACGACGGAGAAGACCGTGTCGAGGAGCACGGTGAGCGAGACGTTGGTCATGAACTGCCGGAGGTTCTCCAGCTCGCGCACCCGTGCGATGATGGTGCCTACCCGCCGCGTCTCGAAGTAGCGGTACGGAAGGGACAGCAGGTGGCGGTACACCCGGGCGCCCAGCCCCGCGTCGACCTTGTTGGCCGTGTGGTACAGGAGATAGTTGCGCAGGAAGTTCATGAAGGACTCGAAGACGATCACCGCAAGGAAGGCCGCCGCCACGACCTGCAGCGTCGAGACGGCGTGGTGGGGCAGCACCTTGTCGATGATGACCTGGATGAACAGCGGCGTCACGAGCCCGAAGGACTGGATGAAGAAGGAAGCGCCCACCACCTCGTAGAAGATGGAGCGGAAGCGGAAGAACTCCATGAAGAGCCACTTGAAGCTGCCGGCGAACTCGGTCTGCCGGAACCGGGGACGCAGCGCCACGACCTCGCCGGTCCAAATGCCCTTCAGGTTCTCTTCGTCGACCTCGCGGATGGCCTTCTGCCCGGTGTCGAAGATCAGGCACTTGCCTTCCTTCATCCCGATGAGGACGTGGTAGCCCCCCTCGGGCGCGAGCAGGATCTGCGGCAGCGGGTAGCCCCTCAGCTCCTCGAGGCCCGCGAGCCTGCGGAGCCGCGCCTTGAAGCCGTGGTCGCGCAGGATCCGGATCATCTCCTCGGGCGAAAGCTCCCGCTCGACGAAGTACTTCTTCCGGACGGACTGCAGGTCCATCGGGACGGAGTGGATCCGCGCGGCGATTTCAATGGCGATCAGTCCCGTTTCCATCCAGGTCCCCCATGGCGCTGGCGAAATCCGTCTCGAGGCGGTACTTCCTCACCGCGACGGCCCGCTGGTTCACGTACACCTCCATGTCCCGCTCGATGGCGAGAGCCTCCTTGCCGCTCTCCAGCAGCTCAGCCCGGCTGCGGCCGCCGAGGGCCGCCGCCCCCGAGGCGATCGCGAGGAGCTTCTCGTAGCGCGCAAGCAGCTGCCGGTACTGCGCGATCGTCCGGTCCAGCTCCCGCAGCTTCACGAAGAGCCCCGCCGAGTCCCTGCCCTTCTCCTGGCGCAGCGCCTTGAGCGCCTCCTCCTGGCGCCGGATCTCGCGAGTTGCCCGCTCGCGCTCCCACTTGCGCAGTCCGCCGTCGAAGAGGGGGATCGAGATGTAGACGCCCGCGTTCCAGGAGTTCTTGTCCACATCCTTCATGGAGTCGTACATCTCGGGGTTGCGGCCGTAAAAATCGTAGCGGCCGTAGACGCCCACGTCGGGCAGGAGGTTGTTCCGGGCCGCGCGGCCCTTTTCCTGCTGCGCCTCCACCTCCTTGCGCTTGGCCCGGTACTCGGGCGTGTGCTCGACGCGCTCCGGCTCGGGGCGCTCGGCAACCTCCGCGGCGGCGCCCAGGCCCTGGACCGCGACGTCCTCCTCGTACTCGATGCCCGTATAGAGGGTCAGGCGCGTGAGGGTCTCCTTGAACTGGCGGGCGGCCTCGGTGCGCTCCTTTTCGAGGTCGACGACCTGGACCTCGGCGCGGAGAAGGTCCTCGTGGGAGATTTCGCCTTCCTTGTGCGCGTCGGCGCGCAGGGAGACGGCCTCCTTCATCCTGTCGATCATCTGTCCGAGGTAGCGCAGGCGGATGGCCCCTTCGGCAAGAGAGCCGTAGAGATCGGTGACCTCGAGGACAACCTTTTTCTTCTCGGCCTCGCTGTCGTAAATGGACGCTTCCGTGAGCCTCTCGTAGTAGTGGCTCTCGTAGCGCTTCTTGAACCAGTTCGAGAGCGTGTACTCGCCCAGCACGAAGACGGAGGAGCGCCACTCGTCCTGCAGGCCGCCCACGACCTGGCCGTTGATCGTCCCGATGCCCGTCGGGCCGGCGAGGTTGGCGAACCGCTCGAGGCGCCCGTTGAGTGCGAGGGTGGGATAGAGGCTGGAGAGGGATTGCCGCCAGGAGGCCTCGTTGATGTGAATCTCTTCCTTCTTCACCTTCAGGCGGGCGGAGTGGCGGAGGGCCTCGCCGACGGCACCCTCGTAGGAAAGGCTGCCGCCTGCCGCGAACGCCCGGCCGGGCGCAAGCGTCAGCAGCGCGGCCAGAGCGCACAAGATTCCCCTCCCTATCCAGGAACGCCGGACCATGACCCTCGTCTATCTCTCTCGAATCCTTCCGTCTCGAACTGCGGGCCCCATTTCCCGCAGCCGCCGGGAAGATACGGCGATCCCGGCACAGGGACCGATTATTCACGGAACGGAGGGGCAAGACAATCCGGCGGGAGTATCATTTTGGGGGCCCACTTTCGGGTGAGAAACAAGGCGGGTTCGCTACGACGGAAGTATGATCGGGCGGGGGCAGGTCTCATACTTTCTTCTGACGGTACCCGGGGGTTTTTTCGAAAATAGGGCTTAAGTTGGGAAGCCTTTTCTGGTAAGATTCCGCCGCTGATGGCGAGATCGTCGGGAAAGGGCAATCCCCGCATGAAAACAGCGTTTTTGATCGCTGCGCTCCTCCTTCTTGCACCCTGTGCGGCGTCGGGCTCAGCGCCCGGGCAGCCAGCTGCAAAGGAGGGGGCAATCCGGGAGGCAGCACCTTCATCGCAGGCGCCGCCTGCCGCACCCGTCGTCCGCAAGAAAATCCGTTACCCCGAGGCGCCGGCGCCCGCAGCGGCACCCGCCCGGGCCCCGGCGCCGAAGGCCGCTCTGAGCCCCGAGCAGCTCCGGAAACAGCAGATCGTCGCCGCCTACCGGAACAAGGCCCCCAGGGACTGGGGCGAGAGGGTCGAGGGCGTCAGGACGCGGCTCGACACGACGGAGCCCGTCATCGCGCTGACCTTCGACGCCTGCGGCGGGCCCCGGGGCAGCCGCGCCGACACGGCTCTCATCGGGTACCTGCAGAAGGAACGGATCCCCGCCACCCTCTTCGTCAGCGGAAGCTGGATCGACGCGAACCCCGTTCTCTTCAAGAAGCTCGCCGCCGAGCCCCTCTTCGACATCGCCAACCACGGCCTATCGCACAGGCCCTGCTCCGTGAACGGAAAGTCCGCCTATGGCATCAAGGGCACGACAAGCGTGGGGGAGCTGGTCGAAGAGATCGAGAAGAACGGAAAGAAGATCGAGGCCGCAACGGGCAGCAAGCCCAAATTCTACCGCCCCGGGACAGCCTATTGCGACGAAGTGGCCGTGAAGGTGGCGGGCGAGCTGGGCTGCGAAGTGGTCAACTACGCCGTGCTGGGCGATGCGGGGGCGACGTGGCCGCGGGAGAAGGTGCGGCAGGCCCTCCTCAAGGCCGGGCACGGCGACATCGTCATCCTGCACATGAACCAGCCCCGAAGCGAGACGGCGGCGGGGGTGATGGACGCCGTCCCCCTCTTGAGGCAGAAGGGATTCCGGTTCGTAAAGCTCTCGGAATTCCCGCTTCGCTGAAGAAGAGGTTGAGAAGGTGAGAAGGTAAGAAGGTTGGACCGGCAGGTGCCGCCTGTTTTGCAGAGATGCAAATGGAAGTGATTGACTTCATGAGAAAGCCCCTGAACATCGTCCTCGCTCTCATCCTCGTTGTCCTCGCCGCGGGGTTGTGCACCGCCGAGGAGTGGGAAGCGGCCCCTGCCCCCCTGCCGGGCGTGCAGCCTGGGCAGGAGAAGGCCGACTACTGGGTCGCAAGGCACCCCGAGCCCGACCGCCCGATCCTCACCCCCGAGGGGATCGAGGCGATGAACCGCGCCGCCCTGGGCGTTCCGGAAACGGAGCTGGTCGACGTGCTTGCCGTCCCGGACTTGCTCGATGGCATCGTCGTCCGAAAGGCAATCGCCGACGTCCTTTCCGAATCGAGGCAGGCGAAGGGCTACGACCACACCAACCGCCTCATCACGGCCGGCTTCTACGACCGCCTCGAGACGGCGGTCGGGGCAGTTCCCGCAGTGATCCGGCCCGCCTGGGGGCTCGTCACCATGCGGGCAAGCCTGCGGAGGCTCCCCACGAACGAGGCCTTCTACGACCGGCCCTTCGGCAACGAGTTCGACCGGTTCCAGTATTCCACCCTGGAGAGCGGAAACCCCGTTGCCGTGCTCCACAGGACGACCGACGGCGCCTGGTCCTTCGTCCGGACGACCTACACGATGGGCTGGGTCCCCTCGGCGGCAATCGCCGCGGGCGATAAGCTGGCCGTTGAATCGTTCACGCGGTCCAAACCCCTCGTCGCGACGGGCGGAACGATCCCCATTTACACCGACCGGGGGTTCTCGGTGCATGCCGTGTCCATCCCCATGGGCACGAGGCTTCCCCTCGTGGAGAAGGCGGGGCATTACTATGCCGTTACCCTTCCCTGGAGGGCACCCGACGGCGCCGTCCGGTTCCTGACGGGCTACATCCGCCCGGACGCCGACGTGAGCGCCGGGTACCTTCCCTACACGGCACGCAACCTCTACCGGCAGCTCTTCAAGCTCGAGGGGCACCCCTACGGCTGGGGCGACCTGTTCGACGGGCGCGACTGCTCGCGCCTCGTCATGGAAGTCTTCTCGACCTTCGGGTTCACCATGCCCCGCAACAGCCGCCGCCAGGCCGCATTCAACCCGGCGGGAAGAAAAGACACGGGGGCCCTCTCCGAGGCGGACAAGGCCAAGATCCTGAAGGATCTCGGCAACCGGCCGGCCCTGCTCTACCTGCCGGGTCACATCATGATCCACCTCGGCATCGTCGACGGGAAGGTCTACGCCATCCACAGCGCCTGGGGCTTGAGGGAGTCGGGGCTCCTCGGCGAGAAAACCGTCATGGCGGGACGCGTCGTCGTCTCGGACATCACACGGGGAGGGGGGGGCCGCGGCTCGCTGCTGAAGCGCGTGACGGCCATAACTCCCCTTGGTTAAAGAAGAAAAAAGAGCTGGCGCTCAAAAGTAACATGGTTTATATATCCGCTGATTGACTCTCGGGGAGGGAGGACAACATGGAAGGAAAATTCAGCCTGTTCATCGACGGCAAGGAGTGCCAGGCAACGGCCGGGCAGACCATTCTCGATGTAGCGAAAAAGAACGGAATCTACATCCCCACGCTCTGCTACTTCCCCGCCACAACCCTCGTGGGCGCCTGCCGCGTCTGCGTCGTCGAGCAGGAGGGCGCGAGAAACCTCGTGGCTTCCTGCGCGATGCCGGCCAGCCCCGGCATGAAGATCCGGACCGACACCCCGCGGGTGGTCGAAGCGAGAAAGATGATCGTGGAAATGATCTGGGCCTCGGGCGACCACAACTGCCTGCAGTGCGAGTCCAACGGGCAGTGCGAGCTGCAGGACCTCGTCTACCGGCTCGGGATCGAGAAACCCCGCTTCGAGATCGACCCCCCCGGCTACCCCCTGGACAATTCCAACACGATGATCTTCCGCGACCTCAACAAGTGCGTGCTCTGCGGGCGCTGCATCCGGGGCTGCAACGAGATCCAGGTCAACGAGGTGCTCGACTTCGCCCAGCGCGGCAACCGCATGAAGGTGGGTCCCGCCTTCGACACGGACTACATCCACTCCGCCTGCGTCTTCTGCGGCGAGTGCATGCAGGACTGCCCCACGGGGGCAATCATCAACAAGCAGGGCCGCTTCCAGGGCCGCCCCTGGGAGATCGAAAAGGTCCGCACGACCTGCACCTACTGCGGCGTGGGCTGCCAGCTCGACCTCAATGTCTACGACGGCAAGGTCGTCAAGACCACGTCGGACCGGGGCCACGGGGCCCCCAACTGGGGAAGCCTCTGCGTGAAGGGCCGCTTCGCCAACGAGTTCATTCACAGCCCCGACCGGTTGACCACCCCCCTGATCCGCAAAAACGGCAAGCTCGAGGAGGCCACCTGGAACGAGGCCCTCGACTTCATCGCAAGCAAGCTCAAGGAGATCAAGGCCAAGCACGGCCCCGACGCGATCGGGGGGCTCTCCTCGGCCCGCGTCACCAACGAGGACAACTACATCTTCCAGAAATTCATGAGGGCAACGATCGGCACCAACAATGTCGATCACTGCGCCCGTCTCTGACACAGCTCCACGGTGGCCGGTCTGGCCGCCGCCTTCGGAAGCGGTGCCATGACGAACTCCATCGAGGAGATCGAGTTTGCCGATGTGATCCTCGCCACGGGGACCAACACGACGGAGAACCACCCCATCGTGGGAATGTATGTGAAGCGGGCCGTCCGCAGGCGCGGCGCCAAGCTCATCGTCATCGAGCCCCGCGAGATCCCGCTCGTGAAGTACTCGACCCTCTTCCTGCGGCAGAAACCGGGCACGGACGTGGCCTGGATCAACGGCATGATGAACGTGATCATCGCCGAGGGCCTCTACGCGAAGGAGTACGTCGAGAAACGCACGGAAGGCTTCGAGGAAGTCCGGAAAGTCGTCACGAAGTACACGCCCGAATACGTCGAGTCCATCACGGGCATCCCGGCGGAGCAGCTCAAGGCCGCCGCCCGGCTCTACGCCACGGCGCCGAAGGCGACGATCCTCTATGCCATGGGGATCACCCAGCACAGGACGGGCACGGACAACGTGAAATCGCTCGCCAACCTGGCCATGCTCTGCGGCAAGGTGGGGATCGAGTCCAGCGGAATCAACCCCCTGCGCGGACAGAACAACGTGCAGGGCGCCTGCGACATGGGATGCCTGCCCAACGTCTACCCGGCCTATCAGAACGTGGGCGCCGACGATGCGAGGGCCAAGTTCGAGAAAGCGTGGGGCGTCAAGTTGGCTGTAAAGCCTGGGCTTACCGTCGTAGACATGTCCCGGGCCGCTGACGAGGGAACGCTCAAGGCCCTCTACTGCATGGGCGAGAACATGCTGCTCTCCGACCCGGACCTGCACCATCTCGAGAAAGCGCTCCGGAAGCTCGAGCTGTTCATCGTCCAGGACATTTTCCGGACGGAGACCGCCGAGTTCGCCCACGTGGTCCTTCCCACGGCTTGTTTCGCAGAGAAGGGGGGCACCTTCACCAACACGGAGCGGCGCGTGCAACGCGTCCGCAAGGCCGTCGAGCCCCCGGGGCAGGCCCGGACGGACTGGGAGATCATCGCCGATCTCTCGACCCGGATGGGTTACCCCATGAAGTACGCCAAGCCGAGGGAGATCTGGACCGAGATCCGCCAGCTCACGCCCAGCTACGCCGGGATCACCTACGAACGCATCGGGCGCCAGGGACTCCAGTGGCCCTGCCCCAACACGGACCACCCGGGCACGAAGTACCTCCACAAGGACCGATTCACGCGGGGCCTGGGGCTTTTCACCCCCATCGACTTCATCCCGCCCGCCGAGGTGCCCGACAAGGACTACCCGCTGTACCTCACGACGGGGCGCGTGCTCTACCAGTACCACACGGGCACGATGACCCGCCGGGCCAGGGGCTGCAACGAGCGCTACCCCGAGAGCCTCGTGGAGATCCACCCCAACGATGCAGCGAAGTACGGCATCACGGACGGAAGAACCGTGCGCGTCGCCTCGCGGCGGGGCGCCGTTGAAGCGAAGGCGTCCGTGACGGAGCGCTCCCCCGAGGGGACCGTCTTCATGAGCTTCCACTTCAATGAAGCGCGCGTCAACCTGATCACGAACCCGGCTTTTGACCCGGTCTGCAAGATCCCGGAGTACAAGGTCTGCGCCTGCAAAATCGAGGCGGCCTGACAAGACCCCCTTCCCCTGTTCTCCTCCCCTCGCGGGAGGAGGAAGTGGAGGAGGGGGACCATTCCCCTTCAGAACAGAAAAAGGCGGGCTCGATGCCCGCCTTTTTTTGCCCCCCAGCCCATTGAAGGCCCCCGGGCTCGTCCAATTTGTCACCGGCGCATCCGACCGGATTATACCTGTCTCATACTCCGTTCGTAGGCAAAAATCATACTTTTGTCGAATTGCGTTCCCCGACGGGAACGTGCACTCTGTGGCCCGAGAGATAAGGGGGTAATCTGATCGGGACAGGGGAGTGACATGCCGACTCAAGATCTACCCTCCGCTGCGGCCAAACAGGAACGGACGAGCGAAGAAAAGGCCATCGTGCGCGCGATTATCCGGTATTTCGAAACGGCCCCGCCCGGGGCGAAATCCCCGGCAGGTGCCGAGGAATCGTCCCTCATCAACGCACTGCACCGGTATTTCGTCAAGAAATAGCAGATGAAGATCCCTCCGGTCCTTTCGGCATACGGGTTTTTGATCTTCGCCCTTCTATTCCTGTTGTTTCTCTATCTGACGAGATAGAAGCGCCGGGCCCGTTCAGCCGGCGGACGCGCTCGCGCCTCGGTAAACCGGGTGCCGAGCGGCGGCCAGGTTGACGATGCGGCTGCCCATCTGGCCATAGGAGTAGCCGATTTCCGCCGCGGCGTAGGTCATCGATGTCAGCGGGTTGATGTCGGGATTGGGGTTGACATCGATCACGTAAAAGACCTCGTCGAGATACCGGACGTCGATGCGCCCGTAATCCCGGCAACCTGTGGCCCGGTAGGTGTCAAGCACAATCCGCTCGAGCGCGGCGAGTGCGGGAGGCGCCAGCTCCGCCGGCACGTTCAAGTCGATCCGTTCGAACAGGCGCGAATCGCGACAGTACTTGGCCTCGTAGGTGAAGAGGCGGTCACGGATGTCGGTCAAACCTGTGTACTCGATCTCCGCCGCGGGGAGCATGGATATCCTCCCGTTGCCCCAAACGGCGACGTGAAATTCCCGCCCGTCGATGAATTTCTCCACCAGGGCGGGTTGCTTGTGCGCCTCCAGGATGAAGGCCACGCGGTTTTCGAGTTCCGCCGGCGAGGTGACGATGGATTCGGAAGAGATCCCGATGCTGCAGTGTTCGTGGGCGGTTTTCACGATGGCCGGGAAGATATCCCAGCCCCCGACCTCGGGAGTGTCGAAGACGCCCCATGGCGGCGTAAGGATCTCCGCGTCGTCCAGGAGGCTCTTGATGCGGGGTTTGTCGTAGGCCAGGGAGAGCACGTCGAACGACGAACCGGTAAAGACGAAACCCAGCCGCTCCATGACCGCGGCAACTGCCGGCTCGCTGTGGGGCACGCCGGGAAGCTCCTCGCACCAGTTGAACACGATGTGATCGCTTGGAGCAAATGCGCCCAGTCGGTCGGTCAGGCGATCATCTTCCACCGTCACGACCTCAATGGGATGACCCAGATTCTGCAAGGCATTGCCGAGCGCTGCAATGTCCTGTTCCGTTTCCTTCTTTTCATCCGGGGTCCACTCGGGATTCATGTTGTGGAGCAGGAGAACAGGCAGGTCGTACCGGAGATCATCCATGTCATTCCTTTTTTTCCGCCCGGCCGAAGGGCCTCAGCCCTCCGTTCCAAGTCCTTGGGGTGAATGTTTCGTTCGATCGATAGGCCCGTCTGTTCCAAGCCCGCTCGCCGTTGAGGAGACCTCGATCGGTTCCCGAAGCCTGGAATCCTTTCTTCGCAAGATGGTTGGAAAGGCCCCCTGCCGCGATGCCCCATGGTTCCCATGCAAAATTTGTGTTCTTCCGGACCATGCCCGGTCGTCACGCAGGATGCGCGGGCATAAAAAAAGGCCCCATACTGATTTGAATCAGATGGCGGCCCGACCATCGGCGAGTCCTCCGGGAATCGCTTCCCGGACCCGGTTGCGCCTTCCAAATTTTTTTCTTACCTAAATAAGTTCGGAGGAATTGTCAAGAAAATGCGAGTCGACGAGGCATCGAGCCCCGTTGCGGACTTGTTCTCGCAATCGAGGCAGATCCCGCACGGGACGGTCTCGATCGCGCCGCGCAGCCGTGAATCGGCGGGAGGACCCCATCACTCCGTTACGGCCGGCTGTCTGCGGCCCGAGCCCGCCGTCTCGTGGCTCCGCTTCATGAAGAGCACCAGCAGCCCCGAAAGGGCCATCAGCACGGCGAGGACGAAGAAGGTGTCGTTGAAGGCCATCATGGTGGCCTCCGTCACGAGTTTCTTGTAGAGAAGCGCCAGCGTCCCCGAGTCGAGTTGGGACGGCGCGAACCCCTGCCCCTTCAGGATCTGCCCCACCTGCGGCAGGGCCTCCTGGAAATTCCGGTCCAGCACGCTCATGCCCTCGGCCAGGCGCGCCTGGTGGAACTGGGCCCGCCGGGACACGAGCGTGCTCGCGAAGGCCACGCCGAAACTCCCGCCGAGCATCCTCAGCAGGTTGAACACCGATGAGGCGTTTCCCATCTCCTCGTTGCGGACCCAGGACATGGTCAGCGTGGTGAGCGGCACGAACAACAGCCCCATGCCGAACCCCATGATCACGCGCGGCCAGGCCACGGTGAAAAAATCCGTCGAGAGGTTGAACCACGACATCATGAGAACCGACCAGGCCGTGATCATGGCCCCGGCGAAGAGAACCGCCTTCGGGTTCACCCGGGTGATGAGCCGCCCCGCGATGGGCATGGAGATCATGGCCATGAGGCCCCCGGGGCCCAGGACCCAGCCGGCGAGGAAGGCCGTGTAGCCCATGAGGGTCTGCAGGCAGATCGGCAGCATGATGAGGCTGCCGAAGAGCGTGAAGAACGTGGCGAAGCCGATGATGTTGCCCGAGGCGAAGGTGAAGTTCTTGAAGATGTGGAAATCGACGATGGGGTGGTCGGCATAGTGCTCGTTGACGACAAAGAAGACGAGCCCCGCGGCGGCGATGACGGAAAGCCACAGGATGAACGGGGAGGCGAACCAGTCCTCGCGCTGTCCCTGGTCCAGGACGATCTGCAGGCACCCGATCCCCACGGCCAGGAAGGCGAGGCCCATGTAGTCGATCCTCACCTTGCGGGCCTCGGCGTAGTGGGGATCGACGATGAAGGCCGTCGCCATGAGGATCGCCACGATGCCGATGGGGATGTTGATGAAGAACACCCAGTGCCACGACCAGTTGTCGGTGATCCAGCCCCCCAGCAGGGGCCCGATGACGGGGCCGATCATGATGCCGATCCCGAAGATGGCCATCGCCATGCCGTGCTGGTGCCGCGGGAAGGTCTCCAGCAGGATCGCCTGCGAGATGGGCTGCAGCGACCCGCCCGAGAGCCCCTGGATGACGCGGAAGAAGATCAGGGCCCGCAGGTTCCAGGAGGCCCCGCAGAGAAAGGAGCTGATCGTGAACAGGGCGATGGAGAAGAGCAGAAAGCGCTTGCGGCCGAAGAATCGGCTGAGCCACCCCGTCATGGGGATGACGATGGCGTTGGCCGCCAGGTAGGAGGTGATCGCCCAGGTCGACTCGTCGATCCCCGCGGAGAGGCTACCCCGGATGTGCCCCAGGGAGACGTTGACCACGGAGGTGTCGATGATCACCACCAGCGTGGGCAGCATCACCGTGACGGCCACGAGCCACTTGTTCATCACGCCCCCGGGGTGCTCAGCGCTCGATGAGGATCGTGGGGACGACGGACATCCCCACGCGCAGCAGGTGGTCCGGGTCGCTCCCCTCGTCGATGGAGATCCGGACGGGGATGCGCTGGACGATCTTGACGTAGTTGCCCGTGGCGTTCTCGGGCGGGAACAGGGAGAACACCGAACCCGTGCCGGCCATGATGCTGTTGACCCGTCCGCGGAAGACCTTGCCGGGGTAGGTGTCCACCTTGAACTCCACCTTCTGGCCCGGCCGTACGTCCTTGAGCTCCGTCTCCTTGTAGTTGGCGGTGACCCAGATCTTCTCCTGCGCCAGAGGCACGACGGCCAGCAGTGCCTGGCCCGCCTGCACCTGGTTTCCCACCTCGGCGCTGCGCTTCGTCACGTACCCCTCTGCCGGCGCGACGATCTTCGCGTAGCCGAAGTTCTGCTTCGCCTTCTCGACGAGGGCCTCTTTCTGCTGGATCAGGGCCAGCTGCGGCCCTACGGCCGCCTCGAGCTGAACGATGAGGGACTTCTGCGCCTCCACGGAGCCTTCGAGGCGGGTGATGTTCTCCCGCGCCGACTTCACCTGGGCGACGGCCACCTCGTTGTTCGTTTTCCGTTGATCGTAGTATTCCTGCGTGACGATCTGCTCCTTGATGAGGGGCTCGGCACGCCGGAGGTCCTGGTCTGCCTTCCAGGCAAGCGCCTCCTGCGCCCTGAGGGCCGAGCGCGCGGCGTCCAGGGACGCCCGGATCTCCAGCAGCTGCTTGCCCGCCGTCGCGACGCGGCTGCGGACCTCGGTGAGGCGTGCCTTCTCCATCTCGAGGTTGGCCTGGGCCTCCTGGAGGGCGATGCGGTAGTCCACGGGATCGATCTCGAGGATCGGATCGTCCTTTTTCACGAGCTGATTGTCCTTGACGTGCAGGGCGAGGACCGTGCCCGGCACCTTGGAGGCCACGATGTGAATGTGCCCGTCCACGAAGGCGTCGTCGGTGGTCACGTGGCTGCGGCGGTATTCGAGGAAGAAGAACAGGGCCACGACGCCCACGACCAGAACTACCGTGAGAACCCCGAAGGCCACATTGCGTTTCTGCAGATTGCCCAGCGCCATCCGTCCGCCTCTCTCCCGTCGAACGGGGGGAGGGTGCGCCGGCGCACCCTCTCGATGATATGCTGAGATGCCTAAATCATAAACGGCCAAGATGCAAGAAAAAATCCCCCTCTTTCCCCCTTTTACAAAGGGGGAAGAAAGGGGGATTTGGCTGCAAAATGGGCATCGGGGCAAGGGTCTCGGGTATCGGGTCTGGCGAACACATAAAAAAGGGAAGGTGAGTGCGAGACTCACCTTCCCGTCCATTGTTTTTACCCTATACCCTATACCCTATCCCCGATACCCTATACCCCTAGGCTTTTGCCTTCCGTGCGGGCGGTCTGAAGCTCAGAGCGAGGACGAACCCGCAGATCAGGAGGCCCGCCGCGACGTAGAGGGCCTGGCCGGGGATCTGGGCGAAGACCAGGGGGCCCACGACGCCGGCGGCGCCCCAGGCCGTCAGCATGATGCCGTAGACCTTCCCGATGTAGCCGGGGCCGAAGGAGTCGGCCGCGAAGGGGGGCATCGTGGCGAACCCGCCGCCGTAGCAGGCCAGCAGGTAGCACGCGGCGATCGTGAACATCAGCTGGTTGCTGATCTGGGGCAGGAAGATGTAGAGGGCCGCCTGGCTGGCGAACATGGTCATGAAGACCATCTTGCGGCCGATCTTGTCGGAGAGCGACGCCCAGAACAGGCGCCCGAGGCCGTTGAAGATCGAGGCGATGGCGAGGATCGTTCCGCCGGCGATGGCCAGGTCGGCGGCGGAAATCCCGGGCGAACCTGCTTTGACGACGTTTTGGGCGAGCGGCGAGAGCTGCGAGATGAGGCCCAGGCCCGCCGAGACGTTCAGGAAC
>CAYZKT010000037.1:0-18092 GCA_964478885.1 uncultured Syntrophaceae bacterium | reverse complement strand
CGGAGCCACATGTCTGAGCCCGAAGGGCGAGTTTGTGGCGGAGCAGTGAAGGGAGGTTAGAACCGTCGCGAAGCGCTTTTGAGCCGGCAAAATTCTTTCATGGCCCGTCCCGCCGAGTGCTTTCTGCCCTTGCGCACAACCCCCCTATCCTTTATATATACCCCCCATGAGAATCCTCGGGATCGATTATGGCGAGAAGCGCATCGGGCTGGCCCTCTCCGACGAGATGGAGATGACGGCTCGGGGGCTTTCCGTCATCGAGCGCAGATCGAAGAAAGCCGATCTGGAGACCATCGCCGCGTCCGTGTCCGAGCACGGCGTCGGAGCCATCGTCGTGGGCTACCCCCTGCGGCTCGACGGCACGGCAGGGATCCAGTGCGAAAAGGTCGACCGTTTCATCGCCGCAATTCGGGAAGTCTCGTCCGTCCCCGTCATCGCCTGGGACGAAACGCTCTCCACGAAAGAGGCAGAGGGTCTGATGCGCGAGGCGGGCGTGAAGCGAAGGAAGAAACGGGGCATGGTTGACCGCATCGCCGCCGCCGTGATCCTGCAGGACTACCTGAACCGCAAGTCGCGCCGGGGGGGCGGCGATCCATGAAATTCGACCGGTTCCGCCTGAACCGCCTTTTTGTCTTCGTGCTCGTCGCCATGGCGGGCATCTCTGCCGCCCTGTGGTTTCAGGGCTCCGCCACCGCCCCGGGCACGGCGGACGAGACGCTCACCGTGTACATCCCCCGGGGCGCTCCCTTTGCCCAGGTCGTGAACATCCTCGAACAGAACGGCCTGGTGCGCAGCCGGCTCTTTTTCCGCGCCCTGGGCTATTTTTACAACGCCCCCAAGCAGATCAAGGCCGGAGAGTACGAATTCACCCGCGCCATGACGCCCGGAGAGATACTCAAAAAACTCGTCGACGGCGACGTGAAGAAGCACCCCATCGTGGTGCCCGAGGGCTTCACGGTGAAGAAGATCGCCGCCCGCCTGGCGGCAGAGGGCATCGTCGAGGAGAAGGAGTTTTTGCGGCTGGCCCGGGACCGGAACGTACTGGCCTCGCTGAACATCCCCGGCCCGAGTGCAGAGGGCTTTCTCTTCCCCGACACGTACAACTTTGAGCGGGGTCTCGATGCCGCCGCGATCCTGCAGAAGATGGCGGGACAGTTCCGCGCGAAGGTGACGGCGGAGATGATCGCGAAGGCCGGGACGCAGGGGTTCACGCTTCTGCAGTGGGTGACGCTGGCCTCGATCATCGAGAAGGAAACGGGGCTGAAAAGCGAGATGCCGCTCGTGGCGGCCGTCTTCCGCAACCGCCTGCAGAAGAAGATGCCGATGCAAAGCGACCCCACGGTGATCTACGGCATCGAGGATTTCGACGGAAATTTGACGCGGCGCCACCTGGAGCGCCAAAATCCCTACAACAGCTACCTCAACCGGGGACTGCCGCCGGGCCCCATCTGCAGCCCCGGGCTGGACGCCCTGCAGGCGGCCCTGAACCCCGCACCGGTTGCCTACCTCTACTTCGTTTCCCGCAATGACGGGACCCACCAGTTCTCCGAGTCGCTGCCGGAGCACAGCCGTGCCGTCCGGAAATTCCAAATCAATCGAAAATCCAGCGGAAATTAAAGTTTTTTCTTGACAGGGATGGAAGACGGCCCTACTATTGCATCCAGGTGGAGCAAAGTGGATGATTGTGGAGGAGTCTCTCGTATGTCTGTGTTCCGGGGGAGATATTACCATACGATCGACGACAAAGGAAGAATCATCTTCCCCTCCAAGTTGCGCGAGGTCTTCGCCGAGAAGTACGACAACCGGATGGTCATCACGAACTGGGACGGCTACCTCATGGCCTTCCCCTTCGACGAGTGGCAGATCCTCGAAGAAAAAATCTCCCATCAATCCATTCTGAAGAAAGAAGTCCGCGCGTTTCAGCGCTTTTTCATGTCCGGGGCGGTGGACTGCACCTTTGACAGCCAGGGCCGCATCCTGGTCCCGCCGCCGCTGCGCGAGTACGCCAAGCTGGAAAAAGACATCGTCCTGGCCGGCATGGTCCGGGTCATCGAGATCTGGAGCAAGGAACACTTCGAGGAGGAGATCCGCAAGTCCGGCGAGAGCATGGAAAGCTTCAGTGATTACATGGCCGACCTGGGAATTTGACGTGCCAGTTCCCCTGGCGAGGTTCCCGCGTCCGCTTCCACCTACGATCCTTGAAAAGAATGATGAACGACGCAGGCGTGCCATCCGCATACCATGAACCGGTTCTTCTGAGGGAAGTTCTCGAGTCCCTGAGCCTCAAGCCGGGCGGCATCTACGTGGACGGCACCCTGGGCGGCGGCGGGCACGCAGCAGGCATTCTCGCCGCCACGTCCCCCGACGGCGTCCTGATCGGGATCGACCGGGACGACGACGCCCTCGCAGAGTCGGTGCGGGCGCTGGCGCCCTTCGGGCGGCGCGCGATGCTCGTCAAGGGCAACTACGCCGACCTGAAAGACATCCTCGCGGAGCTCGGGATCGACCGGGTCGACGGCATCGTGCTCGACCTCGGGGTCTCGTCGCACCAGCTCGAGGCGGCCGAGAGGGGCTTCAGCTTCTCGAAGCCTGCGCCGCTCGACATGCGGATGGACCGGGGGGCGACGGCGACCGCGAGGGACCTGGTGAACCGGGCCGACGCGCGGGAGCTCGAGCGGATCCTGCGCGACTACGGCGAGGAGATGCTGGCCGGGCGCATCGCGCGGGCCATCGTCGAGAAGAGGAAGACGGCGCCGATCGAAACGACGGACGAGCTCGCGGGCATCATCGCATCGGTGATGCCGGCCCGGATGCGCCACGGCAGGATTCACCCCGCGACGCGGAGCTTCCAGGCGCTCCGGATCGCCGTCAACGACGAACTGACGAGCCTCCGCCGGGGCATCGCCGCGGGGATCGACTCGTTGAAGGAAGGCGGGCGGTTTTCCGTCATCACCTTCCATTCGCTGGAAGACCGGATGGTCAAGGATCTCTTCCGCGAAGCCTCGCGGGGGTGCACCTGCCCTGTCGATCTTCCCGTTTGCGCCTGCGGGGGCAAACCGCGGCTCCGGGTTCTCACCCGGAAGCCCGTCCGTCCCGGCGAGGGGGAGATGGGGCGAAACCCCCGGGCGCGCAGCGCGAAACTGAGAACGGCAGAAAGGATGGGATGATGCCGGTAGCGAAGGTGGCACGGCCCAGGGCAACGATGGTGGTGAGAGAGAGAGCGGGCCTGCGCGTTCCCACGCTCATCCTGTCGCTGCTCGTTCTGGTGGCCGTGGCGCTCGTCTACGTCTGGTCCCATCTCCACAACACGCAGCTCAAGTACCAGATCGCCGAGGAGATGTCCATCCGGGACAACCTCGTGGAGGAGAACCGCAGGCTCAAGGTGGAAATCGCCACGCTGAAGTCGCCCCAGCGGATCGAGTCCATCGCCCGGGACAAGCTCAAGCTCCAATACCCCGAACGGGAGCAGGTGGTCCTGATCAAATGAACGGGAAGCCGAGAAAATGGTTCCGCTTCCGGATCGCCACGATGCTGGCGCTGTTCCTGGTGCTGTTCTGCGCGCTCGTTTTCCGTGCCTTCCACCTGCAGATCATGACGGGGAAGACCTACAAGACCCTCGCCGAAAAGCAGCACAAGAAGACCCTCCAACTCTACCCGGAGCGGGGCATCATCTACGACCGCAACGGCGAGAAGCTCGCCGCGAGCATCCTCGCGGATTCCGTCTTCGCCGACCCCTCCAAGATCGACGACGTCGACGAGGCGGCCGCCCAGCTGGCCGCCGTGACGGGTCAGCCGAAAAGGGCGATCGCACAGCAGATCGCCAAGTCGAAGAACTTCTGCTGGGTGGCCCGCATGATCACCCCCGCCCAGTCCGAGCAGATCAAGAACCTCAAGATGGAAGGGGTCTACCTGATCCAGGAGCCCAAGCGCTTCTACCCGAACCGTGAACTGGCCGGCCAGCTCATCGGCTTCGTGGGGATGGACTCCAACGGCCTCGAGGGCCTCGAGATGCGCTACGACGGTTCCCTGCGGGGCGAACCGGAGAAGATCCTCTGGGGTCGCGACGCCCGGGGCAAGAAGCTCTACATGCCCGAGCGATCCGTGACGGGCAGGAAGGACGAGCAGCTGAGCCTCGTCCTGACCCTCGACAGCCGCATTCAGCACGCCGTGGAGTCGAACCTGAAGGAGGCCGTGCTGCGGACCCGCGCACGGGGAGGCTTCATCATCGTCATGGACCCCCGCACGGGCGAAATCCTCGCCATGGCCAACAACCCCGTCTTCAACCCGAACGCCTACACCAACGCTACGGCCGACCAGAAGCGCAACAAGGCCATCACGGACTGCTTCGATCCCGGCTCCACCTTCAAGCCCTTCCTGGTGGCCGCCGCCATTGAGGAAGGCGTCGTGCGGGAGACGGACCGCTTCTACTGCGAGAACGGCGCCTACCGCGTGGCCAATGCGACCTTCCACGAGGCCAACCGCAAGCGGCACGGCGTGCTCACGGTGCGGGAGATCCTGAAATACTCGAGCAACATCGGCTCCGTGAAGATCTCCGAGAAGCTGGGCCGGGAGAAGTTCCACCGTTACATCAAGAATTTCGGGTTCGGCCAGAAGACCAACATCGAGCTTCCCGGCGAGATATCGGGCCTGCTGCGCCCCTGGCAGAACTGGACGCAGGTCGACACCTCCACGGTCGCCTTCGGCCAGGGAATCTCCGTGACGGCCATCCAGCTCGTCTCGGCCCTTTCCGCCATCGCCAACGACGGGGTGCTCATGCAGCCCCACATCGTGAAGAAATTCGTGGACGCCAACGGCGAGACGGTCCGGGAGTTCGCCCCCGCCCCCGTGCGCCGCGTGATCTCCGCCGAGACGGCGCGGCGGATGACGGCCATGCTGACCAACGTCGTGGGCGAGCAGGGCGGCACGGGCAAGAACGCGGCGCTCGTGAACGTGGACGTGGCGGGCAAGACGGGCACGGCCCAGAAGTTCGACTTCGCCCACAAGCGCTTTTCCAGCGAGCGGGTCCGGACCTCCTTCATGGGCTTTTTTCCCTCCGAGAACCCCCGCTTCGTCGTGCTCGTCTCCATCGACGAGCCGCAGCTCCACAAGTGGGGCGGCGAGGCGGCCGCGCCCGTGTTCCGATCGATCTCCCAGCAGCTCATCCGCTGCTTCGAGCACGACATCGGGGAGACGCCCCCCGTGCAGGAAAAGGAAATCAACACGGGCGCAGGGATCCAGCTCGTGTCGACCCCCGCGGCGATCCCGGCGGCAGGCGCCGCCGCGGAAGAAGAGGCCGTCATGCCCGATTTCAGGGGGATGACGGTCCGGCAGGCCCTGAAGGCGGCCCAGGAAAAGGGCCTCACCATGACTGTCACGGGCAGCGGCTGGGCCGCCAGCCAAAAACCGGCGGCGGGAAGCCCGCTCAAGGGCCACCGGTCGTGCACCGTATCCTTCAGCACAGGGGATTGAGAGGCCGACGTGGATCTGCTTGACCTGCTTGAGAATGTGGATGTCCTGGAGGTTCACGGGACACGGGCGCGGGAGATCGAGGGCATCTGCTTTGACTCGCGCCGCTGCGGGGAGGGCTTCCTGTTCGTGGCCGTTCCGGGGGCCAGGTTTGACGGCCATCTCTTCGTTCCCGAGGCCGTGAGGCGCGGGGCCAGGGCCGTCGTCTACGACCGGGAGATCGCCCGGCACGCCGGCTACACCGCCGTCCGGGTGCGCGACAGCCGCCGCGCCCTGGGGGTGCTGGGTCGGAACTTCTTCGGGAACCCCTCGGGTTCGATCGGCCTCGTCGGGGTGACGGGCACCAACGGCAAGACCACCGTCACCTACCTGCTCGAATCGATCTTGAAAGAAGCGGGCCATGAGCCCGGCGTGATCGGCACCGTCAACTACCGATGGGGCTCGACCGTGACGGCCGCGTCGCACACGACCCCCGAGTCCTTCGAGCTGCAGCGCCTGCTCGCCGGGATTCGCGACGCCGGCGTCACCCACGTGGTCATGGAGGTTTCCTCCCACGCGCTCGAGCTGAGAAGGGTGGAGGACTGCGCGTTCGACTGCGGCATCTTCATGAATCTCTCGCAGGACCACCTCGATTTCCACGGCACCATGGAGGCCTACTACGCCTCCAAGAAGCGTTTCTTCACGGACCTGCTGGCGGGCGAGAAGAACGGCCGCAGGCAGGGGCGCATCATCAACCTCGACGACCCCTGGGGCCGGAGGCTCGCCGACGAGTTGGGGGCCAAGGGCCTGACGACCTTCGGCATCGATTCGATCGCCTTCGTCCAGGCCCGGGACGTGGAGTACGACCTCGGCGAGATCCGGGCGGAAATCGAAACCCCGGCGGGCTCGTTCCCGATCCGGGCGCCCTTCATCGGGAAGTTCAACCTCTCGAACATCCTGGCGGCCACGGCGGCGGCCTTCCACCTGGGGATCCCGCTCTCGGCGATCCAGCGGGGCATCGAAACCGCCAGGCCGGTCCCGGGACGGCTCGAGAAGATCAGCGGGCCCGGCGAGCCCGCCGTCTTCGTCGACTACGCCCACTCGGAGGACGCCCTGCGGCGGGTGCTCCAGAACCTGGCCCGGTTCCGCAAGGGGCGGATCATCACCGTCTTCGGCTGCGGCGGGGACCGCGACCGCGGCAAGCGCCCGCTCATGGGCCGGGCCGCCGCCGAGGGAAGCGACCGGGTCGTCGTCACCTCCGACAACCCGCGTTCCGAGGAGCCGCTGGCGATCATCGGCGAGATCGAGGGCGGGATCGACCCCGCCGTCATGCGGAAAACAGACCCGGCGGGCCTTGGCGCAGGCGACAAGCTCTACACCGTGGCGGCGGACCGGCGGGAGGCCATCGGCCTGGCCGTGGACATCGCCGACCCCGGGGACATCGTGCTCATCGCCGGCAAGGGCCACGAGGACTACCAGATCCTCGGGCAACAGACGGTCCCCTTCGACGACCGGACCGTGGGCCGCGAGGCCCTGGACCAAAAGAAAAGGCGGACGGCGTGACGAGAATCGAGCCCCCCCGCTTCACGCTGCAGGACGTGCTGACGGCCACGGGCGGAACTCTTGCGCAACGCGGCCGGGCCGACGCTTTCGACGGGGTCTCGACGGACTCGCGGACCCTCGCGGCCGGCAGCCTCTTCGTGCCCCTGAAAGGCCCCCGGTTCGACGGCCACGACTACCTCGCACAGGCCGCAAGCGCAGGCGCCGCCGGGGTTCTCGTGGAGCGGGGCCGGGAGGGCCTCGTGAAGGGCCTCGCCGCGGGGACGGCGGCCGTCTCCGTGCCGGACACGCTCAAGGCGCTGGGGGACCTGGCCCGCCTCTGGCGCAACCGATTCGCCATCCCCGTCGTGGGCCTCACCGGCAGCACCGGGAAGACGACGACGAAGGAGATGGCGGCCGCCATCATGGGGCGGGAGAAAAACCTGCTGAAAAACGAGGGCAACCTCAACAACCTCGTGGGGCTGCCGCTGACGATCTTCCGGTTGAACGCGGCCCACGAGGCCGCCGTCCTCGAAATGGGGACGAACCGGCGGGGCGAGGTCGCCCGTCTCACCGAGATCGCATCTCCCACCGTGGGCCTCGTCACCAACGTGGGGCCGGCCCACCTCGAGGGCCTCGGGTCCCTCGAGACGATCCGGGAGGAGAAAGGGGACCTCTACCGCGTCATGGACGGCCGGGGCACGGCGGTCATCAACCTCGACGACCCCCTGCTCGCCCCGTGGGCGGCGCAGTGGAAAGGCAGGAAGATCACCTTCGGGATCGACGCCGACGCCGACGTGACGGCCTCCCGCATCGCCCACGAGGCCGAGAGGGGCACCGTGTTTACGCTCCTTGCCGAGGGCGCCTCGCGGGAGATCCTGCTTCCGGTCCTGGGGTTTCACAACGTCTCGAACGCCCTGGCCGCGGCGGCCGCGGCGCTCGGCGCGGGGCTCGGCTTCGACGCGATCTGCCAGGGGCTCATGGCCTTCAAACCCGTGGGGGGCCGCATGGAGGTGCA
Source organism: uncultured Syntrophaceae bacterium (assembly GCA_964478885.1). Lineage (GTDB taxonomy): Bacteria > Desulfobacterota > Syntrophia > Syntrophales > UBA2192 > UBA2192. The sequence goes on along the minus strand of CAYZKT010000037.1, from coordinate 10,090 downwards.
CCGGCTGAAGAACGGCGCCTGTCTCATCGACGACACGTACAACGCCAACCCCGCCTCGTCGGCAGCCGCCCTCAAGACCCTGCAGGGGCTCAAGGGCGAGTGCAAGAGCACGGTCATCCTGGGCGACATGCTCGAACTGGGAGACGAGGCGGAGCGGTACCACGAGGAGATCGGCCGGGCCGTGGCCGACACGGGGGTCGGCAAGGCCTACCTTCGGGGGGATTTCGCCCGGGCGACGGCAAAGGGGGCCCTGAAGAGGGGGATGAAGGGCGACCAGGTCCTCGTCGACCTCTCCACGGAGGAGACGGTGGCCCACCTGAAGGCCTGCCTCAGGGCGGGCGACTGGGTCCTCGTCAAGGGCTCGCGGAAGATGAAAATGGAAGAAATCGTCCAGGCGATCCTGGGCGCGATGGGGGTTGCAAAGTGAGACGGACCTGTGATAGGGATACGACCTCAATCTGTAGGGGCAGGGTGCCCCGGTATCCCCAACTGCTTGTGTATCGGGTTGGGGTTTTGTATTTTGGAGGTCTGTTGAGTTGATCTATCATTTGCTCTACCCTCTGCACGAGACGATCTCGTACTTCAACGTGTTCCGGTACATCACGTTCCGGACGATCTACGCGGCCATCACGGCGCTCGTGATCTGCTTCGTCGTCGGCCCCTGGCTCATCCGCAAGCTCGAGGCGATGCAGATCGGGCAGTCCATCCGCGAGGACGGCCCCGAGGCGCACCAGGCCAAGTCGGGCACGCCGACCATGGGCGGCATCATGATCATCTTCTCCGTGGTGATCTCGACCCTGCTGTGGGCGAACCTGACCAACGAGTTTGTGTGGATGCTCATCGCCGTCACCGTCGGGTTCGGGCTCATCGGCTTCTTCGACGACTTCCACAAGCTCACGAAACGCAACAGCAAGGGGATTTCGGGGCGGACGCGGCTCGTCATGGAATTTGCCATCGCCCTGTTCATCGGGGTCATCCTCTACCTCAAGCCCAGCTTCAGCGAGGCGATCACGATCCCCTTCTTCAAGACCATGCTGCCGGACCTGGGCTGGGGCTACGTCCTCTTCACGGCCTTCGTGATCGTGGGGGCCGCCAATGCCGTGAACCTCACCGACGGCCTCGACGGCCTGGCCCTCGGGCCCGCGCTGATCTGCTTCATCACGTACCTGCTCTTTGCCTATTTTTCCGGCAACGTGAGGATCTCCGGGTACCTGCAGATCCCCTACGTGCCGGGGACAGCCGAGTTGTCGATCTTCTGCGGGGCCATGGTGGGGGCCTGCCTGGGGTTTCTCTGGTACAACACCTACCCGGCGCAGATCTTCATGGGCGACGTGGGGTCGCTCTCCCTGGGCGGGGCCCTGGGCACCCTGGCCATCGTGACCAAGCAGGAGCTGCTGCTGGCCATCGTGGGCGGGATCTTCGTGCTGGAGACCGTCTCGGTCATCTTCCAGGTGGGCTGGTTCAAGATCTCCAACGGCAAGCGGATCTTCCGCATGGCGCCCATCCACCACCACTTCGAGCTGAAGGGGTGGGCGGAACCGAAGGTCATCGTGCGGTTCTGGATCATCTCGATCATCCTGGCCCTCGTGGCCATCAGCACGCTGAAACTGAGGTGACGGCAACCTGTGGAACTGAAAGATAAAAAGGTGCTCGTCATCGGCCTCGGAAAAACGGGGGTCGCCGCGGCGCAGTTTGCGGCCTCCCGGGGGGCCGCCGTGACCGTCATCGACGCCAAGCCCGAAGCGGATCTCCCGGAAGCCCTCGGGGCCCTGGCGGGGCTGCCGCTGCGGGTGTTTGCGGGCGGCGCGGGCGCGGCCATCGTCACCGGCCAGGACCTCGTCGTGCCCTCGCCCGGGGTGCCGCCCTTCAACCCCCTGATCCGCGAGGCCGAGCGGCGGGGCATCCCCGTCGTGAGCGAGACCGAACTGGCGTTCCGGTTCCTGCGGGTGCCCGTCATCGCCATCACCGGCACCAACGGCAAGACGACGGTGACGACCCTCGTCGGCCACATCCTCGCGAAGGCGGGAAAGCGGGCCTTCGTGGGCGGCAACATCGGAAGCCCTCTCATCGGTTATGTCGGAGGGCCCCAGGGCGACGACTGGGCCGTCCTCGAGCTGAGCAGCTTCCAGCTCCAGCGGATCGAGACGTTCCGGGCGCGGGTGGCGGTGCTCCTCAACACGGCACCCGATCACCTGGACTACCACGCCGATTACGCGGAGTACCGCCGCGCGAAGGAACGGATCTTCGAGAATCAGCAGCCGGGAGACCTGGCCGTGCTCAATGCCGACGAGCCCGGGTCGGCGGCGCTGGCGGGACGGCTCAAGGCCCGGGTGGCGTTTTTCAGCTCCACGGGCGTGCCCGACGAGGGGATGGGCCTCCGCGGCGGTGAGATCGTGCGCCGTACGGGCGGCCGCGAGGCCGAGAGCTACCCCCTGTCGATGATCCGGATCCCCGGCCGGCACAACGCGGAGAACGTGATGGCCGCCGTGATGGCCGCGCGGTACGCAGGCTGCGCGCCCGGTGCGATCGCCGAGGCCGTGGCGGGCTTCGCGGGTCTTGCCCACCGGATCGAGTTCGCCGGGGAAAAGGGCGGCGTGGCCTTCTACGACGACTCGAAGGGGACGAACGTGAGCGCCGTGGCGAGGGCCCTGGAGGCCTTCGAGAAGCCCGTGATCCTGCTGCTGGGGGGACGCGACAAGAACGGCGACTTCGAGACCCTCGAGCCGCTCGTCCGCCGGCGCGTCAAGGAGATGGTCCTCTTCGGCGAGGCCCGCGGGCGCATCGGCGAGAGAATCGGGGGCCTCGTGAAGACTCAAACGGCCGTTACGCTGGTCGAGGCCGTCCGAACAGCCTATGCCGACGCCGCACCCGGCGACGTGGTGCTGCTCTCGCCGGGGTGCGCGAGCTTCGACGAATTCCGCAGCTACGCCCACCGGGGCGACGTGTTCAAGGAAACGGTGAACCGGCTGGAAGACCGGAAAACGGCGGCGCGGAGGAACTGATTCCCATGGAGATGCCCGCGAGGGGAAGACGGCCCGACTTCATCCTGTTCTTCATCGTGCTCGTGCTGATCGCCTTCGGCACCGTGATGATCTACAGCTCGAGCTACATGCTCGCCCTGCAGAAATACGGCGACGGGTACTTCTTCCTCAAGAAGCAGATCCTGTTCCTCGTGATCGGGCTCGCGATCATGATCGCGCTCATGAAGATGCCCTACACGTGGCTGCGCGGCGTGGCCTACGCGGGGATGGGGGCCTCCCTGGTGCTCCTGGCGGTGATCTTCATCCCCGGCATCGGCGTGACGAAGGGCGGGGCCAGGCGATGGCTCAACCTCGGGATTTTCACCTTCCAGGTGGCCGAGCTCGTGAAGGTCCTCGTCGTCGTCTTTTTGGCCCACTACCTGACGCGCAAGTCGGCCCACATCCAGGAATTCGTGAAGGGGTTCCTCGTGCCGCTGGCCGTCGTGATGATCCCCGTGGCGCTCATCGTGAGACAGCCCGACTTCGGATCGGCTGTGCTGATCGTGGCCGTGGCCCTGTCGATCCTCTACATCGCGGGGGCGCGCTTCCGCTACCTCGCCGGATCGGTGCTGGCCCTCGTCCCCGTGGCGGTAACCCTCGTCATGATGAAGGGGTACCGGATGGACCGCTGGAACACCTTCCTCGATCCCTGGAAGGACCCGCAGCACAAGGGGTTCCAGATCATCCAGTCCTTCCTGTCCTTCGGGTCGGGGGGGCCCTTCGGCGTGGGCCTGGGCGACGGGATGCAGAAGCTCTTCTACCTGCCCGAGCCGCACACGGACTTCATCCTCTCCATCATCGCCGAGGAGAGCGGGTTCATCGGGATCTGCACCGTCATCGTGCTCTTCGGGCTGCTGATCTTCCGGGGCTTCGTGATCGCCTTCCGCGTCCAGGACACCTTCGGGAGTCTCCTGGCCTCGGGGATCACGATCCTGCTTGCGATGGAGGCCTTCATCAACATCGCGGGCGTCATGGGGCTCATCCCCACGAAGGGCATGGCCCTGCCCTTCCTTTCATACGGGGGGACGGCGCTCATCGTGAGCTGCATGGCCGTTGGAATCTTGCTGAACCTGTCGACGTACCAGAAGTCGACACCGCGGGGGACCGCACCGTGAGGATCGCGATCGCAGGGGGAGGCACGGGAGGGCACCTCTTCCCGGGGGTGGCCATCGCGGAAGAGTTCCGCAGGCGCGACAGGAACAGCAACGTTCTTTTCATCGGGACGAAGCGAGGGCTGGAGGCCCGGGTGCTCCCCCCGATCGGCTTCGACCTGGCCACGCTCGACGTCGAGGGGGTCAAGGGTCGGGGCCTCGTGCGGTCCGTCGCAGCCCTGGCGAAGATCCCGCGGAGCCTGCTCCAGTCGAGGCGGATCATCGGCCGCTTCGCCCCGGACGTCGTGATCGGCGTCGGGGGCTACGCCTCGGGGCCGGCCGTGCTGGCGGCCCACTTCATGGGCCTGCCCACGGCGATCGCCGAGCAGAACGCCATCCCGGGCGAGACCAACAGGATCCTCGGGCGCTTTGCGGACCGCATCTTCGTGAGCTTCCCCGAGACGGCGCGGCGGTTCCGCCCCGACCGGGTCCGGGTCACGGGAAACCCCATCCGGGCCGCCATCGCCGGCGGCGAGCAGCGCTCCCGGAAGCCGGGCGAGCCGTTCACGGTCCTCGTCTTCGGGGGGAGCCAGGGCGCGCACCGGATCAACCTGGCGGTATTGGAGGCGCTGCCGCACCTGGCGGACATGAGGGAGAGGCTCCGAATCATCCACCAGACGGGGAAGGACGATCTCGAGATGGTGCGAAAAGAGTACGGCGATCGTTCGATGGGGGCCGAGGTGCTGCCTTTCATCACGGACATGGCCTCGGCCTACGGGAAGGCCGACCTGCTCGTCTGCCGGGCGGGGGCCACGTCGATCGCCGAGATCACGGCAAGCGGCAAGGCGGCGATCTTCATCCCCTTTCCCCATGCCGTGAACGACCACCAGACGAAAAACGCAGAACTCCTTGTCAACAGGGGCGCAGCCGAAATGATCCCCGAGAGGGACCTCTCGGGGGAGAGCCTCTCGGGGGTCATCCGGCGACTCGCAGGGAACCCGGCGGCAGTCGAGGACATGGGGCGCAAGGCCGGGGAGCTCGGCAGCGCACGGGCCGCGGCGGATATCGTGGACGAATGCGTGGCGTTGGTGCAGGGGACCAAACCACGGAAATGATGGAGTGATGGAATATTGGAATGATGGGCTAAACCCAATAGGCCATGATTCCAGCATTCCAACAGGAACGAACGGTTCGAAACAGCATGAATAACGGACAGCGCAAAGATTTGATGAAGAGGAAGATCCGGCAGATCCACTTCGTGGGGATCGGCGGGATCGGCATGAGCGGGATCGCCGAGGTGCTCCTCAACCTGGGATACTCCGTGAGCGGCTCGGACCTCATGGAGTCCGACACGACGCAGCGGCTCTCCTCCCTGGGGGCCCGCATCCACTACGGCCACCGGGAGTCGAACCTCGAGACGGCGGACGTGGTCGTCACCTCCACCGCCGTCAGGGCCGACAACCCCGAGGTGCGGGAGGCCCACCGGCGCAACATCCCCGTGATCCCCCGGGCCGAGATGCTGGCGGAGCTTCTAAAGATGAAGTTCTCCGTCGCCGTCTCGGGCATGCACGGCAAGACCACGACGACCTCCATGGTCTCCACAATCCTCGCCCACGGGGGGCTCGACCCCACGATGGTCATCGGCGGGAAGCTCTCCTCCATCGGCAGCAACGCGCGCCTGGGCGACGGGGAGGTCATCGTGGCCGAGGCCGACGAGAGCGACGGCTCCTTCCTGAAGCTCTCGCCCACGATCGCCGTCGTCACGAACATCGACCGCGAGCACCTGGACTACTACCGGGACATCGACGACATCAAGGAGGCCTTCGTCCGCTTCGCCAACATCGTGCCCTTCTACGGGGTGACGATCCTCTGCATCGACGACGAGCACGTCCGGGAGATCTTCCCCCGGATCAAGCGGCGGACGATCACCTACGGGCTTGCCGCCGGGGCCGACTACCAGGCGAAAAACATCTCCCTCGAGGGCCCCGAGTCGCGCTACACGCTCTACCACAAGGGGGTGCGCCTGGGCGAGATCACGCTGAACGTGCCGGGCCTGTTCAACGTGCTCAACTCCATGGCGTCCTTCGCCGTGGCCCGCGAACTCGAGATGGAGTTCGACGCGGTGCGCGCAGGGCTGGCCGCCTACCACGGGGTGCAGCGCCGCCTCGAGGTGAAGGGCGAGGTCAACGGCGTCACCGTCGTCGACGACTACGGCCATCACCCCACGGAGATCCTGGCCACGCTGAAGGCCGCGCGGCAGCTCTGGAAGGGGCGCCTCATCGTCGTCTTCCAGCCGCACCGCTACACGCGGACGCGGGCCCTGTACAAGGAGTTCCTCACGTGCTTCCCCGATGCGGACGAACTCGTCCTGATGGACATCTACCCCGCGAGCGAGCCCCCCATCGAGGGCGTCACCTCCTTCAACCTCTTCAAGGGGATCGAGGCCGTGGGGCACCGCAACGCGCGATACATCCCGTCGGCCGACGGGACCGTGAGCCACCTCCTCGAGATCGCCCGCCCGGGCGACGTGATCATCACCCAGGGCGCGGGCAGCGTGTGGAAGGTGGGGACGGAGTTTCTCAAGAAGGCAAAGGAGGAGAAGGCAAGCCGCTGAGGCGGGCGGGGCGACCCCTCCGCACCCCCTCCTCGGCGGCTGCCATCCCTTTCTGAACAGAAGGAAGCTCAGAAGCTGGGAAGTTAGGAAGCTGCGAAACGACGACAGGAATTTCCAAACTTCTCAACTTCACAACTTCTCAACTTCGCGCACTCGAGCAGCAGAGACGTCGGACATGCACGAACCTGAATGGAAAAGAAAGCTCAGGGAACTCGCCAAGGGCAAGGTGCTCTTCGACGAGTGCATGGACCGCCACACCTCCATCGGCGTTGGCGGGCGGGCCGACGCGCTCGCCTTCCCGGAGAGCGCGGCCGAAATGGGCCGGGTCGTCGCCTTCCTGCGTGCCGAGGGCATTGCCGTCTTCTTCATGGGCAACGGGACGAACCTCATCGTGCGCGACGACGGGTTTCGCGGCGTCGTCGTCTCCACGAAGGCCCTGCGCTCGATCCGCATCGAGGAGCGGGGCGGGGGCCGTGCCGCGATCCGCGCCGAGGCGGGCGCGTCGCTGACCGAGGTCGTGGCCCTGGCGGCCCGGGAGGGCCTGGCGGGCATCGAGTTCGGCGCGGGCATCCCCGGCAGCGTCGGCGGCGGCATCCGCATGAACGCGGGGGCCTGGGGCAGCGAAATGAAGGACGTCCTGGAATCGGTGGACCTGCTCAACGGGGAGGGGAACGTGAGGACCTGTCCCCGGGCGGCCCTGCGGTTCGAGTACCGCAACTTCGACCTGCCCGAGGGGGCCTGCGTCCTCGGCGGGGTCTTCGACCTGGCCCGCGGCGACCGCGGGGCCGTCGAGGCCCGCGTCCGGGAGATCCTGAAAACCCGCACGGGCAAGCACCCCCTGCACTACCGCAGCGCCGGCTCGGTCTTCAAGAACCCGAAGGGGATGCCCGCGGGGCGGATCATCGACGAGGCGGGCCTCAAGGGGCTCACCCTCGGCGGGGCCCGGGTCTCGGAGATGCACGGCAACTTCATCGTGAACCTCGGCAGCGCGACGGCAAAAGACATCATCGGGCTCATCGGGCTCGTGCGGGACGGCGTCCGCGCGAAAACGGGCATCGACCTCGAGCCCGAAGTGAAGATCATCGGGGAGGAGTGAGGTGAGACGATCGGTCCGTTCCACCGTCGAAACCAGAGTCAACCGGGTGCGCCGTCGCTCGCGGAGGATCCTCGTCGAGATCGGCAAGACGGTGCTGCTGATCGCCTGCGTCGCCGTGATCGCCTCGCTGCTGATCTTCGCCTACAACTTCGTCATCGTGTCGCCCTACTTCCAGATGAAGGAGACGCTGGTCAGGGGCACCGAGCGGCTGCAGAGCGACGACGTCGTCGAGCTCACCGGTCTCAAGCCCTCGCAGAACATCCTCATGACGAACCTGGGCGCCGTGGCCCGAAAGGTCAAGGCGAACCCCTGGGTGAAGGACGTCTCGGTGCGGCGCGACTTCCCCGACCGCCTCGTCATCGAGGTGACGGAGCGAAAGCCCGTGGCCCTCGTGGAGCGGGGCGACGGCCTGTACTTCATCGAACGCGACGGCACGGCCTTCGAGAAGATCGCGGCGGGCGAAAAGACGGACCTGCCCGTGCTCACGGGGTTTTACCGCAAGGGCGCCGAGAACCGGGAGATGATCCTCAAGTCCCTCGAGCTGCTCGACTTCATGGCCTCCTACACGGAGGTCCCCGAGATCCGCCACATCTCCGAGATCCACGGCGACGACCTTTTCGGGCTGTCGCTCTTCGCCGAGGGGCTCTGCCTCAAGCTGGGGTTCGGGGACTTCGACACGAAGCTCAGGCGCCTGAAGCCGGTGCTTGCGGACCTGGCGAGGCGCCACCTCTCGGGGTACTTCATCATCGACCTCAACAACCCCGCAAAGGTGACGGTCCAGCACCGGGAGTTCCGCGTGCCGGTGAAGGTGACGGGGGGCGTACGGACATAAAAGAAGAAGTTGAGAAGCTGAGAAGGTGAGAAGGTTGGAGAACCCTTCAGCATGCGGGCAGCCGGCGGGTGATTCGGATAGCTGAAAACAGCGAATGCAGGCTTTGGATGGAAACAGGCTGCCGGCATTCACAGGAGTGAAGGAATGGCGAAAAAGATCAACATCGTGACGGGTCTCGACATCGGGACGACGAAGGTGACCGCCGTCGTGGCCGAGCTGACCAACACCGGCATCGACATCATCGGGCTGGGCTCCCACCCCACGGAGGGGCTGCGCAAGGGGGTCGTCGTCAACATCGACAGCACCGTCGAGTCGATCAAGAAGGCCGTCGAGGAGGCCGAGTTCATGTCCGGCGTCGAGATCAGCAGCGTGTTCACGGGGGTCTCCGGCAGCCACATCAAGAGCATGAACAGCCACGGCATCGTCGCCGTCCAGGGCCGCGAGGTCGAGGAGATGGACGTGCGGCGCGCGATCGACGCCGCCCGGGCCATCAGCATCCCGCTGGACCGCGAGATCCTGCACGTCCTGCCCCAGCACTACATCGTCGACGAGCAGGAAGGGGTCAAGAACCCCGTGGGGATGGCCGGGGTGAGGCTCGAGGCGAAGGTGCACATCGTGACGGGGGCCACGGCCTCGACGCAGAACATCATCAAAAGCGTCAACCGCGTGGGTCTCGACATCGACGAGATCGTCCTGGAGCAGCTGGCCACGGCCGAGGCGGTGCTCTCGGCCGACGAGAAGGAGCTCGGGGTGGCCCTCGTCGACATCGGGGGCGGCACGACGGACATCGCCGTCTACCGCGAGGGCAGCATCAAGCACACGGCCGTCCTGCCCATCGGCGGCCACTACCTGACCAACGACATCTCCATCGGGCTGCGCACCCCCGTCACCGAGGCCGAGAAGATGAAGATCAAGTTCGGCTGCGCCAACACCTTCATGATCCCCCAGAGCGAGACGATCGAGGTGCCCAGCGTGGGCGGCCGGGAGGCGCGCAAGGTGTCGCGGCAGATCCTGGGCGAGATCATCGAGCCGCGGATGGAAGAGATCTTCTCGCTCGTCAACAAGGAGTTCGTCAAGGCAGGCTACGAGGACCAGCTCACGGCGGGCATCGTGATCACGGGCGGCACGGCCATGCTGGCGGGGCTCCCGGAGCTGGCCGAGCGGATCTTCCAGATGCCCGTCCGCAAGGGGTATCCCATGGGAATCAGCGGGCTGACGGACATCATCAACAGCCCGCAGCACGCCACGGCCGCGGGGCTCGTGGTCTACGGCAGCCGGCGCGTGGCGCGGCGCGGCCCCCGCCGGGGCGGCGGGTGGTGGGGGCGGTCCGCCAAGCGGATGAAAAAATGGTTTTCCGAATTCTTCTAACGGGAGGAAGACGTATGTTTGAACTACTGGATGGAGGGACGGCGTCCAGCGGGACGGCCCGGATCAAGG